>QNBX01000094.1 GCA_003644265.1 Planctomycetota bacterium
CCCAGGTTCTCGAGGTACACGGGCGTGCCGCGCTCACCGCGCGCCACCACCACCCGCGCCAGGTCGTCGAGCCCCTGCACCAGCCCCTCGCCGCGCACCAGATACTGCTCGTCGGCGTGCACGATGTAGCCGCCGCCCACGTTGCGGTTGTTGCCCTCGATGGCCTCGAACACCTGCCCCACCGAGATGCCGTGGGACGTGAGCTTGGCCGGGTCGAGCGTCACCTGATAGGTCTTGAGCTCGCCGCCGAAGGCGTTCACCTCGACCACACCGGGCACCGAGCGCAGCTGGTAGTTGACGACCCAGTCCAGCAGCGTGCGCAGCTCCATGGGCGAGTGCGTCTCGCTCTGCAGCTCGAACTGGTAGATCTCGCCCAGGCCGGTGGAGATGGGGCCCAGCTCGGGCTCGCCGTAGCCCTGGGGGATGGTCGCGCGCGCCGCCATCAGGCGCTCGCCGATGAGTTGGCGCGCCCAGTAGATGTCCGTGCCCTCGTCGAACACGACCGTCACCACCGACAGCCCGAACTTGCTGACCGAGCGGATCTCCTCCACCTTGGGCAGCCCGCTCATGGCGGACTCGACCGGGAAGGTGATGAACGACTCCACCTCCTGGGGCGCCAGGCCGGGGCTGTTGGTCAGGATCTGCACCTGCACGTTGGTCACGTCGGGCACCGCGTCCACGGGCAGCGCGCCCATGGAGCGCACACCCAGCACGACCACCAGCAACCACAGCACCAGCACCAGCAGGCGGTTGTCGAGCGAGGCGTCAATGATGCGTTTGATCATGTGTCCGCTTCCGCTCAGTGGCCGTGGCCGCCGCCGAGCTCACCCCGGCGGAAGGCCGACTTGAGCTCGAACGTGCCGGAGACGGCGACGAGCTCGCCGGGCTCGAGCCCTGCGCGCACCTCGATCAGCTCGCCGGCCGGCGGGCCGAGCTGCACGACGCGGCGCTCGAAGACGCCGGGCGCGGTGCGCACGAAGACGCAGTCGCCCGCGGCCTCGTGCACCACGGCGCTCTCGGGCAGCACGACCCGCGCCTCGACGCTGCCAAGCACCAGCTCGACGCGACCGAACATGCCCGGCCGCAGCGGAAAGTCCTCAGCCCAGTCCGCCAGGCGCGCGTTGTCCAGCACCAGGCGCACGCTCAGTGAGCGGCTCATGCGGTCGACCTCGTAGCCCACCAGCGTCACCTGGCCCTCGAAGCTGCGCCCCGGAAACGCGTCAAGCTGGATCAGGCCGGTCTGTCCGGTGCGCAGCGACGGGATCTGCTGCTCGAAGGCCGAGGCCAGGATCCAGACCTGCGACAGGTCTTCCAGGGTGTAGAGCTTGGTCTCGGCGTCCACGAACTCGCCCGTGGTGATGTGCCGACCCGCGACGATGCCACCGCGCGGCGCGCGCATCTCGTAGCTGCCGGCCACCAGTGGAGAGCCGGGCGACAGCTCGTCGAGCAGCGCGGGCAGAAACCCGCGCGCCAGCAGCCCGTTACGCGCGGCGTCCAGATCGATCCGCCGCTCGACCAGCTGCACCTCGAGCGCCAGTACGCGCGCGTCGCGCTCGGCGGCCAGGTCGGTCAGCTTGAGATCGCGCTCGAGCTCCGAGAGCTGCAGCAGCTTCTCGGCCTCCAGCAGCGGGCGGATGGTGGAGACGCCCTGCTCTTGCAGCTCCTGCTCGCGCTCGTGGATGCGCCGGTTGATGGCGACCGCCCCGTCGAGGGACAGCTTGGCCGTGTGCAAGCGCTGATCGAAGAGCGCCGACTCGCGCCCGAGCGTGATCTCTGCCGCCTCCACCAGCGCCTGGGCACGCAGGAACGTCGCCACCGCCTGGCCCAGGTCGGCCGAGTCGATCACGCACAGCAGCTCGCCCTGCTTGACCACGTCGCCGAGGCGCTTGTGGATCGAGCGCACCAGCCCCGGCGCCTTGGGATTGACGTGCGTCACGGCGTCGGCGTTCGCGGCCACCACCGCCGGCAAGCTGAGCCGGCGCGAGAGCAGCCCCGACGCCGCCGTCTGCACCGCGATGCCCGCGGTCTCCAGCTGAGCCGGCGTCAGCTCCACGGTGTGTTCGGCGTGATCTGCCTCGTCGGCGTGATCTGCCTCGTCGGCGTGATCTGCCTCGTCGGCGTGATCTGCCTCATCGGCGTGGGCCGCCGGCTCAGTGGCGTCAGCGGCGGCACCCGCGCCAGCCGCATCGTGCGCGCCCTGATCGGAGCACGCGAGCGCAAGCAGCGTCAGCACACACAGCAACGGGCCGGTCCATGAACTGCGGTCAAGGTTCGTCATCGAGCAGGCCTCTCTGCGTGGTCGTCGTCGTGTGTGCTGGCGCTCTCGTGCTCGAGATCCCGGCGCGAGCGTGGCAACAGCTCGCCGCTGGCGGACAGCAGTCGCCACTGCCTGCGTTGGAGCTCCGCGTAGGACTCCGTCGTGCGCGTGCGCCCATCGGCCAACGCACGCTGCAGGGACAGAATCTCAAGCAGCGTGACCTCGCCCGCATCGAAGGCCTGGCCCGCGAGGCGCAGGCTCTCCTCGGCGTTCGGCAGCAGCTCGGCCTCCAGGAAGTGCAGCTCCCGCAGGGCCTCCTGGCGCGCGGCGGACGCGTCATGCAGCTCCCTGCGCAGGTCGTGCACGCGGGCCTCCAGCTGCCCCCGCAGCGCGTCACGACGGGCCATGGCCAGCTCCACCTGCCAGCGGTTGAAGTCCGAGAAGAAGCCGGGCGTGATCCAGATTCCGGTGCCCACCGCAAACTGCGGGGACTGCAGGGCGACTTCGAGGCGCAGGTCCTCCTCAGCCGCCAGGTAGGCCGCCTGCAACGCCGCGAGCCCAGGTCGCAGCGTGAGGGCGCGCTCCACCAGCGCATCCAGCGCCGCTGGGGATCCGTCGCCGGATGCCACGCCCGGCCCCTCGCCGAAGGCCAGCGCCTGCCTGGGTTGCGGCGCGGCGACCACCTGCAACTCCGTCGCCGGTGGCAGGCCCAACAGCGCGTTGAGCGCCTGCCGCGTCGCGCGCGAGCGGGCCTCCAGGTGGACACGCTGCGCGCGGATGGTGAGCAGGTCACCTGCCGCCAGGTTGGCCTGGATGGCGGTGGCGGCCCCGGCCGACTGCGCGCGCTCGAAGTAGTCCCGCGTCGTCCCGGCGACCTCCATGATGTCCTGGTTCTGTTCGAGCAGCCGCCGCGCCTCGAGCACGTCCTCGCAGGCCACGTAGACCTCGCGCACAACGGCCCACTCCACTCGCGCGACGTCAAAGCGCGCCTGCTCCACGCGCCAGCGCGCGGCGCCCTCGCGAGCCTCGAGCTCACCGGGACGCGGCAGGGTGATCGAGAAGCCCAGGCCCGACACGGCATCGAGCGTGGAGTGCGTCCCGTCCAGCGCCTGGGAGGCGATGGCGTCCATGGCGTCCCAGCCGATCTGAGGATCGCTCAGCAGGCCTGCCGTGCGCAGCAACGCCTGAGCCACGCCGACCTGGCGGCGCAGCGCGATCAGCGAGGGGTTGTGCGTGACCGCGAACGCAGCCAACTGCTCCGGGACCAATCCATCAGCGCCCGCCGACTCCACACCGTCGGCGCCGCTGAGGCCCTCGGCACCCGCGCGCCGCGCCCCGGGCACCGGGTGCCAGTGCCGCGCCTCAAGCGCCGCGAGCAGCTGCCGCGTGTCGGCAGGCGCAGCCTCGTACTCGTAGGTCGCGCAGCCCACCAGCGCATGCGCGAGCAGCAAGGTCAAGCTGGCGAGCCGTCGAACCGCCAGACGTCGTGTGTGTTCCGTGCGCGAGCGCGCACAGCCATTGGATCGGGCCATGGAGGCACCTCTCCGCGAGGGACCGGGGCGCCGGCCTCTGCCGTCGCCGCCAAACAAGTTCCGCGGGCGACCGAGGGGTCACCCGCACGCGGGGAGAGGGCGCCCTAGCAGCTCAGCTGGATGCTGCGCAGGTGTTCCAGGTGCAGGGGCGTCACGCCGCCACGCGACCCGTGCGCGACAGCACATGCAGCAGAGTCCACCGCGTCGTCCAACGCGACACTCGGGGACGGGGGCGCGTTGGCCAGATCCGACGACAGCAGCGACGTGCCGACGCCTGAGCCGCGGCAGGGGCGCGGGTCCAGCACGATGCCGAAGTCGGAGCACGAGCCGCAGTCGGCGTCGCTCTGCTGCGCGCTACCTGCAGGCCCAATCAGCCCAGCAGTCCCAGCAGCCATGGCCACGACGGGGGACTCCGCACAGCAACCGCTGGATGCGACCTCCACTTCCATGTGGCCGTCGGCGGTCATGCAGATCACCACGCCGTGGCCCAGGCCCAACACCACAAGCTGCGGCAAGAGCGCCAACAGCAAGGCCACGCGGCGGGTGATGGAGAGCATCTGCATCTGTACGCGAGCCTACGGGGAGAGCACTCGAACGGTCAACTCCGGCCTCAACGCGACGCCAACCACAGCAAGCCGCAGATCACCAGCAGCAGGGCCACAAAGACGCTGCCCCGACGCTGTTGCCCAGCTCGAGACGTCCGTTCGTCCTCGGAGAGCCCCTCGCGCCGCAGGAACTCCTGATAGGCCTCCTCGTCAAAATCGTCGTCCTCGCTGTAGCCAGCGGGCAGGGCGCCGGCCCAGCTCGGCTCATCGGACCAACCGGCCTCGGCGTCCGCCCCGCACTCCGGGCAGGCCAGCGCGCGGACGGGCACGTCCGCTCCACAGTGCGGGCAGTTGCACGGCGGCGGCGGGTTTGGAGACGGATGAACGGGGCTCATGCACCGATCGTAGCCCCGCGACACGAACGAGCGGGGCTCATGCGCAGGAGGGTGGCGCCCATGACGTGAGGACGCGGGCTCATGCGCAACCTAGAACAGCCCCACGATCTCGCCGTTCTCGTCCACGTCGATGGCCTCCGCCGCGGGCACCTTGGGCAGGCCCGGCATGGTCAGGATGTTGCCCGTCAGCACCAGCACGAAACCCGCGCCCGCGCAGACCTTGACCTCACGCAGCGGCACCTTGAAGCCCTCGGGACGCCCCATCAGCTTGGGGTCGGTGGAGAGCGAGTTCTGGGTCTTGGCCATGCAGATCGGCAGGTGCCCCCAGTCCTCGTCCAGCTTGGCCAGCTGCCGGCGTAGCTTGGTGTCCGCGCTGATGTCGTCCGCGCCGTAGATGCGCTGGCAGATGGTGCGCACCTTGTCGATCAACGGGATGTCGTCCGGGTAGAGAAAGCGGAAGTCGGCCTTGCCGCTGTCGAGTAGCTCAACCACCGCGCGAGCGAGATCCTCGGCGCCCTCGCCCCCCTTGGCCCAGTGGTCCGCACGCACAGCCGTCGCGCCCATGGCCTCCACCCCCGCGCGCACCAGCTCGAGCTCCTCGTCGAGATCCGTCACGAACGCGTTGATGGCCACCACCGCCGGCAACCCGAACTGCTGGATCGAGTCGATGTGCTTGGCGAGGTTGCTCAGGCCGCGCTCCAGCGTCTTGTCCTGACGCTGACCCAGCTCCTTGGGCTTGGCGCCGCCCTGCAGCTTGAGCGCCCGGATGGTGGCCACGATGACCACCGCGTCGGGCCGCAGCCCCGCCTTGCGGCACTTGATGTTGAGGAACTTCTCCGCGCCCAGGTCGGCGCCGAAGCCCGCCTCGGTCACCACGATGTCCGACAGCTTCAGCGCCGTGCGCGTCGCCATCACGCTGTTGCAGCCATGCGCGATGTTGGCAAACGGACCGCCGTGCACCAGCGCCGGGTTGCCCTCCAGCGTCTGCACCAGGTTCGGCTGAAACGCATCCCGCAGCAGCGCCGTCATGGCCCCGTGCACCTTGAGATCCGCCGCCGTGACCCACTTGCGGTCGTACGTCTTGCCCACCAGGATCGCGCCCAGCCGTTCGCGCAGGTCGTGCAGCGACTCCGCCAGGCAGAAGCACGCCATGACCTCCGACGCCACCGTGATGTCGAAGCCCGACTCACGCGGCACCGAGTTCATGGGGCCACCCAGCCCGCAGATGATGTTGCGCAGCGCGCGCTCATTGAGGTCGACCACCCGCCGCCAGACCACCCGCCGCGGATCGATCCCCAGCTCGTTGCCGTGGTGCATGTGGTTGTCGAGCACCGCGGAAAGCAAGTTGTGCGCCAACCCGATCGCGTGGAAGTCGCCCGTGAAGTGGAGGTTGATGTCCTCCATCGGCACCACCTGCGCGCGCCCACCGCCGGCCGCGCCACCCTTCATGCCAAAGCACGGGCCCAGCGACGGCTCACGCAAACAGATGGTGGTCTTGTGCCCGATCCGGTTGAGCGCGTCGCCCAGCCCCACCGTCGTGGTGGTCTTGCCCTCACCCGCCGAGGTCGGGTTGATGGCCGTCACCAGAATCAGCTTGCCCGTCTCCTGCTTGTCGCTGATGCGCGGGCTGTCGAGCCGCAACTTGGCCTTGGTGTGCCCGTACGGCTCCAGGTCGTCCGTGGTCAGTCCCAACTTCGCCGCCACATCAGCCATCGGCAGCAGCGTCGCAGCCTTCGCAATCTCAAGGTCGCTAGGCCACCGGGTCACCGCAGACGCCATATCAAACTCCCAAAGTGTGTCCCCGCATCGTGCCTCCCCAGCGCCACATCCCGCAATACCGCCCCCCACGACCAGCCCCCCGTCCGCGCAAGTCCGCGCCCGCCCCCGCCCAACCCCCATGCCCGACAGCCCCGCCCACAAGTCCCTCACTCTGGCTCGTGCTCAGCCTCACCCCACCCAGAACCCTCAGCCCCGGGGCTCAGCGGCCCGAGCCCCAGCTCGCCCGCTGCAGCCCCAGCTTGGGCGCCCCCGCGCGCCCAAGCCCAGCTCAGCGGCGAGGCCCCGCCTCGCCCGCTGCAGCGCGTTAATAGCCCGCCCGCACCCGCAAATAATCCACCGCCGGCCGCAACGCATCCACCCCGAACGGAAACTCCTCCGTATCAACCCCCAGGTCGAACTCCACCTGGTACCGCACCAGCGGGTACCCATCCAGCACGGTCAGATCCGTCACCCACAACGTCAGGCTGCTGTTATCCGGCACGTGGCTACCGGGTCGCACCGGATAGGCCCCCTGGAAGCGCACCGACACCACGGCGTTGTCCGTGATCACGTCATCCCGGGCCACACCCTCGTCCGGCGCGTCGACCTTGATGTCGTTGAAGGGCGGGTTCGGCGGCGAGCCGCTGCCCACATTGCCCCCACCGAACAGCCCAGGGTCCGAGAAACCGGCCGACAGGACGTAGTGGGCCGGGGTGGTGAGATCGACTGGCGCACCCACGCCCACCAGGCCCTCGAAGCCGCTAGGCACCGCACCCACTCCGTCGTTGTAGGTGCCGTGGAAGGCCTCGAAGAATGGCGGAGTGCGCCCTGAGCCCGAACGCGGCCGCAACATGGCGCCGCTGAAGTCGAGCCACTTGGAGCGGCCGACGCTGCGGGTCCCAATGGGCGGCGGCGTGCGGTGCAGGGGCACCACCGGCAGCCGGTCGATGATGTTGGTGGGCTCGAAGGCCTGCTCGGCACCTTCGGCCTGCGCCAGGAACGGCGTGCCGTCCGGCTCAACCAGGTAGATGGACAGCGGAATCTCATCGCTGGCATCGAAGAGTACGCCGGGCACGCCGTCCTCGTCCTCGATCTCCTCGAGCTGATCGTCGTACCCAAAATACGACTCCATCATCTGGTCGGGCGTCGGATCGGCCACCACGCGCACGCCCTGGCTGTAGTCGTTGGCGACGGTCAGCGTGTCGCCCCAGGTCTTGGCGGTGCCCAGGGGCCAGGTGTTGCCGGGGTACGGGCCGTTGTCCCCATCGAGGCTCGGGATGATGGGCGGGAAGCTGCCGTTGAGCACCTGGTAGTAGTCTTTCTCGACGTCGTGCTTGTAGTAGCGGTAATGCAGCATCTCGATGTAGCGCAGCTTCTTGGGGCCGCCGCCGGGCCAGTCCGGATGCTCAGCCTGCTTGTTGCCTGAATCCCCCGTCCACGTGCCCTGCTTCTGGACCGTGCGCACCTTGGCGAACAAGAAGGCGCCGTCACTGATGTGGACCGCGCCCGCCCCGGAACCAGCCTGGAGCTGAATCAGGCCGAATCCACCCTGTCCGCCGTCGCTGCGGGTGAAGTCGTAGGTGTACCGCTGGAAGACGAAGTTCTGGGTCGGTGTGTCGGTCTGCGACTCGCGGCCGAAGCCGCCGGAGACTTCCAGCGACGCGCCTTCCAAGTTGCTCGCGTCCGTATAACTGGAGTCCTGGTGACCGATGTTGGCGTCGACCGTGATGGTGCCGGCCGCCTGAAGCAAGATGGCGCCACCGCTACCCCCACCACCACCGCCGCCCACGTTGCTGTTCTGCACCACCTCGCCGCCGCCGCCGTGGCCACCGCGGGCGTCGATGTGCCCCGTCTTGCCAATGACGATGTCACCGAAGCTACGGATCTGCGCCGAGCCTCCGCCGCCGCCGCCCGCACCACCCTTGCCGTCGAACAGTGTGGGAGAGAAGAACACGCTGCCCGCATTGAGGATCGGGTAGTACGGGGGCGCAACGGGCACCACCAGCGGCAAGCCGAGGTTGTTGGCGGGGACATCGGTGCGACTTGACCACAGCGCATGGTCGATCGAGTCGATGCGGCTGCCGCCTCCGCCGCCGCCTTGCCCACCGATGAGCACGCCGATCTCACCGCCCTCCCCGACGTAGTCATTCTCGGGGTCGCTGTCGGTGAAGACGAGCTGACCAGGCTGGGCGCCCGGCTGCTTGCGAACGGGGTCGTCCAGGTCTCCCAGCATGTAGACGCACTGGAGACGGTGAGCCTGAGGCACACCCGCGGCGATGTTCTCGTCGTTGCCGTAGAGCGCGTCATTCTGCTTGTCGTTGGTGGGGCACTTGGTGAACGGGAACCAGGTGCTCTCGCTCTGCACGAGGTACGAACCCGTGCCCTCATGCGACGGGGCGCCGCGCTGGTAGAAGGACCCTCCACCGCCCCCGGGCGGCCGGTGACGCTCGTTGTTGGGCACGTTCCCGTTGCCTGAGGCCTGCAAGCCGACGCTCGGATAGCCCAAAGGATCGGGGTGGTAGCCCACGGTGCAGAGGCCACCGCGCCCGCCGATCTGCTGGATCTTGACCTGGCCCGCCGCATCCAATGTCGGGCCCCAGCCATGCTCACCGGTCTCCGGCGTGACGAACTGGTCGATGCCTCCGCTCCCGCTGGGGTCAAAGCGTGTGGGGTGGCTGTCGCCGCCACGGCCACCACCCGGCCCGGGGACGCCGCCGGGAACCGCCAGGAAGCCCGAGTCGAAGGTGTCGTCGCTGAGCCCGTCGGTGCCGCGCACGTCCAGCATGCCGTTGATCTCGACCCGGCCGGTGGCCGTGATGCGCAGCGGGTTGCTGCCGCGCACGATGACGTGCACGCCCTCCGGGATGATGAAGTCCCGGAACACGAAGTGCCCACCGAAGACCGTGACCGGCTGGTTCACGCCCGGCGTGAAGCCCCCGGACAGTGGGAAGTTCTGCGTGTCGGTGTCGAGCAAGACGACGCGATAGTTGGCCCGCGCCATGTCGAGCACAAACTCGGGGTGCTTCTCAGGCTCCTGCCCGCCGGACCAGGACGGCACGGTGCGGACCCAGGCATCGGCCGGCACGAAACCGTCCATCTTGGTTGGCGAGAAGTCGCCCAGCATGGCCGTCTCGGAGACGGCCGCGGTGGCACGCAGCGAGTCCGAACCGAGGGAGCTGCCCTGCTGCACTTCGGCCCACTCAGCAAGCGGGCTGGTGGACACCGGCTGAGGGTCGCGGAAGACCTGATCGATGAACTCCTCGCTGTACACGTCGTCGACATCGACATCCGTTCCAGCCAGCGGGGAGGCCGTCTCCAGCTCCAGCACTTCCACGGCACCCAGGGTCGTCTTGGGCTTCGCCGGGTCCGAGTTGACCTCGCTGAAGCCAGCCAGGGACGTGAACGTGTTGCGCTGCATGAGCGTCAGCTCGGCGCCGATGGGCAGCACTCCCACGGGACTCAGCCGCACAACGGCGCCGGCCTCCGTGTTGGACAGCAGGGCCACATCGAGGTCCAGCTCCATGCGACCGAAGGCCAGCGTGTAGGCGGGCGAGAGCCCGTCGGGCGCGGGCGATGCCACGCCGAACGACGCCACGTCCGGCACGTAGACCTCCAGGAACCCGGAGTCGAGCGAGACCCGGTCGATGCTGTCGAGCGTGCGGTTCAACGCGGCGAGCTCGCGCTCTGCCAGGAACTCGATGGCGACGTACTCGTGGGAGAGCATGAACAGCTCGTCGCCCATGGCGCCCTCGCCGTCCTCGAACTGGCCGTCGACGTCGGGATCGATGGAGGTGACGGTCACCAGCGAAGGCAGGGAGCCGGGGACGCTGCGGGTCAGGGCCAGCAGGTCGCCGGAGGGTGCCTGGGCCAGGTCGAGCACCTCGACACCCACGGGCCACTCCTCCCCGAGGAACAGATCGCTGCCCGCCTCGTCGGCCGCGGTGACCAGATCCGTGAGGACCGGGGGTCCGGGCTGGTTGCCCTGGGGCGTCGCGGGCTTGCGCGTGAACTCAGGCAACAGCTCCACGATCCGGTGCAGACCATGATCGAAGCCCACCAGACGGCCATCCAGGAGCTGCACCAGGCCCACCAGGTCATCCAGGCCGGAGTCGAGCACGGCCGGCGGACCCCCGGGCTCCTCCACGGCGATGGCGGCCACCCCAGGCAGGGCCTGCCCGAGGAAGTTGTCGCCCATGGTGAACAGATCCGTCTCGCCGTCCCGGGCGTAGACCAGGAACAGCAGCCCCGCGTCGCGGCCACTGGCCAGGGCGGTGGGCACCGACGGCATGGCGTCCGACTCGGGCAGGATGACGCCATCACCGCCAAACAGCAGGATGTCGTCACCGGTTGAGGAACTGCCCATGCCCGGCGCCAGGGTCGAGAGGGCCGGGAAGGGGCCGTGCCCCGAGAACAGGATGTCCTCCGGGACCGTGTGCCCCACCAGCAAGGACGTGGCGCGGGCCCAGAGGCTGAAGACGGAGTCGACCGCGCCATCACCGTCGAGGTCGCGGCCCTGCAGGTTCTCGCTGACGGGCAGCACGGGGCGGTCGTAGCTCAGCACGAAATCGGACGGCCCGGGCGGAAACGTGTCCTCCGTGCTGTCCAGCGCGCGCAGGGCGAAGGTGTTCGGAAAGAAGTCGAGCGCGCCATCCTCGGGCACGCTCAGCAGCACCTGCGGCGCCCCGGCCGCGCCTGAGTCGGAGGGATAGTACGCGGCGGGGTTGGTGGTGGTGCCGAAGGCCACCTCTCCGCCGCCACCCTTGAGGTTGGTCAGCTTGCTCTCTGGCTTGGTGCTCACCTCCGCGGTGTAGGTCGTGCTGGGCAGCAGCCCGGGCACCGCGTTGGCGGGCGCGCTCAGGTTCACCTGGAGCGGCTCGGTGGGCACGAAGGGCCGGAAGTCGACCCTGTAACTGCCCTCCGCATCAGCGCCCGGGGGCGGCTCCTGAACGACGAGGTGGTAGGTGCCCTTGGCGGGCACGGTGTTGACGCCCGGAGGCAGCCCCGCGGCCGGGGTGATGTCCTCCTTGGTGGTGTAGACCGGCAAGCTGGCCTGGGTGAAGGGGCCGGCGGGAACGCCATCGAAATGGAAGGCGACGGTCAGATTCAGGGGCGCACCGACCGACGGCGGGAACGCGCTCAGGTCCTCGACGGGAGGCGTGGTGGTCTCGACGCCTCCGCTGCCGATGAAGCTGAAGCCGAGGAACGTCACGGAGTTGGCTGCTGTGCCCCCGCCACCGCCGCCACCACCACCGCCGCTGCTGCCGCCGCCGCCACACGCGGTCATGAGCAGCGGCGCCAGCAGGGCGAGGGCGAGGGCGCCCAAACGCACGCGCTGGCGCTCAGGACGGGATGCGGAATCGGTTTGGACTCGGATCATCAGGCGCACACTCGGGCGAGGCGGACTCTGGGCTGGAACGACCGACAGCAGGGGACGGACGAGGCAGGCAATAAATGATAGCGAGTCTGGCTGCAACCCGCTGAGAGCCATGCCATCCGTCGCCACGGCTGCCGATCTCAACGCGATCACGCCCACGTTTGGCCGCACCTCGCCCCCCCCCTGCGGGCGTCAGCGCCCCTGGCGGACCTCAGGCCCTGGACGCCATGCGGGCCAGGAGCGCGGCAGGAACGACACCCAGCGCCGCCCTGGCCAAACGAGTTCACACCCGCAACGTCGTTTTATTATGTGGGTAAATGGCACGGATATGCGCCTTGCCCCGTCGCGCCGGCGCGACGCTGCTCCCGGATCCAGGCTGATCGCGCCGCTCAGGACTGGCTACTCGTGACGCAGGGCTTCGATGGGGTCCATGGCCGCCGCGCGGCGGGCCGGGTAGATGCCGAAGGCCACACCCGTGAGACAGCTGATCCCCAGGGACAGGGCCACCGACCAGGTGGTGACGATCGCGTCCCATTCGGTGAAGGTGCGCACCAGATACACACCCAGCATGCCCAGCGCCACGCCCAGCAGGCCCCCGATGACCGAGAGCGTCACCGTCTCCACCAGGAACTGCGAGGTGATGTCGCCGCCCGTCGCCCCCAGGGCCCGGCGGATGCCGATCTCCTGGGTCCGCTCCGTGATGGACGCCAACATGATGTTGAGGATGCCGATGCCGCCCACCAGCAGCGAGATACCCGCGATGATCGGCAGCACGATGTTGAACACCTTCTGGGTGCGCTGACGGGACTCCAGCAGCTCCAGCGGCACGATGACCTCGTAATCCTTCTTCTCGTGGAACGACTCCAGGATGGTCTTCACGGCGCGGGCGGCGCTGAGCACGCGGCTCTCGTCCTCGATCACCACCAGCATCTGGTGCAGCTCCACCTTGGTGCGCTCGGAGGACCCGGCGCGCTGCTTGCTGTCGGTCAGGCCGAAGCGCTCGACGGCCGTCTCGTACGGCACGTAGATCTCCTGGGTGCGGTCGTCGATGCCCAGGCTGGAGCGGTTGGGGCTCTGGAACTCGATCTCGGGCAGCACGCCCACCACGCGGTAGTAGTCCCGGCCGATCTTGAGGTCGAGCTTGAGCGGGTCGCCCAGGTAATGCGCATCCTCCAGCAGGCGCTGACGGATCACGGCCACGCGCTGGCGTTGACTGCCGTCGAGCACAGACAGCGTGCGTCCGATGAAGGGCTCGAGCGTCAGGCGCGGGAAGTAGTCGGCCGTGACGCCGCGCACCTTGGCCTCCAGCCGGCGGCTCTTGAACCAGAGGAAGCGCTCCACGTCGTGCACCGGCAGCACCTGCTCGACGCCGGGCACGGTGGACAGGATCTGGTCGGTGTCGCGCAGGGTCAGGCCGTAGTGCAGCACGCGGCCCTCGCTGGCCTCCTGCACGTCGACCTCCACCGGTGGCTTGCGCGCGTTGACGATGATGTTGCGGATGCCGAGCTGACTGATCTGCTGCAGGATGGCCTGCTTGGCACCCTCGCCCGTGCTGATCATGACCATCACGCTGGCCACGCCGAAGATGATGCCCAGCGCCGTCAGGAAGCTGCGCAGGGTGTGGCGCGAGAGGTTGCGCAGGGCCTCGGCCACCAGCTCGATGAGGTAGGTCATGGCGCGCTCTCGCCGTCGCGCGCGTCGCCCCTGCGCACATCCGACTCGACCAGCCCGTCGCGCAACATCACGCGACGGGGAGCGCGCGCCGCGATCTCCGGGTCGTGCGTGATCACCACGATGGTGCGGCCGGCGTCGTGCAGCTCGTACAGCAGCTCCATGATCTCCGCCGAGGTGCTGGAGTCGAGGTTGCCGGTGGGCTCGTCAGCCAGCACCAGGGCCGGGTTGTTGGAGAGCGCGCGCGCCACGGCCACGCGCTGGCGCTCGCCGCCCGAGAGCTGGTTGGGGATGTGTGAGAGCCGGTGGCTGAGACCCACCCTGTCGAGCAGCTCGCGGCAGCGGGCGTGACGCTCGGCGCGGCCCATGCGCGCATAGAACAGCGGCAGCTCGACGTTCTCCAGTACGGTCAGGTGCGAGACCAGGTGGAAGCTCTGGAAGATGAAACCGATGCGCGTGTTGCGGATGCGAGAGAGGCTGCGATCGTCCATCGCAGCCACGTCCTCCCCGGCGATCTTGCAGGCGCCGCGCGAGGGCCGGTCCAGGCAGCCGAGGATGTTGAGGATGGTCGACTTGCCCGAGCCCGACGGGCCGATGATGGCCACGTACTCGCCCTCATCCACGCGCAGGTCGATGCCCTTGAGCACGTTGACGGCGGCGTCGGCCTGGCCGTAGGTCTTGTAGACCGACTCCAGCTCGAGCACCGGGCGTGGGGCGCTCGAGGGCTGGTCACCCGGCTGGCTGTGGGGCGCGGGTTTCAACCGACCGTGGCGGCGCCGTCGCCGCCCGTACCGGGGGTCGGGGACCCGGACTCGCCGGCGGCGTCGTCGGAGCTGTCCGCGCCGCCGCCCCCGCCCGGCTCGGCGCGCTGCTCGTCGTCGTCGCCGCTGCCCGCCAGCTTGGGGTTGTAGAGCAGCACCTGATCGCCTGCATGCAAACCGGCGCTGATCTCGAGCCAGTTCTCGTTGCTGATCCCCGGCGTGACCTCCACCGCGTGGGGCTGGCCGCCGCCGTTCACGACGTAAGCCAGGTGCCGGCCCTCCTCCAGGAACACGCACTGGATCGGCACGTGCAGCACATCGTCTTTCTGCTCGATGAAGACCTCGGCCTTGGCGCTCACGCCGGGCCGGAGCTCGAGCTCGAGGCCCTCGCTCTCCAGCGTGACCTCGACGTCGAACTTGCGCACCTCGGGGTTGCGGTCCCAACGGTTGTCGCCCGTGGCGATGCCCGCGATCTTGGTCACCGTGCCGTCGAGCACCAGGCCCGGGTAGGTGTCCATGCTGACCTTGGCGACCAGGCCCACGTTGACCTTGCTGATGTCGGCCTCGTGGACGCGCAGCTTGACCTGCATGACGCGCAGATCGGGGATGGTGATGATGGTCGTGCTGCCCCAGATCTCCTCGCCCACACGGATCTCGCTCGAGCGCCACATCTGCTGCGGGTCGCCGTAGATGACGATGCCCGGGCTAGGCGCGCGCAGCTCCATCTTGGCGATGTCCTCGGTCAGCTCCTGCTTCTGTTTATCGAGCTTGTCGAGGCGCGACTGGTGCTGCTGCACCGCCACCTCGCGCTGCCGGATTGAGTTGGTGGCGCGCTTGGTGGCCGTCTCCACCTCGCGCTCGCCGTCGGACACCGCCACCTCGCGCTCCTTGACCGTCATGGGCAGGGTGTACTTCTCGAACAGGGTCAGATCCTTGCGCGCGCTCTCAAGCTGCACCTCGCTACGCCGCCACGCGATCTCGTCGTCCTCGGCCTCCAAGGACGTGATGAACTCCTGCTCAAGCAGCGTCTGGCTGTCGGTGTGCTTGCGCTTGGCGCGGTTCTGGTTGGTCTCGGCCTCGCTGATGGCCACCAGCAAGGCGCGGCGCGCCTTGGGAGCGTCGCCTTCCTGGTAGCGCTCCAGCTCCTTGACGGCCTTCTCACGCTGGTTGGAGGCCTTCTCGATGGCGGCCAGGTTGTCGACCTCCTGAATCTCGAGGTTGGTCTGCGCCGTCTCCAGGTCAGCCTGGGCCTGGAGCATGTCCATCTCGCGCTGCTCCAGATCATCTTCCTGCTTGGTGGAGTCGAGCCGGCAGACCACCTCACCCTCCTCTACCTGCTGCCCCTCCTCGATCAGGTACAGGATCTTGGTGGAACCGCGCAGCTCGGAGTTCACCGGGCGCGACTCCTTGGCCATCAGCGTGCCGTTCTCGGTGAGCGTCACCACCAGCGTGCCGCGGCGCGCAGCGAACAGCCCGTCGGCGGGGATGCCCGGCCCGCTCTCGGAGGCATCGAGCAGACCGGGAGCCCAGCTGTACGCGGCCGCCGCCAACCCCAGCAGGCCCAACACGATCACGGTGCGCTTCATGCTCGCCAGCTCCCTGACTCATCAATGAACAGCAGGCCCAGGTTGCGATAGAGCAGCAAGCGGGCGATGAAGTGATTGACCTGCACCTGGATCAAGGCGTTGCGCGCGTCCACCAGGGACTGCCGCGACTCCAGCAGGTCTCGCGCCTCGGAGTCGCCGGACTCGAAGCGGATCAGGGTCAGCACCACGGCCTTCTCGTCCTGCCGGATCTGCTGCTCGGCCAGCTCGATCTGCTCCTCGAGCTGGTCGAGGCTCCGCAGGGCGTCGCGCACGTCGCGCTCGGTGTTGGCCAGCAGCAGCTCGTAGTCCCGCTGCGCCCGCTGGTAGGCGATCAGCGTGGCGCGGTACGTGTTGCGTTCGGGCAGGCGCTGCAGCGGGATGTCGATGGTCAGGGCCGCCGTGGCGCGGTAGTCCTCGGGCGGCGTGGCCGATCCGAAGGTGCCTCCATCTCCGTCCAGACCGTAGCCCAGGTCGAGGTTGACGTCCGGCAGCAGCCCGTTGCGCGCGACGTTCACCTGGCGCTGCGAGTCCTCGACCTGCTCCGCCGCGGTCAGCAGGTCGAGGCGGTTGTGCAGCGCCACGTCGACCGCCGATTCGGCGTCCAGGCGCACGGCCTCGAAGGGCGGCGACTCGTCTCCGATCACCACCTCGTTGGTCTCGGGCAGGCCCAGGCGCACGCGGAACGTGTCCAGCGCGAAGGCGTAGTCGTTCTCCGCCACCAGCAGCGCGTTGCGCGAGTCCACCTCTCGACGACGGGCCAGGATCAGGTCCTCCTCCTTGGAGCGCTCGACCCTGCGCAGCGCCTCGGTCTTGTCGCGATCGTAGACGGCGTCGTTGTAGTTGCCGCGCGTGTTCTCGAGCTGCGTGCGCTGGCTGATCAGGTCGAAGTATTGCTGGATGATCGAGATGGCGTGATCCTGCCGGAACAGCTCGAACGTGCGCACCGCGTACAGGATGCTGCGCTCGGCCTGGGTCAGGCCCTCGAAGGCCACGTCGTAACCGGCGCCGCGCAGCAGCGGCTGGCTGAGGGAGAAGTCGACGTTGCTGTCCCAGCTCTTGCCCTTGTCGGGGTCCCCCAAGTGGGGCCCACCCACGCGCCGCGTGCCCAATCCGGTGGCCACGGAGAACGTGCCGCCGGTGGCCAACAGCTGGCTCACGCCGAAGTCGGCCCGTGCGTCGTGGCTGGACGGGCCGTCCTCGCTGTTGCCCCACAGGTAGCTCACGGTGCTGTCGAGCTGCGGGCCGAAGCTGAAGCGCGTGAGCGTCAGTCCCAGGCCGGCGAGGTAGAGGTCCTCTTCGCGAGTGATGTACTCGCGCGCGGTGCTGAAGGCAGAGCCCAGCGAATTCTCAAGCGTGAGCTCGGTCAGCGGCACCCGGGCCGGGGTCTTGTCCGGCGGCGTGTCCTCCGGCGCGTCGTCGTCTGGTGCGCCCGCGCCGTCGGCGATGTCCGCAGCTGCCGCGCCACCTGCGTCCGTCTCCGCCGAGCCCTCTGCGCCGGGCCCCTGCTCGACCTCTTCGGCACGCTGCTCGGGCTGCTCGATCCAGCCCTCGCGGTGGGCCAGGGCCTTGCTGTCGGCCTGGTCCAGCACGTGCGCGACTTCGGCGTCGGCGTCCTCGACGAACCAGCTCGCGCTGCAGCCCGCCGCGCTCAGCGTCAGCAGCAACGCGCCGGCGACACGCAGCCCGGCGCGGGAGCGGCGCTGTGCGTCCATGCCGCCCAGGGCGGACAAGCAGGTCGATCTGGTCACTTCAGCCTCCGTCA
>QNBX01000095.1 GCA_003644265.1 Planctomycetota bacterium
AGCACCTGCTCGTCAGCGTTACGCGCGGCCTCGAAGCGGATCACCAACGGCGCCGCGCGGGGCTGCTCCGGCGCCTCGCTCCACTCGGGCGTGGGGTCGTCGCCGAGGTGCGCGAAGCCCTCGTACAACAGCGCGGAGTCGTGCTCCGCGGCCTGGGCCAGCAGGGGGTTGGCCAGGGCCAGGCAGAGACAGGCGGTCAGTCGGCAGGTGGTCAGCATGGCCGACATGGTATCGGCGGACCGCTGCCGCTCCAGGACCCGGGCCCGCCCCAGCCCGACGCGCGCCCGTGGGGTGCCAGTGCCTGCTGCCCCCGGCCGGGAAGACGCTGGTAGCGGAGGAGGGATTCGAACCCCCGACACGCGGATTATGATTCCGCTGCTCTAACCAACTGAGCTACTCCGCCACACGTCGAGGGCGGGGAGGATAGCGGAGGCCCGCGCGGCCCATCAAGCGCCCTCCCGCGCTGAGGCCACAGGCCCCCTGTTGCCCCCCCTCTCTGCCCGCTGTCTCCCGACCCCGAATTCCGCTGTCGGAAAAAATCTACAGATGGCGTGCAAGAGACCGGGCCCAGCGCTAGTCTCATGGTCGATTGGTCTTCGGGATGACCCTTCCGGCATTCGCTCTGCCCGGCGACGTCGTAGGAGTGGCTCCCAAGCAGTCTGACCCATCATTTTGGTTCATTCAGCCGAGGTTGCGCGAGCCCGCGCGTAAAACCCTCCTCCCCCTTTCCCGAAAAGTCCTCGGCTGAATGACTTTCCTCCCCCATCACGGGGTCGAGTTGCGTCCCATGCCAAGCGCCCGCAGCGCGTGGTCCTGCGCCAAGCCGAGCTGAGCGTGGCAGGCCCACGCAGGCTGGGCGGGGCAGGCCGAGCCGGGCAGGCCAACCCAAGCGCAGCCGGATCAGGCCAGGCCCACGCGTCGAGTCTCAGCCCCCGAGCTGACGTTGCAGCTGGTGTCGGTGCAGGCTGGCCAGGGCCACCGCCAGGGCATCGGTGGCGTCCAGGCGGCCGGCGGCACCTTCGGCCGCGGCGGCCTCCAGGGCCGAGGCCCCCAGCATGGCCCCCACCATGTGGCTGACCTGCTCCTTGGCGGCCCCGCCCCGGCCCGTGACCGCTTTCTTGACCTCCGCCGGCGTGAGCTCGCTGACCGGGATGGCCGCCTGCCCCACGGCCGTCAGCAGGGCCCCGCGGGCCTGGCCCAGGACCACGAGCGAGCGCGTGTTGGGGCCGTGGAAGACGGTCTCCATGCCCAGCAGTTCGGGCCGGTACTGCTCCAGCAGGTCCGTCAGCGCGGTGTGCAAGTGGGCCAGACGCTCGGGCAGGCCCGCCGCTGCCGGCGTGCGGATCACACCCAGCGCCACCAGGTACATGCGCGAGCCCTCCTGGCGCACCACGCCCCAGCCCGTACGACGCGATCCGGGGTCGACACCCATGGCGATCATGTGCGCATGATACGCGCCCATGTGCCCTGAACAGAGCCCCCAACCGCCGCTGGCCGCGCTGATCGTGGTGGCGGCAGGCACCGGCAGCCGCCTGGGCGCGTCCGTGCACAAGGCCCTGGTGACCGTGGCCGGCAAACCGCTGGTGGAACACACACTGGCGACGCTGCTGGCTTGGGAGGGCCTGGACCCCGTGGTGCTGGTGGGGCACAGCGATGATCGCAAGCAACTGACCGCCCTGCTGGCGCGCCTGCCCCGCGAAGTGCACCTGGTGGACGGCGGCACCCGGCGCCAGGACAGCGTGGCCGCGGGCCTGGCGGCCCTGCCCGAGCAGGCCCCGGCGGTGGTGCTGGTACACGACGCCGCGCGGCCCTTCGTGCCCATGCAGGCCCTGCCCGAGCTGATCGAGGCCGCCCGCGGCGCCTGCGCGCTGCTGGCCACCCCGGTGGCCGATACCATCAAGCGCGCCGACCCGGACGACCCCACGCGCTCTGCCGGCACCGTGCCGCGCCACGAACTGTGGGCCGCCCAGACGCCCCAGGCCTTCGACCGCGCGCGCCTCGGGCAGCTGCTGGACCAGGCGCAGCACGAAGAGCGCAGCGTCACCGACGAGGCCGCCCTGTTCGAGGCGGCTTGCCTGCCCGTACGCTTCGTGGAAGGATCACGCCGCAACTTCAAGATCACCACCGAGCAGGACCTGGCCCTCGCCCGGGCCCTGCTCGTCGATCGCAGCCAAGGACACACAGCATGAGCCTCTCCGAAAACGTCGGCGTCGGGATCAGCATGGACAGCCACCGCCTGGTGGACGGAGGACCGCTCATCCTCGGCGGCATCGAGATCCCCTTCGACAAGCACATGTCCGGGCACTCCGACGGCGACTGCGTGCTGCACGCGGTGATGGACGCGGTGCTGTCCGCCGCGGGCCTGAAGGACCTGGGCACGATCTTCCCGAACACCGACGAGAGCAACCGCGGCCGCTCGTCGCTCGACATGTGCGCGGAGGTCTCGCGGCGGCTGAGCGTGGCCGGCGCGCGGGTCCTGGCCATCGACTCGGTGGTGATCTGCGAGGCGCCGCGCATCGCTCCCCACAAAGAGGCCATTCGCGCCTCCATGGCCGAGGTCTTCGGCATCAAGCCGCACAAGGTGAACATCAAGGGCAAGACGGCCGAGGGCATGGGCCCCATGGGTCGCGGCGAGGGCATCGAGGCCCGGGCTGTGGCGCTGGTGGAGCGCGGCTCCTCGACCTGAGCGGGCCGGCGGACGGGGCGCGGCGGCGGACGGGCGCAACCCAGCGACGGACGGATGGGCGCGGCGCATCCACTGCGCGGGGTGCATCGGCCCCCCGCCCCCGACAGCTGGCACCCGGCGCGTGACGCAGGGTGTTGGCGAACCTCAGTCGGCGCTGGGTGAGCCGCGGGCGCGGCGCTCGGCGGCGCTGGCCAGGGCCATGCTGTAGAAGGACACGACGTCGGCCACGCGGCGCTCCACGTCAAAGCGCTGCCGCGCGGCGCTGGCCGCGCCGGCCCCCAGGCGTTGGCGCAGACCCGCGTCCTCCACCATGCGCTGCAGGCCGCGAGTCAGGCCCTCGACGGTCTCGTCGGCCACCAGGCCCGAGGAGTTCTCCTCGACGATGTCGGGCAACGGCTGGCGGGGGCCCACCACCGGCGGCAGGCCCATGGCCATCTGCTCCCGCAGGGCGCGGCAGGTGCCGTCGCTGCCGGGCACCAGGAACACGCTCGCGTCCAGGCCCGCGAGGGCCGCCACGTACTCGTCGCCGGGCAGGTAGCCGGGCGAGATCACGACCTCGCCCAGGCCCATGGCGCGCACGGGCTCGTGCAGCAGGCGCTCGATGTTGGTGCCGCGACCGATGACCACCAGGCGCAGGCGCGGGCAGCGCGGCGCCAGCTGGCGCACACACTCGAGCAGCAGCTCGAAGCGACGGTGGGTCTGCACCCGCGCCACGACGCCCACGGCCACGTCGCCCGACTTGAGTCCCAGGCGCTCGCGCGCCGCCGCGCGGTCGTACCTGGAGATGTCGAAGCGCGCCAGGTCGATGCCGTTCTCGATCAGCGTCATGGGCACGGCGTAGCCGCGCACGGACACGCTGCTGGAGCTGCCGCCATAGGTGTCCAACGTGCTCTGGAAGGCCTGGCTGCCGGTGACGATCAGGCCGTCCATGGCGCGCCCCACCACGCGCCGCGTGCGGAAGCCGCCCGACAGGCCGAAGATGTCGTAGGACGTGCGCACCAGCGTGCCGATGCCCGTCTTGCGCACGGCCAGGGAGGCCACGCGGTGATCGTTCTCGAGGTGGCAGTGCACGATGTCGGGGCGACGCTCGCGCAGCAGGTCCACCAGCCGGGCCACGTCCGCTCGGTTGGCGCGGAAGCGCGCGTGCTTGCTGAGCTGGAAGTCCGCCAGCGTCTGCACGCCGCGCTCCTGCACGAACGGCAGGATGGCCGAGGGCTTGCCCTGGGGCGAGGCGCCGCTGAGGAACAGCACCTCGTGCGCCCGGGACTGCAACGACGCACAGGTCAGGGCCGGGTCCGCGGGCCCGGTCCACTTCCAGTTGGCGAACAGGTGCAGGATCTTCACGGTGGACGCCGGAGCAGGTGCGGACCGGCACTCTAGCAGACCCCGCCCACCAGCTTGAGCAGCGGCGCCGCAGGCTCCATCATGGGGGCATCGTGTCCGCCCCGCTCCACGTCCTGCATGTCTCGACCGCGCTCCGCTGGAGCGGGGCCGCCGATCAATGCCTGGCTCTGGCGCTGGCCATGGACGCCGCCGGCGACCGCGCGCCGGTGGCCTGCCAGCCCGGGTCCATGTTGCATCTGCGGGCCCGGGCCGGCGGCCTGCGCACCCTTCCGGTGCTCATGCGCGGGCCGGGCGACGTGGCGGCGGCGCGCACCCTGCGGGGTTTCGTGGCGCGGTACGGCGTGCCCGTGCTGCACGCTCACGACCGGCGTGCGCGTGCCCTGAGCGCCCTGGCCAGCCTGGGCGGCCGCGCCCTGCGGGTGGCCACGCGCCGGCACGTGGGCCCCACGCCAGCGGGCCTGCTGGGGCTGTCCCGCCGGGGCCTGACCGCGCTGCCGAGCCGCCTGGGCGTGGACCGCTGGGTGGCCGTCTCGAGCCGGGTGGCGGCGGGACTCAGCGCCAGCGGCGTGCGCGTCCAAGACGTGCAGGTCATCGCCCCGGGCGTGCCCGTCGACAGCGACCCGGCGCGAGACCTCGCGACCCGCAGCCGCACGCTGCCGCCGCTCGGACTGGCCGGGCACCGCGGCCCGCTGATCGGGACCCTCCAGCGCCTCGACCAGCGCCAGGCCCTGGACCCGCTGATCGCATCCGTTCACCAGCTGCGCAGGCGCTGGCCCGAACTGCGCGTGATCCTGGCGGGCGAGGGCGAGCAGCGTCAGTTCATCCAGGCCCAGGTGGCTCGCGAGCGCCTCTCGGACGTGATCCTCGTCCCTGGCTGGGTCGACGACGGCCCGGCCCTGCTGGCGGCGCTGGATGCCTACGTGGCACCCGGCTGCGCTGAGGGCGACCGCGTCTCCCTGGCCAGCGCCCAGGCCGCCGCCTGCCCGCTGGTGGCCAGCGCCGTGGGCGACGTGCCGAGCCTGGTGGAGGACGGGTGCACTGGGCTGCTGGTGCGTCCCGGCGACAGCGCGGCCCTGACCGCCGCGCTGGAGCGACTGCTGTCCCACCCCGAGTGGGCCAACGGACTGGGTCAGGCCGCGCGCCGCGCCGCGCGTGAGCGCTCGAGCCTGGGCGCCATGGTCCAGGGACACCGCCGCCTCTACGCCGGGGCTGGGGAGCGGGATCCAGGCGCCCGAGGCTTGCCGAGTTTGGTGGCCCCGTAGCGCGTCGCCCCCAACGTCAGCGACCCCGCGCCCGCCGGCGGCTGCCGGGAGACACGGGGTCGATCGTCGAGTTGGCCACAAGCGCCCACCCCCGCTGCGGGGACGAGCGCTCTCGGCCGGGCCGGGCCTCAGCTCAGAGCGCGGCGGCGTTGCGCGAGCCCAACAGGGCCACGAACACAAACAGCGCAATCAGCGTGGGAGGCAGGGGCAGGCAAGGGCAGATCATCGTTCTCCTCCTCGGGGCGGAGCCCCAGGTCGCTACCGGCGGGCCAAGATAGGTGGCTAAGGCGGTGTGCGTTCCGCTCAAGTAGCGCCACAGGGGCAGGCCGGTCACAACGACACGCCCCTATGGACTCCCTGGACACGCTCGTTCTTCCGATACGAGTCCGCCCCCTTGCGCCGTTGGGTCCGTCCGGCCTAGATTCCGTGCCTCGGTTCGGCGTTCCCGCGTGGCCCAGGCCCTGGAACGCCCGATCCTGCAGTCCCCGAGCGGGTGTAGCTCAGCTGGTAGAGCGTCAGCTTCCCAAGCTGGATGTCGCGAGTTCGAATCTCGTCACCCGCTCCATTCTTGGCTCGTTCTGAGCGCGGAAGCGGGCGTAGCTGGCGCCATGCGCTGGTGCGGAGCGAGGCACCGCCCCCCGTCGCGAGTCCAGCCGCGTTGAGCGCCGGGTGAGAGCTGCCCCTCAGTGCCCCCCCACGTAGCCCAGCGCCTCCAGCTCGTCGAGCGTGGACTGGTCCAGCTGCACCTGCTCGGCGCCGCTGCCGGTCAGCGGCGCCCAGGCGCGCTCGAAGGCCTGCAGCACGCGGGTCAGGTCAGCGACGCGCGCGGGCTCCTCGGCGGACAGGTCGGCCTGCTCGTACGGGTCGACGCTGAGGTCGAAGAGCTGCTGCATGGCCTTGCCGCTGGGGTCGAAGCGCAGCTTGCCCAGAATCAGCTTGTAGTTGTTGAAGCGCACGGCGCGCAGGGGGCTCTCGTGGGATGACACGCGCACGGCCTGGGGCGGCAGGTCCCCTCGCAGGGAGCGGCCGGGCAGGCTGTCGGGCCGCTCGAGGCCCACCACGTCCAGCACCGTGGGCACGATGTCGAGCACGCTCACCGGCGCCGCCACGGGATCGCCGGGCACGCCGCCCGGGTATTGGACAATGAGCGGCACGCGCAGCAGCTCCTCGTACAGCGTGGAACGGTGCCCCATGGCGCCGTGCTCGAAGAACTCATCGCCGTGGTCGGAGGTGATCACGACCAGGGTGTCGTCGCCGAGCTCCCGCTGCAGCCCCTCGAGCAGCTCGCTCAGCGCCCGGTCCATGCGGGCGATGCCGGCGTCGTACATGCGGCTGGCGTAATCCTGGTCGTCGGCATCCAGGCTCAGCCGCCTCAGCTTGACGGGCAGGATCACCTCGTGCTGGGTGATGTCCTTGCCCGCCAGCGGGCCGTCGTAGCTGTGCTCGGGGTCGAGCCCCGCCGGGTCATAGGTGTAGGGCACGTGCACCATGTAGGTGTGTACCATCAGAAACAGCGGGCGCTCGCTGCCGCGGCCCGCGATCTCTGAGACGATCCGCGCGGGATCGAGCAGCTCGGTGCGCCGGTGGGCAAACATGTCGAAGCCGGCGTCGAGCCCGAAGCGCGGCGCGAGGAAGCCGCCGTCGGCCACGGCGCGGGTCTCGTAGCCCGCCGCCCGCAGACGGCTCGCCAGGGTGCGCGACTCGGCGCTCAGGCTCAGGTGCGGCGACTCGACGCCGTGCTGGTGCACCGCCAGCCCAGTGAGGATCGATGCGCTGGCCGGCAGGGTCCAACCGGCGGTCGAGCTGGCGTCGGTGTAGGTCGTGGCCCGGCGCGCGGCCCAAGCGTCGAGACCGGGCGTGGTGGGCCGCTCGTAGCCGTAGAGCCCCAACCGATCGGCACGCAGGGTGTCGAGCATGATCAGCACGACGTGCGGCCGGCCAGGTGTGGGCGTCGGCGTGTTCGTCAGCGTCGTCGCGGAGCTGGCGCACAAGCGCAAGTCGCCCCAGACCGCGTAGTCGCAGGTGTTGTCGCCAGCCGGTCCCGGGTCGCTGGTGAGGCGCAGGGCGACCTGCTGGCCGCGCCAGCGCGTCAGGTCGACCCGCGCCGGAACAAAGCCCTCATCCGGCTCCAGGTGCCGGCTCCAGACCTGCGTCCACTGACCGTTGTGCCCCACCTCCACGTGGAAGCTGACGCCGTCCGAGGGACTGTCCGCCAGCTGCACGACACCCTCCACCAACTCCCAGCCGCGCTCGACGACACCCAGCGAGAGGCGCAGCTCGTCGGCCAGCAGGCGCGCCGGCGGAAACGTCAGCGAGGCCGGAGCCGGCAGCTCGATCACCGCGCGACTGACGAACTCGAAGGTCTCACGCCCGGCCAGCGCCTGTGCAGACGTGGGCGCCGCGCCGGCCTGCTCACCCAGCACCTCGGCGGCATCCAGCTCGTACTGCACGCTGACTCCCACCAGGGGCGCGTCCGACGAGGCCAGCAAGCGGTCGTGCTCCCGCTCGAACATCATGGCCACGCCCGAGGGAACATCCTCGCCGAGCTCCCACATGGGCACGGGCTGGCCGTTCTGAATGGCGATGGGGTCGCGCGCGCCAGGCGGCAGCTCGACGCGGCAGCGCCAGCCCGACGGGCCGCCCTCCGGATACGGGCGCCAGCGCTCCACCGGGATGGGCGCCGCGCGGAACGTCAGCTGGCCCTGGGCCAGAGGCGCGATGTCCGGCGGCAGGTTGGTCGGCGGGTAGTCGCGCAGGGTCGCCCCCGCGAGCTGATCCATGAGCGAGGCGCCCAGCGGCGGCAGCGGCGCCGGCTCGCCCCCACAGCCCGCGAGCGACGCCAGCGCCGTCAAGGCCCTCACCAACATCGCAGGCTTGGGGGACAATCAGGCGTCTCCGGCAGGCACACAGACCGCGGGCGGCCCCGGCTGGGATGGCTCCAGCGAAGGGCGAGGCAGGCTCCGCGACCCCGGCTGAGCGCTGCAGTGGCACGTAGGCGGGATCACCAAGAGCGTGGCACAGGCGTCTGGAGAATCCAAAGCGACGCGGGTGCCGTGCCCAGTGGCAGCCCTTCTCGGGCACGCCGGGCAACCGCATCGTGATCCAGGATCCGTAGACGCGGCGCGCATCACCAGCGCCGACGACGAGCCCAGGAAGCGCTCGCCCGCGCTGTCGCGGAAGAACGAGCCCAGCATGAGCGGCGCCCAGTCGAAGCCGGCCCGCCGCTCGCGAGTTACGCTGTCGGGTGTGTGCTGCAACTCTCGTGACGCGCTGCTCTCGCTCGCCGGCGCCGTGCTGGCGGCAGGGGCTTGCATGCCCGAGCCTGTCGGTCCGGAGCGGCCCGCCGTGACGGCTCCCGATCGCGGCGCTGAGCGGCACGCCATGGTGGCCCGGCAGGTGCAGGCCCGTGGTGTCGCCGACCGACTCGTGCTCGCCGCCCTGCGCGCCGTACCTCGCGAGCACTTCGTCCCCGATGAGCTGGCGGCCTTCGCCTATGACGACCGGCCCCTGTCCATCGGCCACTCCCAGACCATCAGCCAGCCGTACATCGTGGCGCGCATGACGCAGGCCCTCGGCCTGAAGCAGGGCGAGAAGGTGCTCGAGATCGGCACGGGATCCGGTTATCAGGCGGCCGTCCTGGCCGAGATCACGCCGCACGTGTTCAGCATCGAGATCGTGGAGCCCCTGGCCGTCCGGGCGCAGGCCGCCCTGCGGCGCGCGGGCTACAGCTCGGTGACCTGCCGCCTGGGCGACGGCTACCAGGGCTGGCCCGAGCAGGCGCCCTTCGACGCGATCATCGTGACCGCCGCGCCCGACCACGTGCCCGCCGCGCTGGTGGAGCAGCTGGCCCCCGGCGGACGCCTGTGCCTGCCGGTCGGAGCCGAGCACGAGATCCAGGAGCTGCTGCTGCTGGAGCGGGACGCCGCCGGCCGCGTCACTCGCCGCGTGATCGACATGGTGCGCTTCGTGCCCATGACGGGAGCTGCACAGGATCCCTAGGCGAGGCCGGCTGCCATGGCGTCCGCGGCGCCTCGAACCCGGTGGCCGGGCCAGCTGGAGTGGACGCGCTCGCGGGTGTCGGCGCTCCGGCGCCCCCCCGGGCAAGCGGAGTCGTCTCCATCCAGACTGAGATGCCGCGGCTCGACGGCGCCACGACCTGCAGCGCAGGAACTCAGCCACACGCTGCTAGAATGAACGTCCCGCTCAGGGCACGCAGTCGCTTCAGAGCCCCCCCCAGGAACCTGGCGCCAGATGCCGCCCCCTCCACCAGGCAACGAAGACGGCCCAGGTCCCGACGGGCCCTGGGCCTTTTTGGTACGCCACCGGCGGGTGTTGCTCGCCGCCCTGGCCCTGCGCTTGGTGATCATGCCGTTCTTCGCCAACGGCGACCTCGGGGCCGACATGTGGCGCGCCTACGAGCTCGTCTACCGAGGCCAGAACCACACCACGGACATGGCCTGGGTACGCACCGGCGTGGGCGCCGTGGGCATCCGCCTGGCGGCACTCGGGACGCCTGACCTGGACGAGCTGATGCCTGCACATGGCATCTCGATCGCCTACTTCGGCTACAGCCTGCCCCGCTACTGGCCCGCCTGGGCGAAGCTGGCCTCCCAGCCACGATTCATGCTGGCCCAGTTCCTGTTCAAGTGCGTCTACCTGCCCTTCGATCTGCTGATCGCCTTCCTGATTGCCCGGCTGTGTCGAGACCGGGAACGCCTCGCCGTGCGGGCCTGGCTGTTCAACCCCGTGGCGCTCTTTGCCACCTACATGTGGGGCCGGCTGGATGTGGTCATGCTGGCCTTTCTCATGGCGGCCATGACGCTGATCGCGGGCCGACGCCTCATCTTGGGTCTCGCTTGCGTGCTGCTGGCAGCCCTGACCAAGGCAGCCGCCGTGATCTTGCTGCCGGTGCTGGCGGCCGTGGCGCTGGCCTCCCAGCGTCGCTGGCGTGGGCCGCTGGTCGCAGCCTCAGGTCTCGCGTTCGTGGCGCTGTGCTGGTGGCCTCCGTTCCGACAGACGTTGGGCGCCTTCAGCCGCCACGGACACACCCAGTATCTGATCGAGACCCGCTTCAGCACGCACCACCTCGTGTTCCCCGAGCTGATCGCACACCAGATCTACCTGCTACCCGCGTTCCTCCTCATCGTCGCGTTCAGCGTGTACCAGAAGCACAGGGAACGGCTGGTGCCCGCACTGGCGCTCTCCTACCTCGGGTACTTCGCCCTGTGTCACTTCCATCCCCACTACCTGGTGTGGGTCGTTCCGTTTCTGATCGTGGTCTCGATCCGCAACAGCCAGCTGCTCCAGTTGATCCGGCTGCAGGGCATCGTCTTCTTGGTCCTGTTCCTCGGCCTGAAGGGGGTCAATCTGTTCCTGCCCGGCCTGCCGACGCTGCATGGCGACGGGAACATGACGGCGGCCCGGATCTGGCACGGCGCCTACGTGAGAGTGCACGGGGCCCTGCCGGAAGTTGATGGACTGCTGCTCACCGCGCTGTTCGCGATCCACGTGCTCTTCATCGCCAAGATCTGGTGGAGCCACATGAGAGACCCGGACGTCGAACGACTGCCCTCGTGACCACGGCGCCATGGCGCTTCGGAGCCGTGTCGCAGAACGCCTTGGCTGGCCAGGCCGCTAGCAGCAGCACGACCCGGGGGCGCAGCTCGTCATGGGCTGCCTCTCGGCCTGCAGGCGCTCAAGCAGCGACGCTGCGGCCTGCACCCCGCCTCCGGAGCAGAAGGCGCGCTGCAACGCCCGGCCGGCGGACTGCATCTGCGGCGTCATGACGCGGGACAGGCTGTCGATCAGGCCCCGCCGGTCCAGGCGTGAGCTCGCGTAGGTCACGGACGAGCGCAGCGAGCCGGGCAGGTGAGCGGCCAAGCGGCGCACGCGCGCGGACGTG
This sequence comes from Planctomycetota bacterium, assembly GCA_003644265.1. The sequence continues at coordinate 11,195 of QNBX01000095.1, forward strand.
ATGCGCGCGTTGACCTGACATCCCACTCCAAGGCGCGCGACCTGCATGGCGTTGAAGAGCTGGTCCGAGTGATGCGGGATGGCCAGGACCGGACAGCCGGCCCCCAGGGAGTGCCAGACGTGGGACGTTCCGCCGTGACCGACGGCTGCCAGGGCGCCGCGAAACGCCTCGTCGTAGGGCATCCACTCGCGGACCTCCACGCCGGGGAGCTGGGCGATCTGCCGCCGGAGCGCTGCAGCGATTCCTCCCGTCCCGGTGAGCACCAAGGTCGGGAGCTCCCGTTCGGCCAGCACGGGCAGGAGGGAGTGCAGCATCCGGTGCGCCAGGGGAGGGTAGAAGGAGTTCCCCAGCGTGATCACCAGCCGGGTCCCGTCTTCGTGGGCGGGCGCCGTCGTGTGGGCACCGAGACAGTGTGTGTGCGCCGCGAGCCGCGTCTCCGAACCCCGCTCCCAGAACGCCCGCGGGAAGAACGACATGTTCAGGAACGGCGACGCGGCACGATCGCTGTCAAAGAGCTCGTCGGGATACTGCTGCGATAGCGTCGGGTGGTCCCGGAGCATGGGGGCTGGCCGCCGTCGCGTGCCGGGCAGGAGCACCAACGCTGTTCCTCGTTTGGTCGCCGCCCATTGCCGTCCATCGCCCCCGACCGTCGCCCAGGGCACGCCCACTGCGTGAGCCGCAAACATGGCCCCGACGCTGGCGCGCCCAACAACCATGCAGTCGAAGGACTCGCGCTTGATGTAGCTGGTCAGCCTTCTGACCCCCTCCGGAGCGAGGGGATCGTCCTGTCCGAGGTGGAGCGGCCCCAGGTCGTCCAGGGGCACGCCGTGCTGCCTGAGGAGCTCGGGGCCCTGGGGGTAGGCGGGCAGGTTCGGTCGGCGGCAGAAGACCCAGCGGGCCGTGTGTCCGCGCGCAATCAGCTCGCGCGCCGTACGCACGTAGCTCATGCCACCGTAGTCGGTGTGCCCCGCGTAGCCGAATGAGACGAAACAGAAATGGGCCATGACACACGCTACTCGTCTCGCGAAGGATCAGGTCTTGAACAGAGACCTGCGCAGGCGGCCGACTCGCCCCCACGCGCGCAGGCCTTCGCGCTGGGGGACCAGCCGTCATCTCAAGGGGGAGACCTGCGCGGCAGTGAATTTACCAAGCCTTCGATGCGGGTACGAATCCCCCGTCGCAGGCACAGCTGGGGGAAGTCCGGAGACCAACCGCAGTTGCCTTCGATGATGTGTGGGCCACGGTCCGTCGCCGCGATGTCCCAGCCGATCGAACGCAGGTACGGAAACTCCGACGCAGCCCGGAGCGCGAGGTCCCGGCAGGCTGACCAGTGTGGCAAGGGCGCCCCTTCGAAGCCGAAGCCCGTGTCAGGGTGTGCCCTGATCCGATCGAGCAGCCAAGGCGCAGAGCTGTCCACGGCCCGGAAGCCCTCGTGCATGACGCCCGTCTCGGCATCCACGCCCACAAGAATGTTCCCCGTCGATCCGCGGCAGAAGTTGTCGAGCTGCTGGCCAGGGACCACTGCCTTCACGAAGGCGTACATGACCGAGGCCTGCTGCCCGTCGTGGGCCGTCACGACCCGCAGCGTCCCCAGCGCTTCGCCGGGCATGAGCGGGGCCAGATCCTCGTGCTGTCGCAAGCGATCCTGCACCACGAAACCGAAGGGGTCTGCAAGCCACTGATCCGGCAGGTCGCCGAGTTGCAGCGGTGTGCCATTCATGTCGGTCATGCCCGCGGCGCCGGAACGCACGCTCTGCAGCGACACACCACCCCCTCCCCCCGACGGCTTCACGATGACCTCATCGCCCAACTCGAGCTCGTCGAAGTAGGCTCGCACAGCGTCCGTCGAACCGAGTGCAGCCACGGACGGAGACCGGCGGGTCGGATGGATCAGAGCTCGAACACGCGCTGTTGGGAGGCCCCGATCCCGACAGCGCTGGAAGAACTCAACCTTGTCGCCGACATGCGGGATGTACAGCCAGGGGTTCAGCTGCATGAGCAGCAGATTGTGTTCGCGCTTGCTGAGGAACTCACCCCACTCCTCAGGCGGGAGCTCACACAGGTCGAAGAACCCAAAGTCCAAGAGTCCGAGTCCATGACGCAGCCGACACGTCAAGGCCTGACGCAAGACGCCGGCCCAGCGCCGTCCTCTCAAGCGAGCAATGGTCCTGGCTCCCCGCACGTACTGGCCCAGCGGCTTCAGCAACAACCTGCTCCTCGGCTTCCTGCACGGCGACACGTCCTTGGCAGTCCTGAGCAACTGCCAAGAGTTGTGTCCGGCTCACGGAACGCAGCGCAGCGTCCCCCGGTACCGGAAGCAACCCACGACACCCGGCACGGAATCGGGTCTCTTGGACATTAAGTTGAGTGTATTCGCGCGCACGCCCGGATGGAACACGTCTTGCCGTGCGTTCGCCGGAGGGCGCTGTCCGACGCGGTGTTGGATGAGCCCTCGCGCGCTGTACCAGATCGCGAGGGCTCCGACGGGCGCCACACCTGGGGGGATTGCCCTGCCCGCGCCCGGCGGGCAGGATGACGGGGATGGGCGGCAACATCCGGAACGAGGTCTGCGCCGGCGCCCCACCCCCGATCCGGTGACCCGCCATGATGCCTTCGTCAGAATCGCCCGCGAAGTCCGCGCTGAGCGACGCGCGCAACGAGATCGATCGCGTCGATCAGGAGCTGGTGCGCCTGCTGCAGGCGCGCATGGACGCCGTCAGGAAGGTGGGCGACGCCAAGCAGCGCGGCGCGACCGAGTGCCTGGTGGATCGTGAGCGCGAGCACGAGGTCGTGCGCTCCTGGACCGATCGCGCCGAGGAGCTCGGGCTCTCCGGGTACTTCGCCACGCGCGTGCTGCGCGAGATCCTCAACTACTCACGCCGCAGCCAGGAGCTCTCCCCCGGCAGGATCGGGCAGGGCGCTGCAGCGGCGCGGGTCGGCTACCAGGGCGAGCCCGGGTGCTACAGCGAGCTCGCGGCCCAGAAGCTGTTTGCCACGCGCAGCAGCGGGCGCTGGGAAGGCCAGGGCTACGCGAGCTTCATCGAGCTCGTCGACGCCGTCGAGAGCGGCGATCTGGACTACGCGCTGCTGCCCATCGAGAACTCGTGCTCGGGCAGCATCGGAGAGGTCGACCACCTGCTGCTCTCGCGTGAGGTGGCCGTGGTGGACGAGGAGATCTGGCCGGTGGAGCACTGCCTCGCCGGACTCGAGGGTGGAGTTCCCGAGCAGCTCGAGGAGATCCGCTCCCATCCGGTCGCGCTGCAACAGTGCCGCCGCTTGTTCGGCGCTCTGCGGCGCGCGCGCCCGCAGGAGTTCTACGACACCGCCGGAGCCGCCCGCTCGGTGCGGGAGAGCGGAGATCCCCGGATCGCGGCCATCTGCAGCGAGGGAGCCGCTCAGCGCTACGGGCTCGTGATCCTGCGCCGCGGCGTCTCGGACCACCCCAGCAATCAGACCCGCTTCGTGCTGCTGGCGCGCAAGCCCGAGGCCGTGGACCCCCGCGTCGCGGCCAAGACGACGATCACGTTCTCCGTGCGGCACAGCTGCGGCACGCTCGCCGATTCGCTCAAGGTCCTCGCCGACCGTGACGTGAACCTGACACGCCTCGAGAGCCGCCCGCGACCCGAGGCGCCCTGGAAGTACCTGTTCATCGCCGACCTCGAAGGGCACGTCGCCGACGACGCCATGATCGAGGCCCTCGACGAGCTGCGCACCCACGCGAGCCACCTGCGCGTGCTGGGAACCTACCCCGCCCGCGCGGGCGAGACGCGACCGCTCGCGACACCCGGCCGGGAAGCTCCCAGCACGGAGTCCGCGCCCGAAGCCCCCTCGACGCCGGCGCCGGCCCGCGTTTCCGCCGCGACCACGCGGGCGACCCCAGGCGCGCTGCACGCGCTCAGGCAGCCCGGCGAGCGCACCACGGTGGACGTGGGAGGAGTGGAGATCGGACCCGAGTCGTTCACGTTGATCCTGGGCCCCTGCGCCGTCGAGGACAGGGACCAGATCCAGGACGCCGCCGAGCTGGTGAAGGCACGCGGCGCGCACCTGCTCCGTGGAGGCGCCTTCAAGCCGCGCAGTTCGCCCTACAGCTTCCAGGGCCTGGGCTTCGAGGGCCTGCAGCTGCTGGTGGAGGCGGGCACGCGCTACGAGCTGCCCGTGGTGACCGAGGTGGTCCAGCCCGAGGACGTGCAAGCGGTGGCCGAGCAAGCGGACATGCTCCAGGTGGGCGCTCGCAGCATGCAGAACTTCCCGCTGCTCAAGGAGCTGGGCAAGATCCGCAAGCCGGTGCTGCTGAAGCGTGGCATGAGCGCCACGATCAAGGAGCTGCTCCAGGCCGCCGAGTACGTGATGGCCGGCGGCAACCTGGACGTCGTGCTCTGCGAGCGCGGGATCCGCACCTTCGAGACGTCCATGCGCAACACCCTCGACCTCGGGGCGATTCCCGTCCTGCGCGGGCTGACGCACCTGCCGGTGATCGTCGACCCGTCCCACGCCGCGGGCGTACGCGAGCTCGTGACCCCGCTCGCGCTGGCCGCCGCCGCGGTGGGCGCCGACGGCCTGATCGTCGAGTGCCATCCGCGCCCCGAGCAGGCGCTCTGCGACAAGGAGCAGGCGCTGCGCACTGAGGATCTCGATGACCTCCTCGCCCGCCTGCGACCGATCGTGAAGGCCCAGGGCCGGAGCCTGTGAGCGAGGGCGGCGCCCCGCCGAACGCGGGTGCTCGCGAGAACGAGGGACCCGCGCCCGGCGCACCCCGCCTGAACGGTCTGGCGCGCAGCATCGGCGCGTCAGCCACCATGCGCGCTGCGAGCGCGGCCTCGGCGCGGCCCGACACGATCTCGCTGGCGGTCGGTGAGCCGGGCGACCCACCGCCGCCCGAGGCCGTGGAGGCCGCGCGGGCGGCGCTGCGGACGGAGCGCTGGGGCTACGGACCGATCGAAGGCCTGGCTCCCCTGCGGGAGGCCCTCGCGCGCGACCAGACCAAGAAGAGCGGCTTCACGGTGGAGCCCGAGCAGCTGCTCGTGACCGCCGGGGGCAAGCAGGCCAGCCACGACGCCCTGCGCTGCATGCTGGAGCCCGGGGACGAGGTGCTGGTGCTCGCGCCCTACTGGCCCAGCTTCCTGCAACAGGTGCGCTGGTGCGGAGGCACGCCGGTGGTGGTCCCGCCCGGACCCGGGCTGCTTCCGGACCCGGCCGCGGTGGAGGCCGCGGTCACGCCGCGAACGCGCGTCCTGATCGTGAACAGCCCGTCGAATCCCCTCTCGGCGGTGTTCGCGCCGGAGCTGCTGACCGAGCTGGCGGCCGTCGCCCGGCGCCACGGGCTGTGGGTCATCGCCGATCAGGTCTACCACGACCTGGCGCTCGACGAACCCGCGCGCGCACTGCTCTCGGTAGCCCCCGACCTGCGCGCGCAGACCGTCGTGATCGAGAGCTTCTCGAAGCGCTTCGCCATGCCGGCCATGCGGCTGGGCTGCGCCGTGGCCGAGCCTGGGTTGCTGGCCGCCATGCGCTCCCTGGCGAGCGCGACAACGACCCACGCGAGCCTGCCAGCGCAGCGAGCGGGGCTGGCCGCCCTGGAGGGGGACCCCGCCTGGGCCGAGCAGCAAAAGGCGCGCTACCGGCGACGCAGGCAACAGCTGCTCGAGGCCCTCCAGGACATCCCGGGGCTGCTGCTGCGCCGGCCCCAGAGCGCCTTCTATCTGTTTCTCGGCGTACAGCAGTGGTGCCTGCACGCCGGGCGCCCGGCGGACGACGAAGCGCTCGCCCAGGACCTGCTGCAACAGGCCGGTGTCGCCGTGACCCCCGGCACAGCGTTTGGTGCCCCTGGTAATCTGCGCATCTCGTTCGGCGCGCAAGACGAGCTCCTGGCCGAGGCCGTGCGCAGGCTGAAGCGCTATTTCTTGCGCTCGTGAAGCGCTTCGCCGGCCTCAAACAGGGATCTCCGGCGCCGAACACACCCCATCCCACGGGCCATGCCTGCACCGGCCTGATTCGCAGCGCCGCGGCGCCATGCGTTGCGGGGTCGCTCCAGCCGATCTACACTTGCGCCGATGGACAGAGGACGGGCCGGCGCGTTGCCGCGCCCCCTCGCCAGGCCGGACGGATGGCTCCATGCTCGCGCTGCGCTCCTTGATGCTGCTGCTCACGGCCCTGCTGGGACTGGTGCCGGCGGCTGCGCGCGCTGCGGACCTGACGCTGTCGCCGAGCGGCGCCTCCTGTGGCGGGGAGACCTGCTGCTGCGAGGGCCCGGACGACGGGACGGAGCCTGCGCCCACGGTCGCGGCGCCCACGCCTTGCCCGTGCAGCGAACCCACACCCACACCCGCCCCCGCGCCGCACAGCCCGACCCTGCCCCGCACCCCGCGCGGCGCGGACGACGCGCCGCTGGCCGACGCGAGCCATGTCGACGCAGGGCAGGCCGTGCTGGCCCAGCCCCAGGGCG
>QNBX01000096.1 GCA_003644265.1 Planctomycetota bacterium
ATCCCCGCCGCGCTCGCCGCTGCGCTCGCCCTTGCGGCGCCGACGCCCGCGACGCCCGCGCCGGCCCCGGCTCGAGTCGTCATCCTCTTGCTGATCGAGTTCGGCCTCCTCCGCCAAGCGCTGCTGCTCGGCCTGCTCTGAGAGCGGACCAAACAGGCTCAGGCGGCTGCTGGGCAGGAGCCCTGCGGAGTCGGCGTCCGCCACGGCGCGCGTCTCGCCCGCTGCGTCGGCCGGATCAGCGGCCAAAGGAGCGGCGGCACCGGCCTGGGAGATCGAGCCGCTGGCGGCGGAGTCAGCGGGTGGCGTGGCAGCCGCCTCGCCTGCGGGCGCGGTGGCGGCGGCGCCGTCGGCCAGGGTCGCGACGCCAGCGGACGCAGAGGCTTGCGTCACCTCCAGAGGCGCCTCAGCATCCCCGGCCGGGGTCGCCTCGGGCGCGGCGGGAGCCGCTTGGATGTTCAGGCGCAGGCTGGGGCCCTGGGGGGCCGGATCCGCGTCATCGCCGTCGGCGTCCTCGCCCGCATCGACATCGAGGTCATCGGCATCTTCGGCGGCCGCCTGCTCGTCCTCGTCCACATCGAGCGGGTCATAGTCCGCGCCCTCGTCGCCTGCGGACGCGCCGCCCGCTTCGTCGGCCGTGGCCGGGACCGCGAGCGTGTCCTGCCCAGGCTCAGCGCCAGCCCGTGCCGTGTCGGCGGCGGTATCGGCCTCAGCGGCGCTCGCGTCAGCGCCGTCGCACGCCTCGGCGGCGACCTTGGTCGTCGTCCCAGGCTCTGCGTCGTCGTCCGGCGAGGCGCCGGCGGACCCGTCCGCGCCCTCCTCAGAGTCGCCGTCGGAGTCGCCGTCGGAGTCGCCCGAGTCGTCGCCGCTTGGCTCCGCCTTGGGAGCCCGCTCGACCACGTCTTCGTCGTGAGCCACCTCACGAGCGGCCTGCACACCGGCCAGCAGCAGCGCGGCGTCCTCGCCCACCGCCTCCATGCACAGGTCGGAGACGTGCAGAAAGCCCTGCCGCCCGTGGCCAAACTCGATGAACGCGGCGCCGATCGACTTCTCGACGTTGGTCACCTTGGCCTTGTAGACGTTGCCCAGGGTGCTGCCGAGGGACTGGCGCTCGATGTAGTACTCGTCCAGCCGCCCCTGCTTCAGGACGGCGATGCGGCTCTCGTCGGGCTCGCTGGCGTTGATGAGAAGCTTGCGCGCGCTGTTGGGCGCGGTGTTCTTGCGGCGTCTTGCCATGTGTCGTCTCCAGGACGACGCACCGAATCGAGCTGCCGGGTGGCGACACCGAACCGGGGCGCAGCAGCGCCCGCGGCCTGGGCCAGATCACTCAACGCCTGGACCATGGGCCCGGGGCGAGGAGGACGTCCATCCACCGCGACGAGGTTCAACTCCAAGCCACCGCTCACGGCCTCCGCAGAGACCAGGTGGGGCCGGATGTCCCGCGAGCGACCCTTGCGAGGGTCCTCCACTGGGAACTCGTCGCGTTCCAGCAAATCGTTCAGCGCGTCAGTTGCGGACCCCGCGTTCTCGAGCACTTCGAGGCGGTAGCGCACCGGGCCGGTCGGGGCCGGGGTGGTTCCCCGCCGCACAGCGACCAGCCGAACAGCCCGTGGCAGGGCCGGTGCGAGGCGCGCCGCGACATCCTCGGGCGCGAGGTCCTCTATCAGGTTTAGGTTCACCCACTCGCCTTCGGAGGCCAGGCCCAGGGGCAGGGCCTCATGAAAGGCGAGCTTGATGTGAGGGTTGAATCCCTCGGTGTATCGCACGGGCAGGCCGGCACGCCGCAGACTCCGCTCCACGATCCGGGCAAAGTCGAGGTGCCCCAGAAAACGGGCATCCCCGAGCTTGGCCAGGCACAGACTCATGGGGTGGTAGGTGGTGGCAGCGACCATGGCTCTCTGCTGAGAGGCCCAGTGTCCGTGGCCCGTCCGGTCGGGAACCGTCCCGATCCACACGGCGGACGAAAACGCTGAGACTAGCTCAGACGGACCCCGCTCTCAAGGCGGGCGCCAGGGCCCGGGGCCTTAGATCGACTCCAGCCTGCCCCGCGAGGGCCTGCGGAGCCCGGGGCTCAGGCCTCTCCGAAGCCCGCGGCCACCAGCTGCGAGAGGGCCGCCAGCACGGCCAGCCGGTCGTCCCCCGCCGCCGTGATCATCAGTTCGCTGTCCAGGGGCGCCATCAGCCCCATCATCTGGAGCACGCTGGCGCCGTCCGCCTCGCCGCCCGGACCGCGCACCGTGACCCGCGCGCGGTGCCGCCCCACGACCTTCACGAACTCGCTGATGGGACGGGCGTGTAGCCCCTGCCGATTCACGATGCGCACGGTGACCGACTCGGTCGGATCGGCCGCCATGCCGCTCAGGGCACCCGCTCGCGCAGCACCTCGAGCACCTGCTCGGCCGTGCTGGCCTGCACGATGAAGCTGCGGAAGTCGGCATCGCGCGCGGCGGCGGAGATCCAGCGCAGGGTGGCCAGGTGCTCCTCCGCGCGGCTGTCGGGCGAGACCAGCATGACGAACACCTGCACCGGCTCGCCGTCCACGGCGCGGAAGTCCACGCCGGCGGGCGCACGAGCCACGACGCCGCAGCCCTTGCGCAACTTGGGCACGCGCGCGTGCGGCATGGCGATGCCCTTGCCGAAGGCCGTGCTGCCACGCTGCTCACGCTCCACCAGCATCTCGAGCACCTGCTCTCGACGGGCGCTGGGCAGCGACTTGGCGGCCACGGCGTGGGCCACCATCTCCTTCAGGATCCCCGCCTTGTCAACGGCCTCGAGATCAAGCAGCACCGAGTCCGTGTTGAACGGTTCAATCAACGACATGCCCGTACTCATGGCTGTTTGTGCGACGTGTTTCCGCGGTGGTGATCCTTCATGCGTTCCTTGGCCCGGATCACCTGGCGCTCGAGCTTGTCGAGCACGCGATCGATGCAGATCATCACGGACTCGTTGCTGGCATGCCCGACGAAGTGCAGATTGCGGTCAGCCGAGACGTGCACGTCGACGCAGTGCTGGTCGTGCTCTGCGTCGAGGATGATCTCGATGTGGTTCACCTTGTCGAAGTAGTGCACCAGCTTCTCGGCCTTGCCGATGGCGTAGCTGCGCACATCATCGGCGTGCCGGTCGTGGCGATCGGTCAGATCGATGCGGACGGTCATGGACAGTCTGGTTCGGTGAGGAGGGGACAGCGACACTCGGACGACCCTCGTCAGGTCGACCCCGCCGCGGGCCCCAGGATATCAGGATGCAGCGCCGCCCGCCCGCGCCCGGGCGGCGAGCCCAGCAGCGCGCCCGGGTAATCGACCCTCAGCAGGCACAAGCCGTGGGCCGGCAGGGCGGCCGGGGCCCGGTTCCGATCGAGGGAATCCAGCAGCTCTGCCACGTCGTCGGGCCGGCGCCGGCCGGCGCCCACCTCCACCAGCAGGCCGGCCATGAGCCGCACCATGCCGTACAGGAAGCCCTCCCCGCTCACCACGATGGCCAGGCCCCGTGGCAGCGACGCCAGACGCACCCGCTGCACCCGTTTGACGGTCCCCCGGCCCGCGGGCATGGCCTTGCTGAGGGCGGTGAAGTCGTGCTCCCCGGTCAGGGCCAAGGCGGCCGCGGCCATGGCCTCCCGGTCCAAATCGGCGCGCACGGCGTGAAAGCTGCGCCGGCGATGGGGCGGAACGGAGCGCTGCACCGCCTGCTGCCCCCCGGGCTCGTGGGACAGGTGCAGCGAGTAGGCGTAGGTCTTGCGCACGGCGCTGTGAAGGGCGTGGAAATCGGGGCTCACGGGCCGCGCCGCCAGCACGCGCAGCGACGGCGGCAGGCGCGCGTTGAGCGCCGGACGCAGGCGCGCGCGGGGAAACCCGACCGGCAGGTCGACATGCGCTACCTGCCCGCGGGCGTGCACGCCCGCGTCGGTGCGCCCCGCGCCCGTGACCCGCAGGGGCTGCCCGAGCAGCTCCGCCAGCCCCTGTTCGAGCTGGCCTTGAACGGTGGGCGCCCGGGGCTGCACCTGCCAGCCGTGCAGGCCCCCGCCGTCGTAGGCCAGCAGCAACGCGAGGCGCGTGGTGGCGCTCACGGCTGCCAGGTCCGCCTCGCGCGGGAGGACCCCAGGCCCAGGGCTTTTCTGTACTTGGTCACGGTGCGGCGGGCGATCTTGAGGCCGTGGCGCTCGGCCACCAGGCCCACGATGGCCTCGTCACTGAGCGGGCGGCTGGTGTCCTCGGCGGCGATGATGGCGCGCACCAGCTCCTGCACGGCGGCGCGCGACTCGCCCCCGCGGGAGGGTGCGCCAGCGGCCGACCCCATGGGCGTCCCGTCAGCGGACACTCGCGCGGGCACCTCGCCCGTAAAGAGCTGCTTGAGCGGCACGATGCCGCGCGGCGTCTGCATGGACTTGCCGGCGATGGCCCGGCTGACGGTGGAGACGTGCACGCCCAGGGCCTCCGCCACGTCGGCCATACGCATGGGCCGCAGCTTGCTGCGTCCGGACTCCAGGAACTCGGGCTGGCGCTGGACGATCTCGTTGGCCACGCGGAACAACGTGTGCTTGCGCTGGGCCACCGCGTCGATCAATGAGCGCGCCGCCTCGATCTTGCCGCGCATGTGCTTGCGCAGCGCAGGGTCCGTGCCGCGATCGCGCGCCGCCGTCACGCACGCGCGCGAGACGGTCAGGCGCGGCAGCCAGTCGTTCTCGAGCGCGATCTCGTAGTCCTCGCCGGCACGCAGCACGACGACGTCGGGACGCAGCACCGGCACCTCGTCCCCACCGAAGCTGCGTCCGGGCACCGGGTCGAGGTGGCTGATGGCGTCGATGCCCGCCAGCACCTCCTCGATGGCGCGGCCCGTCTCGCGCACGATGCGCGGCACGCGGTTGCGCGCGATGTCGTCCAGGTGGTCGAGCACCAGCGTGGCCAGCAGGGGGTAGTCCTCGCGCGCGGGATCGAGCTGCAGCAGCAGGCACTCCTCCAGGTCGCGGCAGCCCACGCCCGCGGGGTCGAGGCGCTGCACGATGCGCAGGGCGTGCTCCCGTTCGGCGTCGTCGGGCGGCGGCGACAGCTCCAACGAGAGCTCGCGCAGCGGCAGCTCCAGCCAACCGCGCGAGTTGAGCGCCTCCACGATGGCCTGGGCCATGGCCTGATCGCGCGGGGCCAGGTCGGCCTCGTCGAGCTGCCGGGACAGGTGCTCGGTCAAGCTGATCGACGCGGCCGCGGTGGCCGCCAGCACCTCGCCCGCCGACACCGCGCCCTCCTTCGGCGGGCGCCAGTCGTCGGCGTCGTCGTCCAGCAGCGTGTCGTAGTCGTCGTCCGGCTCGTCGGGCGCCTCGGCCTCGGCGTCGTGCTCCACCTCCAAGGCCTCGTTCTCCTGCAGCTCCTGCTCCACCAGGGCCACCAGGTCGAGGGCCGGTAGCTGCAGCACCTCGATGCGCTGCAGGATCTGTGGCGAGAGGCGCAGCCCCAGCTCCGTTCGCAGGCTCTGGCTGAGTCCCAGCTTCATGAGACGCCGTCCATGTCGGCGCGCCCCGCCAAGGAGTCGCTCAGCATGGCCGCGTTGCTGTACTCGATGGCGCTGCCCGAGGCGATGCCGCGGGCGATGCGCGTGACGCTGACGTCCAGGTCACGCAGGGCGCGCTGCACATGCAGCGCCGTGGCGTCGCCCTCGTAGTCCGGGTTGGTGGCCACGATGACCTCGGCGATGCCACCCGCCGCCACGCGCTGCACCAGATGCGCCAGGGTCAGATCGCCGGGCTCGATGCCCTCCATGGCGTTCACGTGGCCGAGCAGCACGTGGTAGCGCCCACGCCAGCCGGCGTCCTCGAAGGCGGCCACGTCCCGGGGCTGCTCCACCACCAGCAGGCGCGCGGCGTCACGCGAGCTGTCGCTGCACAGGCCGCAGGGGTCCTGCTCGGTGAGCGTATGGCAGACCGAGCAGGCCGTCACGCTGGCGCGCAGCCCCTCGATGGCCGCCGCCAGCTCGGTCACCTCGGCGTCGGGCGCGCGCAGCAGATGAAACGCCAGACGCTCGGCCGTGCGCGAACCGACGCCCGGCAGGCACTTGAGCGCATCGACGAGGCGCGAGATCGCGGGAGGCATGGACATACCCCGATCCTACCGCCCGACCGCGTCCGCCTACAGGTCGGGCAGCTTGAGGTCACCCAACAGCTGCCCGCGACGCTGCTCACGCTCGGCGCGCGCGGCGTCCTGAGCCTGGCGCAGCGCGGCCTTCACGACCTCTGCGATCTGGACGGCATCGCCCGTGGCCACCAGCTCGGGACTCAGCTCGAGCTCGAGCACGGCGCCCTGCCCGTTGACCACGGCCTGCGCCGCGCCCCCACCGGCCGTACCCGACGTGCGCAGGCCCTCCATGTCCTTCTCGATCTGCTCCAGGTTGTGCTGGAAGTTCTGGGCCTGTTCGAGCAGATGTTTGAAGTCCATGGTGGCAAGGGTGCTCGCTCGGGAGGTGCTTGGAAGAAGGAGGGTGCCAGCCGCGCCGGGCTCAGCGGTCGAGGTTGTCGGCGTCCGGCCACAGGTTGCGCACCTGGCGCTCCACGGCCCCTGAGGCCTGGTCGGAGCGGGACTCCGGGGCCGGCGAGGGGCTGGGCGGCGGCGCGCTGGTCGACGGCGGCGGCGTGGCCGGCGCGCTCGTGGGAGCTGCGGCCGACGGGGTCGCGGGTGCCGCCCGATCGGCGGCGCTCGCAGGCGCAGGGTTGGACGGGGGTGTCGAGGAGGCGCGGGGCGGCACAGCCCCGCGGCCGTCCGAAGCGCGCGGCGCCCGAGCCAGCTTGACGGGCTGGCCGAGCACCGCTTCGCCAGCCTGCTGCAGCGACTTGCGCATGTCGGGGTCGGCCAGGTCGTAGATCTCCGTAGGGCCGTCGGCGGGCGGCACCAGGATCAGCGTGTCTCCCTCCAGATCGATGCCTGCGTAGCGAGCCATCTCGAGCCGCAGACTGCGCTGCTTGATAGCCGCCAGAAAGCGCGTGCGGAAGTCGCCGGCGGACCCATCGCCCGCGGCCGAGGCGGGCGGCGCGCCGCCAGCAGCGCTCGTGGCGGGACCGGCGGGCGTCGCCGCTGGGGAGCCTGGCGTCGACGACGCAGCCGCGCTGACAGACGCGGACGCCGTGTTGGTTGGGGCTGACGGTGTCGAGACAGCCCGGGTCTCCTGCGTGGCCTGCGTGGCCTGCGTGGCGACCGCCCTCGGCTGGCCGAGGTCCGACGCCGGTGCATTCGCGGGCCGAGCGCGCGGGGGTGCCGCGGACGCGCGGGGCGAAGACGCTCGGGACGAGACCGCAGCGCGCCCGCCCGGCGCCGGGCGCGGTCCCGTAGCCCGCCCGGGCCCCTCCCCACCCGCCAGTAGATCGGCCAGGGGCTGGAGCGCGTGCAGGCGCGCCAGGTTCAGCACGGTCATCTGCGCCACCAGCCGACCGTCGGCGCGCTGCCGCAGCCGTCGCGCGGCCTCCACCAGCACGTCCAGCATGGAGAGCAGGCGATCCACGTCGGTCTCATGCGCCAGCTCGGACAGCACGGCGCGCTCCTCCGGCGTGCAGTCGGCCGGCTCGCCGCCGGCGGCGCTCACCAGCAGGCTCTCCAACAGCTCGGTCAACTGACCGATCAGGTCGGCCGGGCGCGCGCCCTTGCCCAGGGCCGTCTCGCAGGACCCGTGCGCCGCCGCGCCGTCGCCAGCCAGGGCGGCCGCCACCAGTTCGGCCAGCAGCTCAGGCGAGAGCCGCCCGGTGAGGCGCTCGAAGTCCGCCAGCGTCGGGTGGCCCTCGCCATAGGTGATCAGCTGATCCAGCAGGGTCAGGGCGTCGCGCAGCCCGCCCTGGGCCTGGCGCGCGAGCCGCGGCAGCAACCCCTCGGGCACCTGCACCTGCTCGGCCTCACAGATGGTGGCCAGGCGCCCACTGATCTGCTTGGCCGTGAGGCGCTTGAAGTCGAAGGTCTGGCAGCGCGAGCGGATGGTCTCGGGGACCTTGAGCGGCTCGGTGGTGGCCAGGATGAACTTGGCGTGCTCGGGCGGCTCCTCCAGCGTCTTCAACAGGGCATTGAAGGCCGCCGTCGAGAGCATGTGCACCTCATCGATGATGTAGATGCGGTAGCGCGCCTCCACCGGCCGGAAGCGCAGGTTCTCGATCAGGTCGCGCACGTTCTCGACCTTGTTGTGCGAGGCGCCGTCGATCTCGACCACGTCCAAGCACTGCCCGGCGGCGTCGATGGCGCTGCAGACGCGACAGCTTCCGCAGGGCTGGCCGTCGTCCCGCTCCAGGCAGTTGAAGGCCTTGGCCAGGATGCGCGCCATGGACGTCTTGCCCACGCCGCGCGGCCCCGAGAACAGGAACGCGTGCCCCGCGCGCTGGTTGGCGATGGAGGCCTGGAGCACCCGCGCGGAGTCCTCCTGACCCACGACGTCCTCGAAGACGCGGGGCCGATAGCGATTGGCGAGGACCGTGTAGGTACCCATGGCTCCTCACTCTAAGCGCTGCCCGCCGCCCTGCGCGAGCGCCCAACGTGGGCGGGCGACGCCGAAGAAGGGAGTCGGCAGCACAACGAAGACCTCGCTTAGGGCTGCTCCCGTCAGGGCCTGACCCGGTTCACGCGCTTCGCTTGCCACCGACCCCCACCTTCGACGCCGCCCGCGTGGGCGCCGGCAAGGCGGAAATATTGGCGGAGAGGGTGGGATTCGAACCCACGGTCCCGTGAGGGACAACGGTTTTCGAGACCGCCACAATCGACCACTCTGTCACCTCTCCGCAGCGGTCATTCGTCCGTCACCGAGCGCCCCGGTGAGGGGACGTCCGGCTGGCGGAGAGAGAGGGATTCGAACCCTCGGAACGGTTGCCCGCTCACTCGCTTTCCAAGCGAGCACAATCGACCACTCTGTCATCTCTCCGCACTGGTCGTGCGTGGCCCCCGTCGCCGAGGACCGGCCGAGCATTGTAGGGAGGGCTCGCCCCCGCTCAACCGTCAGCCGTCAGACCGTTTTCTGCGCGCGGCGAAGAAGTCCCTCAGCAGCTGGCCGCACTCGTGGGTCCGGAGCGGCTCAAGCACCTGGACGCGGTGGTTCAGGCGCGGATCCCGGACCACGTCCCGCAGCGAGCCGCAGGCGCCGGTCTTGGGGTCACTGGCCCCGAAGACCAGGAAGTCGGCCCGGGCCAGGACCAGCGCGCCGGCGCACATGGCGCAGGGCTCGAGCGTGCAGGCCAGCAGGGTGCCGGCGGGCAGCCTGGGAGCGGCCACCCGGGCGCAGGCGGCGCTGAGAGCCAGGCGCTCGGCGTGGGCGGTGGGGTCGCTGCGACGCAGGATCTCGTTGCCGGCCTGCGCCAACAGGGCGCCGTCGGGGCCCATGATGGCGGCGCCCACAGGCACCTCATCGGCTGCGGCCGCCGCTCGGGCCTGGCTCAGCGCCAAGGTCATGGCCCGCGCCAGCAGCGCCTCGTCGGGGGCGGGCGGGTCCTGGGGCACGGGCAACCTCTCTCTGGCGCAGCGGGTCGGGGCCCGTCGAGCCGAGCCGCAGCCCCGGGCCTGAGCGCGGCCCACAGCCCGGGGCTCATGGCCGGGTTGGCGTCCCACCGGCGTGGCACGGCTGGCGCCCGGGAAGCCCAGCAAAGTGGAGGTGGTACACCCGAGAGGACTCGAACCTCTAACCTTCGGTTCCGTAGACCGATGCTCTATCCAATTGAGCTACGGGTGCACCTGATCGCGGCCTCGCCATTTCAGACTCGTGCTGCGAAGGCGCCGAGGAAAACGTCCAGAGGCCCGATTGTCAACAGGGCGGGCCATGAAGAACGTCAGGAACGACCCCTGCGGGGACCCCGGCGGGAGTCTCCTGCTCTGCACCTTTTTCTGAGAAAAAAACGGCAGGTGCCGGATCCGGGTGGCCAGGCCGGTAACGCACACGCTCCTCGGTCATCTGCTCTCCGCCGTCGCCCGAGTTCGGCGAGCGCTGGGCGGGGCAATCGACCCTACGTTTGCAGGCCTTTCTGCGCTCAGGCCCTACCACAGCAGCGCCGACATGGACGCGCGTTGCAGACGGAGCACCGCGAACAGCGTCGCCCGCCGCGTGTCCGGGACAGCACGGCGCAGACGCCGCACGTTGCCCGGTCGTCTTCATGCCTGCGTGAACTCACCGATACAGAAGACAATCGGAGTGTTGACGTGATGCTGCGATTGCCCCTTTTGCAAAAGGAGTTTGCGAACCATGGCTAAGAAAGCCACGCGCAAGAAGGCAACGCGCAAGAAGGCCACCAGGAAAAAGGCCGTAAAGAAGACGACGCGCAAGAAGGCGACGCGCAAGAAGGCCACCAGGAAGAAGGCCGCCAAGAAGACCACGCGCAAGAAGGCAACGCGCAAGAAGGCCGTCAAGAAGACCACGCGTAAGAAGGCCACTCGTAAGAAGGCCGCCAAGAAGACCACGCGCAAGAAGGCCACTCGCAAGAAGGCCGCCAAGAAGACCACGCGCAAGAAGGCCACTCGTAAGAAGGCCGCCAAGAAGACCACGCGCAAGAAGGCCACTCGTAAGAAGGCCGTCAAGAAGACCACGCGCAAGAAGGCGACCCGTAAGAAGGCCGCCAAGAAGACCACGCGTCGCAAGGCGGCTCGCCGCTGATGTATCGGGGCTCCCCTCGGGGAACCCCTGCGATCTGACGACGGGCGCCTCCCTGTGGATGGGGGGGCGCCCGTCTCTCATTCGGCGGCCGCTGCCAGGGCGTCCAGGCGCTCCACGCTGAGCCCCTCCAGCCCGCTGAGACAAGCCCGCGCGCCCGCCTCGCGGTGGGCCGTGTCGTCCGAGCCCGCCGGAACCAGCGCCAGCACGGTCATGCCCGCGGCGCGGGCCGAGGCCACGCCCAGGGCCGCGTCCTCGATGGCCAGGCAACAGGACGGATCGAGCGACAACCCCGCGGCCGCCGCCAGGTACAGGTCGGGCGCGGGCTTGCCAGCCTGCACATCGTCCTTGCTGATGATGGCCTGCATGCAGCCCGTGATGCCCAGCCGATCGAGCACGAGCCGCACCTGATGCCGGCTGGCCGAGCTGGCCACGGCCATGGCGCGCCCCTCCCCTCGCAGCGCCAGGATCAGCTCGAGCACGCCGGGCAGCGGAGGCAGCGGCTCCTGGGCCAGCCGCCCCAACGAGAGCGCGATGCGCTCGCGGGCCAGGACCTGCGGCGGATCATCCAGCCCAAAGCGCCGCACGAGCTCGGCGAAGAAAGCCAGCTCGTCCATACCCAGGTAGCCGTCGTAGTCGGCACGCGCGATCCACGCACCTCGCGCGCCGAGGACCTCGTTGGTGGTGGCGTAGTGGATCGGCTCGCTGTCCACCAGCACGCCGTCCATGTCGAACACGATCGCCTCGAACATCGCATCTCTCTGCGGGGGTGATCAGGATCGTGACGCCGCCGGGCGCGAGCGGCAAGCGCGCCACTCGAGCCGGGCTGCCCCGCAGCCGCTGGGCAGTTCTCCCTTGTCTCTCGGCTCCAGCTGCCCTAGAAACGGGGGCCAACGCACCTCCGGGACCAGGGCATGAGCACGTCGGACTACGCGCCGCCGCAGGATCAAGAACGCTGGGGGTCGCGGCTGGGACTGATCCTGGCCATGGCCGGCAACGCCGTGGGCCTGGGCAACTTTCTGCGCTTCCCCAACCAGGCCGTGCAGAACGGGCAGGGCGCCTTCATGGTGGCCTACTTCATCAGCCTGCTGCTGCTGGGCATCCCGCTCATGTGGATGGAGTGGGGCATCGGCCGGCGCGGCGGCGCGCTGGGCTTCAGCACCGCGCCCGGCATGTTCCAGAGCCTGACGAAGGCGCGCTGGATCAAGTACGTGGGCGCGCTGGGCGTGGTCATGCCGCTGCTGATCGTCATCTACTACGTCTATATCGAGTCCTGGACGCTGGGCTACGCGGTGCAGTCGGCCACCGGCGTGTTGACCGGAGGCCCCGAGACGGCCGACCACTTCGTCAACGACTACCTGGGCTCTCAGGGCGGCTTCCTGCCCTGGCTCAGCGAGCTGTTCGGTCTGGGCAGGGACGCCTTCCAGGGCACGAGCGACGCCTATTTCTTCTTCATCATCACGGTCAGCGTGAACCTGTGGGTGCTGTCCCGCGGGCTCTCCAAGGGCATCGAGATCATCGCCAAGATCGGCATGCCGGTGCTGCTGCTGGCGGCCGTGGCCCTGGTGGCGCGCGTGCTGACCCTGCCCGACATGGACGGCCGCACGGCCCTCGACGGCCTGGGCATCTACTGGGACCCGTCCCAGTGGCGCGCGCTGATCGACAACGACCTCGCCAACGAGTGGTTCGGCAAGGGCTCCTCGGCCATCTGGCTGGCGGCGGCGGGCCAGATCTTCTTCACGCTGTCGGTGGGCTCCGGCGCCATCAACACCTACGCCAGCTACCTGACCCGGGACGACGACATCGCGCTCACGGGACTGGCCACGGTCTCCACCAACGAGTTCTGCGAGGTCATCCTGGGCGGCACCCTGGCCATCCCCGCCGCCTTCGTGTTCCTGGGCACAGAAGGCGTGATGGAAGCCAGCTCAGGCAACATGGGGCTGGCCTTCATCACCATGCCCCAGGTCTTCGCGCAGACACCGATCCTGGGCATGGAGCCGGGCCCGGCCTCGGTGCAGGTCATGGGCACGCTCTGGTTCGGCCTGCTGTTCGTGGCCGGCATCACCAGCTCGCTGGCGTTGTCCCAGCCCACCATCGCCTTCATGCAAGACATGATGGGCCTGAGCCGCAAGAAGGCGGCCCTGGCCGTGGGCGCCATCATCCTGCTGTTCGTGCAGCCCGTGATCCTGATGGGCGGCGTGCTGGACGAGATCGACTACTGGGCCGGCACCTTCGGCCTGGTGCTGTTCTCCACCATCGAGGTGGTGCTGTTCATGTGGGTCTTCGGTTCCAACAAGGCCTGGAAGGAGATCCACCACGGCGCCGACTTCCGCATCCCGCGCCTGTTCAAGTTCATCATGACCTGGGTCACGCCCATCGCCCTGCTGACCATGCTGGGCTACTGGGGCTACGACCAGGCCATGCCCATCCTGAACTTCGAGAACGACCCGAACGGCAAGGCGTACAATGACGCCTCGCGCAACAGCGCCGTGCTGGCGCGCACGCTCATGCTGGCGCTGTTCGGCTTCTTCGTCCTGCTGACCTGGGTGGCCGCCAAGCGCGGTCGCTTCAAGAGCCTGGAGTCCCTGCCTTCGACGGAGGAGTCGGCATGATCAGCCTGACGCTGACCCTGGCCCTGCAGGCCATGCGCCAACCGCAGATGGGCACCGGGGGCTGGGCCTTCATGGGGCTGGCCTGGCTGGGCGTGCTCGGGCTCACGGTCTGGTGCTTCTCCAAGGTCATCTGGGGCGGCAAGCCCGAGTGAGCCCGTGCTGACCCAGCGGTCGACGCGATGTTGACGCAGCCGACGCGGCGGCCCGCCAGGCAGCGGCCGTGGGTGCGCCCATGGGCCTGAACGCCGAGGCCCGCGCCCGGCTGGTCCAGCGCGCGCGCCAGGAGCTGCCCGAGCCCGGCGACCCGCGCCTGCTGATGGACGATCTGCGCCAACAGCGCCTCGCCGGCGACGAAGCGCTGGAGGTGCTCTCGCGCGTCTCGCTGGCCTGGACGCAGCTGCGCGACATGCGCCTCGAGCGCTCCTGGCAGAGCGGATTCGGCTGGTTCCTGGGGCGCAACCTGATCGTCTTCGGGGCCCTGCTGCTGGGCCTGTTCCTGGCCTTCAGCTTCCCGCGCCAGGTGCTGGACGGCTCCATCGCGGGAGCGGCGCTCTACTTCCTCATCAATCACGCTCTGGCGCCGCTGCGCGTGCGCCGCCACGTGCGCCGACGGGTGGGCATCCTGCAGGCCTATCAGGCGGACCTGGAGAGCTACTTGGACGAGCTGGGCGGAGGAAGCGGGGTCGGCGCCACGGCGCGGGCTGACGCTCAGCCGGACGCGGGCCTCGCGAGCTGAGCGGCGTCCCGAGCCGCGCGCGGCGGCGCCGTCTCAGGCGTCGCTGGCGGCGTCGTCGGGCTGCGCCGGGTCTACGGGCTCTCCCAGCTCGCGCTCGACCGACTGGCCGTCGAGGCACGAGAGCAGCGCCGCGCGGCCCTCGAGCCGCGTGGACAAGCGCACCGATCCCGACCACAGCCGGCTCAGGTTGCGCAGGGTCTGCTCAGCGGCGTCCAGCTCCAGCTCGGAGCCGCTCCAACAGTGCTCCAACTCGAGCTCCGGACCGCCCGCGTCGACGCGCCGGATCAGCGGCTGCCCCGCGTTGGTGAGGCTCACCATCAGCCCCTCCTTGGCCGCAACAAAGTCCTCGTGCGAGCCCACGATCCCCAGGTCGTCGCAGAAGCCGCCGTCGAGGTGCGCGTCCACAAACGTCAGGTCGTTGTGGATGCGGCGCGCCTGGAACACCGCCTCGAGCCCGCCGCCGTCATCGCCGCCGCGCTCGCGGAAGATGCGGCGAAACAGCTCCATGCCCAGCTTGTACGGATTGAGCTGGCCCTCGCTGCCCATGGCGCCGCTGTGCTGGTCGGCGTAGGCCACCACCTCGGCGTCGCGCAGCAGTTCGCCGGTCATGAGCCGGCTGTGCCAGAAGCTGGCCCAGCCCTCGTTCATGATCTTGGTCATGCCCTGGGGCAGAAAGTAGTAGGCCTCGTCGCGCAACATGGAGAGCACCTCCTGCTGCCAGCCCGCCAGCGGCGCGCCCAACAGCAGGTGTCCGAGGATGTCGCCCGCCGGTGCGCCTCGATCGAGCGGCGGCGCATTGCCCGGCTGCCCGCGCGCGCGGCCCAGGGCGCCCACGTCCAGCAGGTTGTCGACCGAGAGCACGCGGTCCACGAAGTCCTCGACCTGCTCGAGCCCGCGACGATCCATGAGCGTGCGGATGCGCGCGCCGTGGCTGGCGAGCACGTCGATCATGTCGGGCTCGGTGTGTGAGAACCACGCGTTGTGCGCGAAGAAGTCGGCGTGACCGCAGACGTGCGCCATGACCAGCTTCTGCTCCACGGCGGCGTTCTGCCCCAGCAGGTAGGCCAGCACCGGGCGCGTATTGATGACCAGCTCGTAGATGCGCTGCAGACCCCAGGCGTGGCCCTTGGCCAGGCCGTCGTAGTCCATGCCGAAACGCCAGTGTGGGTAGCGCACGGGGAAGCCGCCGTAGGCCGCGATCTCGTTGAGCTGGCGGTGGTCCACCAGCTCGTAGCGGATCTCGGGGAAGTCCAGGCCCTTGCCGCGCGCCAGGGTCTCCACAGCCTCCTGCAGGGCCAGCAGCTCGGGTGTCGGACGGGCCATGACGGGCTAGAGCCCCTTGCCCAGGAAGGCCTTGATGGCCGGCAGGATGCCGTGGCGATCGGGGATTTCGCAGGCGTTCACGCCGGCGTGCCCCGGCAGACCGGACTCCAGGTCCTTCATGAACTGGCCCGAGCCGTAGGCGCTCTTCACCTGGCCGTAGCAGAACATGTTGGCCCGCGGCAGCAGGCGCTCGCGCAGCAGGGACAGGCAGCGCTCGGTGTCGCGCCCGCTCCAGTTGTCACCGTCGGAGAAGTGGAACAGGTAGACGTTCCACTCGTCGGCCGGAAACTCCGACTCGAGCAGCTCGGCCGCCAGCTGGTAGGCCGAGCTGATCTTGGTGCCGCCCGATTCGCGCAGCCGATAGAACGTGTCCTGGTCCACCTGCTTGGCGCTGGCGTCGTGCACCAGGTAGCGCGTCTCCAGGCTCTGGTACTGGCTGCGCAACCAGGTGTCGATCCAGAACGAGACCAGGCGCACGACCTCCTTCTGCTCGCGGCCCATGGAGCCGGACACGTCCATCATGTAGAGGATCATGGCGGCGTGATCGGGGCTGGAGACCTCGCGCGCGGCGCGGTAGCGCAGGTCGCTGGGGGCCGGCACCAGGCGCGGGTTGGCGGGGTCGTAAGAGCCCGCCGCGAGCTCGCGCTTGAGCGACTCCTTGAGCGTGCGCCGCAGGTGGCGCAGGGAGCGCGGGCCCTGGTTGGCCAGCGACGACCAGCGCCGGCTGGTGACGGACACGCGCGCCCGGCCGCGGGGCTCGATGTTGGGCAGCTCCAGCTCCTCGCCCAGGATGGTGGCCATCTCGTCCAGGGTCAGCTCGACCTCCAACAGGTGCTGGCCGGGCTCGCCGCCCGCGCTGCCTGGGCACTGGCCCTCACCGGGGCCGCCTTCGCCTTGCGCCGGCCCCTCGCCCTGCCCCTGCCCGGGGCTGTTCTCGCCGTGGCGCAGGCGCGGCAGCTCGATGCGCTGCACCGGGATGGACACGAGCTGGCCGCCCTTGCGACCGATCAGCTCCGAGCCGGTGACGTAACGTTCGAGGTCGCGTTTGATGCGGCCGCGTACGATCGCCTTGAAGCGACGCCGGTCGCGCTCGATGCGTCCGGCATCGGCGCTCACGCCTCGGTGTCCTCGTCCTCAAGCTCTTCTTCGGGGGTCTTGGTGTCGCCCCGCGCAAACAGGCCCGAGACGCGCTGCAGCGCGCGGCCGGCGCAGCGCTCGCAGTAGCCCAGCTCGCGCACCAGATGGCCGCTGACCAGGCGCACCTTCTCGTCGGCGTCGCGGTCGACCACGGCGCCGGCGCCGGACCTGAGCGTGAAGGTGTCGCGGCAGTCCTCGAACAGCTTCAGCTCGAGCGCAGCCTGCAGGCGCGCGTTGGAGCTGTGCGCGAAGCGCTCGCCCTTCTCGGCCAGGGCCTCGATGTAGTTCACGATCTCGCGCCGGAAGTCCGCCTTGCGGGCCTCGGTCACGCCGATCTTCTCTTCGATCGAGCGCATCAGGCGCTCGTCGCCGCCCTCGCCGCGGGTGGACGCGGTGACGCCCAGCACGTAGTTGCCGCACAGGCGCTTCACGGCCTCGGCGTCGCAGGCCACGGCCCGGCGCAGCTCGTCCTTGAGGCGTTCGTCCATCTCCTCGCGCACCAGGGCCACCACGTCGGTGTAGGTGGCGCGCAGCTCGTCGCACTCCAGCAGCGGGTGGTTCACCAGGCCCTGTTCGAGGGAGTCGAGCACGTCGTAGGCGTTCAGACACGGCGGCCCGTCGTCGCTCACCAGCGCGGCCGCGATGCGGTCCTGCACGTAGCGCGGCGAGACGCCGTACATGCCCTCGCCCACGGCCTCCTGCTTGAGCTCCTCGGCGGTGGCCTCGCCGAAGCCGTTGACCTTGCGGCCGTCGTACAGAAAGAGCTTCTGCAGCAGGGAGATGCCGGCGTTCTTGGGCTCCTCCAGGCGCGTCAGCACGGCCCAGGTGGCGGCGGCCTCGATGGCGTGGGGCGCCAGGTGCCGGCCGGCGCAGACGTCTGTGCCGAAGGACTTCTCGTAGATGCGCACCTCGTCGGAGAGGCGCCGGTTGTACGGGATGTCGATCTTGGTGGTGCGGTCGCGGAAGGCCTCCATCAGCTCGTTGCTCTGGAGCCGGCGGTACTCGGGGCTGTTGGTGTGGCCCAGGATGACCTCGTCGATGTCGGTCTGAGCGAACTTCTGGCTCTCCTCACGTTTTGAGGGGTGAGTCGGGGAGGGCTGGTTCGAGTTCGATGCCCCCGCAGCAGAGAAAGAGCATGGAGATGAGCGCCTGTGCGCTGTGAAAGCCGTAGGCCCGTCGGGC
>QNBX01000097.1 GCA_003644265.1 Planctomycetota bacterium
CACGAGCACGCCGTCGCTGGGCAGGTCCAGCCGCGAGTAGGCCCAGGCGGCCCGCCCCAGGCGCCCCTGCTCGTCGAGCTCACGTCGCACCCAGGCGCGGGCCTGGCCCCGCTCGCCGACGAGTTCGCCGCCCTCGACGGGCGCGGCGGACTCACGCGACAACAGATGCGCGGCGTACACGGCGTCGGGTCGCAACGGTCGCCGGCCGCGGTCATCCACCGCCTCCAGCACCAGCCAGTCGCTGGGAGTCACGGCCTCCGGCAGGCTGGGCGTGGGCCCCAGGCGCCCCGTGGCCAGCACCCACGGGCCCGCGTCCGGACGGGGAGCGACACGACAGGCCACCGCGCCCAAGCCTGCCACCAGGAGCAGACACAGGAGCGCGGTGCGCGGGACGCCGGAGGTTGGCAGCATGGACGGGCTCGCGAGGGGGAGGTCAGCGCGCCATCATGGGCCAGGGCTCAGGCGCCGGACCAGCCTCCACGAACTCAGCCGTAACCCAGCCGCCGCGCTCGGGTTGCAGTCACCGCGCGCACAGCGCTCCCACGGAACCTCACGCCATGACGCACGACACCCACCGGCCGACGCACGTGGCGCTCTGCCTGTCCCTCTGGGCGGCGCTGGCCGGCCCGGCCTGGACCCAGCAGGCCCCCGACGAGAGTCCCGCCCCCCCGCAGGCGGCCGCCCCTGCTGCGGCTGATCCCGCGCCTCCCCCCGGCGAGTCCTCCGCCACGCCCGGCGCCATGCCCGCCGCCGCCCCATCCGTCGCCGACACCCCCGCCCCTGGCACCCCGAGCGACCCGACGCTGATCACCGGCTGCGGCGCGAGCCTGGTGCTGGACAACCCCGACCCGCACCCCGCCTCCCGCTGCCAGAGCCTGGGCGACGTCAAGCCGGAGCCCGCGCCCCAGCTCATCTCCATCTGCCGCACCAACGACCACTTCGGCGCCAGCTTTGCCGCGGGCGGCGACTTCGACGGCGACGGTCGCCCCGACATCGCCATCGGGGGCATGCACCGCTCCACCCGGGGGCAGGGGCACAGCCAGGTCTGGGTGCTGCCGGGCGATGGCGGACGGGCGCTGCTGGTCCTGGAGGGCGATGGCCGCGCCGACTTGTTTGGCTACGCCCTGGCCTTCGTGCCCGATCTGGACGGCGACGGCCGGGACGAGCTGCTGGTGGGCGCCCCCGAGCAGGGGCTCATGGGCAGGCTCTATCTGCTGCCTGGCCAGGCCGACCAGGCCGGGGGACGACTGCCCGCGCGCCGGGGCGCCGCGCTGGTGCTCGAGGGCATCGAGCCCGGCGGGCGCCTGGGCGCCGCCCTGTGCGTGGGCGACCTCGACGGCGACGGGCGCCTCGACCTGGCCGTGGGCGCGCCCGGCGGCGAGCGCTCCGATCCCCGCGGCTACGCCGGCGCGGTGCACGTCTTCCCCGACCTGATGGGCCTGATCGAGGGCCGCAACGAGACGCTGGTGCACAGCGCTCGCCAGGCCGCCTGGACCTGGCGAGGAGAGTCCTCCGGCGCCCGCTTCGGCGCGGCCCTCGCCGTGGTGCCGCAAGACGCCGGCGTGCCCCTGCTGGCCGTCGGCGCCCCGGCCACTCGGGGCGGCGGCGCCGACAGCCTGACGTCCGACGCCGTGGGCAGCGTGGAGGCCTTCCGCCTGTCGCTCGACGCAGCGGTCTGGAGCGTCACGTCGCCCCCGGGGAGCGGCCTGGGCTACGCGCTGGACGCCGGCGGCGATCTCAACGGCGACGGACAGGCCGACCTCCTGGTGGGCGCCCCGCTGTGGAGTTCGGCAGAGCAGCCGGCGGGCAGCAGGCCCAGCGCGTCCGAAGGCGCGATCATGGTGCTCTCAGGCGCGGACGGCGCGCCCCTGCTCGGCGACCCCAGCGCGGATCCCCTGCTCGGCAGCGGCCGGCTGGGCGCCGCCGTGCGCTGGCTGCCCGACGTCACGGGCGACCTGCGACCCGACCTGCTGGTGGGCGCTCCGCTGGACAGCACGGACACCCTGGACTGCACGCGACACGGGCAGTTCCACGACCAGGGCGGGTCCATAGCGGGTTCGGCCTGGGTGCTCGACGGCGTCGACGGCTCCCCCGTGCTGCAGATCGTGGGCGAGATGCAGCGTGACCGGCTGGGCTGGGCCCTCGCCGCCCACGACCTCGACGGGGACGGCCTGCCCGAGCTGCTCACGGGCGGCCTGGGCTGGTCGCCACCGGCTGGCGACCCCTCCCGCTCCTGGCTGCGCGAGGTCGGCCGGGCCTACGTCGTGAACGGCAGCCGCATCCCACGCGACTGAACGCCCGCTACGGCGTCGTGCCCTGCAGTCCGTTGCTGGCCGCGAAGCCCTGGGGCCCGACCGGGTCCGTGATCCAGTGCTGGGCAAAGAAGGACAGGCCGCTCGGAATCCCGGCGGGCCAGGTGTCCAAGATGACCAGCTCGCCGGCCCCGTCCGTGCTCAAGCCGAACACGACGTCATCGGGCGAGGGCACCAGCACACCGCCCTTGAAGCCGACCTGCAGCAGCGCGAAGCCGATGACCAGGGCCGTGCTGGCGCCCGGGCGAGCGGCGGACAGGCTCAAGGACACCACGCTCCCGCCCGCCAGGCTGCCGCCACCCTGTAGCGCGGGCTCGCCCGCCGTCCCCGCGAGGGCGCCGCCCAGATCGCTCCAGGGCGAGGCATCGGCGCGGTAGTCCGTCACCAACGGCAGGTGGTCGAAGGCCAGCCCGGCCGAGTCGATGGTGACGTCGTTGGCCAGCAGCCCCGACGCCGAGAGCTGCGCCGGCGACATGCTGGTGGTGTTCAGCGAGTAGTCGTACACGCTCTGCAACACGCTGTCGGTGGTGATCACGAAGTCGAGCCGACCTGGCGGATACGGGCCGGGCGTGAACCAGGTCCAGTCCGCCGGACCCACGACGTTGTGCAGGGGCTGGATGTCCAGCGCGTCGCTGCCGTCCCAGTCGGGCGGCGAGTCCGGACCGAACGCCGCCTCGTCGATGATGTCGCCGTCGATGAGCGTCTGCGCCGGCTGGAAGCTGTCCACGATGTTGAGGTCCCCCAGCACCATCATGGGCGTACCCGCGGGCAGATCGATGAAACCACCGGCCGTGCGCGCGTCGCGCATCCAGGACACGATGGCGTCGGACTGCTTCTGGCGCCGATGGTCGTTGCCGCCGCAGCACTTGTAGTGGTTGTTCATCACGTACAGGTCGACGGGCCAGTCGGCGTCCGGCAGATCCACCAGCGCCATGGCCAGCCCCTTGTCGCCGGCAGGGATGGTGCTCGTCGCCTGCATGGAGAGCGGCCAGCGGCTGATGATCACGCAGTCGCCCTCCTTGTGCCCATACCAGCCGGCGCCTGCGCCCAGCGGCGCGATGTCGTTGAACAGGCTGATCACGACGCTCACGTGGGTGCTGTAGCCGATCTCCTGGATGCACCACACGTCGGCGTCGAGCGCCGCCACCACGCGCACGAACTTGGCGGCCTGCAGCGGATCCTCGTTCGGGAAGATCGTGTCCCACAGCACGTTGTAGGAGACGACGCGCAGGTCATCCGGATCGAGACGATCCACGAAGGTCTGGCCGGCGGACGCGGGCGCGAGGCATAGCGCCAACACCAGCGCAGACAGCAGCAGCGCGAGGGGAGCAGCCTGGGGACGGGACGTCATGATCAGCAGCCAAGCGAGGGGGCGCGGGGCGCCCGCGGGCGACGGGCGCAGGCTGAGCGTACCAGCAGATCCGCAACGCCGCCCGCGGGCCGGGAGCGACCGAGGACGCAGGAGCGCTTGCTATGCTCACGAAAGCGGGCGGCATGAGCCCAGGCGACACAGCAGAGCGCGAGGCGAGGGGTCCAGTGCAGCTTCCGACGGTCGAGGACGACCCGGCGCTCGCCCGCTCGGCACCCGACGCGCGGGAATCCACGGCCGCGACCGCCAGCGCCACGGCCTCGGGCGCGCTCATGACGGCCATCGTGCCCGCCTACAACGAAGCCGAGACCATCGGCGCGGTGATCTCCGGTCTGCTCGCGCTCGACCTGCCCCTGCGCGTGCTTGTGGTGGATGACGGATCGCGCGACGGCACGGCCGCGGTGGCGCTGGCGGCGGGCGCCGAAGTGCTCCACCACATCGCCCGGCGTGGCAACGGCGCCGCGATCAAGTCCGGGCTGGCCAGCCTGGGTCAGGGCCTCGCCGCCGACCGCCAGCTGGTGGCGCTGCTCGATGGCGACGGCCAGCACGACCCCGCGCAGCTGCCTGCTCTGTGGGCCCTGCTGCACGACGGCGCGGACCTCGCCGTGGCAGCGCGGACCTCGTTCGCAGGATCGGGCTGGGCACGCGACGCGGGCAACCGCCTGCTGTGCGCCCTGGCCGCGTTCATGACGCGCCAGCCCGTGCCCGACCTGACCAGCGGCTTCCGCGTCTTCCGGTTGGGAGACATGCGGCCCTGGATCCCGCTGCTACCCCAGGGCTTCTCCACACCCACCACCTCGACGCTGGCGTTCCTGCACAGCGGACGGCGGGTGGCGTTCCTGGACGTCCCGGCCCGGCCCCGCGCCGGTGGAGGACGCACGCGCACGCGCCTGCTGCGCGACGGTCCCTGGTTCTGCGCCATCGCCATCAAGATCACGACGCTGTTCGACCCCGGCCGGGCGCTGACGCCGCTGACGCTGGGCCTGGGATCCGGCCTGGCAGTCGGCCTCGCGCTGGGAGCCACGCTCGCCGGGGGCGCGCTGCTGCTGGGGCTTGGGCTGGTGCTCGGCCCAACGCTGGCCCTGGCGCGCGGCTGCACGATCCAACGCAGCGGACTGCGCAGACCGGCGAAAACAGCGCCCCATCCCGCAGCGCTCGGATCAGGCCCCTGAGGAGCGCAGCGAGCAGACTGCAAGATGCGTGATCATCTCCGGCCTGCGGCCGCCGCACACACCCGCTCAGAGAAGCTCACCCGCGTGAATCGACCGTCGCCCCTTCGACTCCGACGCGCCGCCCTGCTGGGCGCGAGCCTGGGTGCGGTCTCGTTCGCCGCGCTCATGCTGCTGCAGGCGCTCGCGGCCCGGCTGGCCGGCATGGCCTGGACGATCGACTCCCCGCTGCTCAACCTGTGGCTCTATCCGACGCTTGGAGCCGCGCTCGGCGGCGTGGCCGCGCCGCTGCTGGAGCTGATCAGGCGGCTCGCTGCCAGCCGCGTGCACGGGCCGGCCTGGGTCGCCGGTTGGCTGGCCCTGGCGGCGTACGCGGGCCGGGCTGGGGCCACGGCCACGCTGCGCGCGCACCAGGGGCTGCCCGGCGGTCGCGGTGCGGCGCTCGCCTGGCAGGCCGCCATCGCCGTGAGCCTGGGGCTGATGCTGGTGTCGCTGCTGCATCGCCGCCAAGTCCGCCGCCAAGTCCGCCGCCAAGCCCAGCGCCCGGACCAGCGGCTGGGCCCCGTGCTGGTGGATGCCCTGTGCGTCGCGCTGCCCATGCTGTGCGCGGTCTACCTGACGCACCTGCAGTGGCTCGCCATCAAGGAGCGAGCCCTGCTCAGCGGGCTGCTGGGCTGGCCGACGCTGGCGCTGAATGCCGGGGCGGGCGCCCTGGGCCTGGCCCTGGGCTGGGCGCTGATGGGACCCGCAGCAGCTGACGCTGCGCGCGCCACAGCGCGCCGATCCGTGGCCGCCGCGGCGTTGCTGATCGGCCTCGGCCTGGGCTTGGCGCAGCAGCGCGCACCCGGTGGTCCAGCTCGCGCTCCGGCCGCAAACACGCACGAAGCCAACGCCCCCGCTGCCAACGCTCCCGACGCGGCCGCGCCTGTCGATGCCGCGGGCGCAGGTGACGCCGGCGTCACGCCCGACCGGCCGGGGAGCAGCCCAAACGTCCTGTTGCTCGTGCTCGACACCCTGCGGCGCGATGCGGTCTCGGCCTACGGCATGGTCGCCGACACGACGCCGCGCTTCGACGCCCTGGCCTCGCAGGGCGTGCGTTGGGACGACTGCGTCGCCAATGGCTGTTGGACGATCCCCAGCCACGCGTCCCTGTTCACAGGGGCCGAGGTGTCGCGCCACGGCGCGGGCCACTTCCGTAAGCGGCTGCGGCGCACGCCCGCTGGCCCCGGCACACAGCCCCTGCCCACGGCGGCCGAGTTGCTCGCGCGCCGCGGCTGGGACACGGCCGCCTTCGTCTGCAACATGAACGTGAGCCGCGCCAACGGCTTCGACCGGGGCTTCGACGAGTACCAGGAACTCTGGCGCGCCGGCCAGGGTGACTATGACGTGCTGGCGCCGGCGTTGCGGGCCTGGGCCGGCCTGGGCGTGTTTGACAAGGGCGGCGAGCTGTGCACGCGCGGGGTGAACGCGTGGCTGGGCGACCACGCCGACAGCGCGCGACCGTGGTTTCTATTCGTGAACCTGATGGAGTCCCACTCGCCCTATCACCAGGCGCCGGAGCGCTTTGCCCGGGCCTTCCTCGAGCCGCATGAGCCCACGCCCGACGTGCAGGCGCTGATCGATGACACCATGGCGCACGTCTACAACGCCGGCGTGAGCGATGCCGACGCCGAGCAGCTCTGGCGCGTCTACCTCGGCGGCGTGCGCTACCAGGACTGGCTGCTGGGGCGCATCATCGCGCGCCTCGACGAGCTGGGCCTGGACCGGAACACGCTCGTCATCGTGACCTCGGATCACGGCGAGAACTTCGGTTGGCAGCAGCTCCTGGGCCATGGACAGGACCTCAACGATGACCTGCTGCGCGTGCCCCTGGCCATGCGCGGGCCGGGCCTGGGGAGCGGCCGCGTCGCCCCCTCGCCGGCCAGCCTGGTGGACATCCTGCCCACGCTGCTGGCCCTCACCGGCAGCCCGCCCCTGCCGAGCAGCGCGGGTCGCGACGGCGTCACGCTCGCCGGCGGCGGCTGGCCCCTGGATGAGCAGCGCGAGCGTGCGCGCGTGGTGGAGAAGCACCCGACGTTTCTGGAGAGCCTGCAGGAGTACGAGCAGCTGACGTCCGCGCTCAGCGCGCCGGGCGGCGATCGGCGCTGGGCCTGGGGGCGCGCCGGCATCTATCTGGGAACGCGCAAGCTCGTGCGGCTCGAGCCCGCGCACGACGGATCGGCGCTCAGCGGGCCGGCGCTCGACGAGCTGACCGCGCGCGTCACGCAGATCGCGGATCGGTCCGGCACGCCGCCACTGGACGACGGCCGCCGCGCGCTGCACGACCCGGCCGCCCGCGCGGAGCTGGGCGCGCTGCTGGACGCGCTGCGCGAACGCTGGCCCACGGCGCTCGAGCCGGACCCAGCCGACTTGGCGCCCCTCGACGACGAGGATCTCGCGGCGCTGCGGGCGCTGGGCTACGTGGGGGCGTCGCGCGACGCGCAGCAGCGGCGGGCGGGCCGCCCCGAGTCCCGCCCCGAGTCCGAGTCCGAGTCCGAGTCCGAGTCCGAGTCCGAGTCCGAGTCCGAGTCCGACG
This sequence comes from Planctomycetota bacterium, assembly GCA_003644265.1. Next base: position 7,426 of record QNBX01000097.1, read on the forward strand.
ACGACGACGACGACGACGAGCCCGTCAGCGATGGCGACGGCGCGCGCCGATGAGCGTCGGCGGCCAGCGAGCGGAGGTGGTGCGCGGCGGGCTGCTGCTCATGCTCGCCAAGCTGGTGCACACCATCGCGGGCTTCGGGCTGTTCTTCTTCCTGTCCGCCATCCTGGACTGGTCCATGGGCGGCGCCGGCATCGCGGCCTTCGGCATCTACGGCACGGCGCTGGTGGTCATCAACCCGCTCAACATGATGTTTGCCCAGGGCACACTGCAGCTCGTGAGCCAGATGGTCGCCAGCCACCCGGACGATCCCGGCGGCGTGTTCCGCGCCTGCGCACGCATGCAGCTGCCGTTGGTGCTGGCGTTCGTGGTGCTGTTCCAGCTGGCCGTGCCCGCCATCGCGCGGCACGGGCTGAACGACCCGGCCTACGAGACGATCCTGCGCGTGGGCGGCGCCATCCCGATCTTCTACGCCCTGCGCTGTCTCTACCAGGGCTACTGCAACGGCACGCGGCGCTTCCGCGAGCAGTCGTGGATCGACATGGGTAGCTCGATCCTGCGCATGGCTCTGGTGCTCACGGGCGCGGCCCTGGGTTACGGCGCGCTGGGCGCGCTGCTGGGCTTCGTGGCGGCGTCGTTCGTGATGATGGTGGTGGCCATGCTCTGGATCCGCCCGGCGCGTGGGGGCGCAACGGCGGCGCTCGACCTGACGCAGCTGCTGCTGTTCCAGGGCAAGGTCCTGGCCGTGACGCTGGTGACCTTCTACCTCATGAGCCTCGACCAGCTGGCCGTGAAGGCGCTGGCGGACAGCGACCCGGACATCGCCGACCGGCTCGCGGGCTACTACACCGGCAACCTGAAGATCGCGCAGATCCCGTGGAGCATCATCAGCGCGCTGGTGTGGGTGTTGTTCCCGCTGGTGGCCGCGAGCGCGCAGGACCCGGCGCGGCAACGGGCCACCCTGCGCCAGGGCTTCCGGCTGGTGCTGCTGCTGATGGCGCCGGTGTGTGTGGTGCTTGGCAGCACCGCGCACGAGACCTACGCGCTGGTCTTCCACGGCAACGCCGCGCGGGCGCTGACCGAGTTCGGTGACCCGCTCTCGGTGGTGAGCGGTCCGCTGCAGGTGCTCGCGCCGGGCTACTTCGTGTACGGGCTGCTGATCGTGGCCACCATGCTCATCACGGCGCAGGGCCGCGCGGGCACCTCGCTGCTGATCATGTCGCTGACGCTCGTGCTGGGGCTGGTGTTCACCCGCAGCCTGGTCGAGAGCCACGGGCCCGTGGGCGCGGCGGCTGGCAGCGCGGCCGCGTGGACGCTGGGGCTGGTGGCCGCCTCGATCGTGCTGGCGCGACGCTTCGGCGCCTTCGTCCCCGGCGCCAGCGTGGTGCGCATCGCCCTGGCCTGCGGCGCGCTCTGGCTGGTGTCGATCGCGCTGCCGGGCGAGGGCCTGATGCTGCTCGCCAAGGACAGCTTGCTGGGCCTGGTCTACCTGGCCGTGATCCTGCTCACGCGCGAGGTGACCCCCGCCGAGATCCGTGAGATCATGCTGGCAGCCCGAGCCGGGCGGGCGGCACAATAGGACCATTCGGAGCGCCGGTGCGCCGATCTGTGCGGCTCCGATCGCGGCCGCCGGCCAGCAGCGGGACAGCGGCCGGGCAGGCCCGCCGCGGCTCGACAGACGAAGGGCTCCACGCGTGAACAAGTCCAGCCAGCTTCGAGCGACCCTCTCGGGCGAGCGCCCCGTGCAGGTCATCGGCGCCCACAACGGGCTCGGCGCGCGCATCGCCGAGGACGCGGGCTTCGACGCGGTCTGGGCCAGCGGCCTCGAGATCTCGACCGCCGCCGGCGTGCCGGACGCCAACATCCTCACCATGACGCAGCTGCTCGACGCCGCACAGCAGATGCACCACGCCACGCGCCTACCCGTGATCTGCGACTGCGACACGGGCTTCGGCAACAGCAACAACGTCATCCACATGGTGAAGCGCTACGAGGCCGCGGGCATCGCCGCGGTGTGCATGGAGGACAAGCTGTTCCCCAAGGTGAACAGCTTCGTCCCCGGGCGGCAGGACCTGGCGCCCATGGCCGAGTTCGTCGGCAAGCTCATGGCCGCCAAGCACGCCCAGGCCAGCGACGACTTCTTCGTGATCGCGCGGGTCGAGGCGCTGATCGCGGGCTGGGGTATGCAGGAGGCGCTCAAGCGAGCGGAGGCCTACCGCAAGGCCGGCGCCGACGCGATCCTGATCCACAGCAAGCAGAGGACGCCGGACGAGATCCTGGCCTTCCTCAAGCAGTGGGATCACCGCTCGCCGGTGGTGGTGGTGCCCACGACCTACCCGCAGCTCACGGCCAGCGAGCTCAAGGCCGCCGGCGCCGACATCGTGATCTACGCCAACCACGGGCTGCGCGCGGGCATCGGCGCCATGCAGCAGACCTTCGCCGAGATCATCGAAGCCGAGGGCGCCATGACCGTCGTCGACGAGCTGGCCCCCATGACGGAGGTCTTCAGGCTGCAGGGCATGCTGCGCATGAAGGAGCAGGAGAAGGAGTTCCTGCGCACCGGCGCCAAGCCCGTCAGGATCCTCGTGCCGGCGGGCGGTGACATCGACCTGCCCGCCGACCTGGCCGAGATCGTCGATGCCGGAGGGCCGCGTGCCCTGCTCGACCTGTACGGCAAGCCGCTGATCGAACGCCAGATGGACGCATTTGCCCTGGCCGGCGCCCAGGACATCTCGCTGGTGGGTCCCATAGCGCCTGCGCAGGTAACGCTCGGCAACCTCGGGCTGGTGGACTCACGAGCCGAGTCGCTGTTGGGCACGGTGCACGCGGGCCTGACCGCCAGGCCCTGCCCCGCCGGCGGGGCGGTGATCATCTGCTACTCCGACATCCTGTTTGGCGAGCCCGTGGCCCGTCGCATCGTCAACTGCGACGCCGACATCGGCGTGCTGGTCGACCGCTCGTTTTCCGAGAGCGACCGCGGCCGGACCAAGGCTCTCGACTACGTCTTCACCGACCCGGCGCCGGACGAGTCGGGCCGCGTGCTCGACACCACGCGCAGCTACGCGGTCCAGCACATCGGCAAGCAGATCGACCCGCGCGAGGCCCACTTCGAGTTCATCGGCATGCTGAGCCTGAGCGAGGTCGGCTACGCCACGGTCATGCAGCGCTACGCGACGTGGTCACGCGAGCGCGCGGGCCAGCCCTTCGGCAACGCCGCGAGCTTCGAACAGGCGACGCTGACGGACTTCCTGCAGGAGCTGATCGACGCGGGCGAGTCCGTCGTCGCGCTGGAACAGGACCGCGGCTGGATGGAGATCCACGACTTTGACGACTACAAGGCCGCCATCGCGCAGCTGAGCCGGGAGTAAGGCCGTGGCCATCGACATCGAGCGTTTCGCGCTGGCCCTGCGAGCACAGGGCGTCGACTTCTTCACGGGCGTACCGTGCAGCTACTTCCAGTCGTTCGTGAGCTACGCCTCCGCCAGCGACTCGCTGCCCTACACCATCGCGGCCAGTGAGGGCGAGGCCATCGGGATCGCCACAGGCGCCTGGCTGTCCGGCCGCATGGGCGCCGTCTTGCTGCAGAACTCGGGCCTGGGCAACTGCGTCAACCCGCTCACCAGCCTGTCGGCCACCTTCGAGATCCCGCTGCTGCTGCTGATCAGCCACCGCGGCGAGCAGGGCGACGACGCTCCCCAGCACGACCTCATGGGCGAGATCACCTACGACCTGCTGGAGGCCATGCGCATCCCGGCCTTCACCCTGGCTGCCGACGACGACGGCGCCCAGCGCAGCCTGGAGCAGGCCCTCGGCGAGACGCGCCGCAGCAACCGCCCCGTCGCGCTGGTGGTGCCCAAGGGCCGCTTCGAGCGCTTCACGTGCGACCAGCAGCCGCCACACAAGGCGCCCTCGCGCTGCGTGCCCGAGCGGCTGCCCGGCCCCAGCGCGTGTGTGCCCCGCGAGCAGGCCCTGCGCGAGCTCGACCGCGTGCTCGACGAGCGGGACCTCGTGGTCACCACCACGGGCATGACCTCGCGCGAGCTGTTCACGATCCGCGATCGCCCGGGCAACTTCTACATGCTCGGGTCCATGGGCTGCGCGGCGGCCATCGGCCTGGGCCTGACGCGCTGCGCGCCGGACCGCAAGCTGGTGGTGCTCGACGGCGACGGCGCCCTGCTGATGAAGCTCGGCACGGCGGCGACCATCGGCCACTATCGCCCGCGCGGCCTGCTGCACGTCGTGCTCGACAACGGCACCTACGAGACCACGGGCGGCCAGCCCACCACGAGCTGCTCGGTGGCCTTCGAACAGATCGCCGCGGGCGCGGGCTACGCGCGCTCGCTGGTGGTCAACAGCCCGTCCGCCCTCGCGCAGGTCGTGGCCGAGTTCGAGGTCGGGCAGGGCCCGCTGTTCGTGACCCTCGCCATCCGCAGCGGGCACATGCAGGGCGTCGGCCGCGTGGGCCGCAGCCCCCAGCAGATCCGGGACGACTTCCGTCATGCCGCCAGTGAATCGCTTCGCGTTTCATAACCCCGTCGAGGTGCGCTTCGGGCGGGGCGTCAGCGCCGATCTCGGCGCGTGCCTGCAGCTGCCGGCGCTGCTGGTGCTGGGCCGCGCGACGCTCGAGCGCACGGGCCTGGCCGACTTCGCCGCGCGCACCGAGGGGGTGCACACGCACGCGGGCGTCCCGCCCAACCCCACGCCCGACATCATCGACGCCGGCGCCACCCACGCCCGCGAGCTCGGCGTCCGCACCATCGTCGGCGTGGGCGGAGGCTCGGCCCAGGACGCGGCCAAGTGCATGGCGGTCATGCTCGGACACAGCGAGTCGATCCGCGACCTCCAGGCCCGATGCCGTGCCGGCGAGGCGTTCATCCGGCGCGTGCGCCTGATCCAGCTGCCGACCACCGCGGGCACCGGCAGCGAGGTCACCCGCTGGGCCTCCGTCTGGGGCGAGAACGGCAGCAAGTCCTCCCTGGATCACGAGAGCGGCTACGCCGATGTGTGCCTCGTCGATCCGGCCCTGACCGACGGCATGGGCGCCGCGCTCACCGCCACCACCGGGCTCGACGCCATGGCCCACGCCATGGAGGCGCTCTGGGGCGTGCACCACAATCCCGTCTCGAGCCTGCACGCGCGCGCCGCGCTGGGCCTGGTGTCGCGGCACCTGCTGCCCTGCGTGCGCGCGGGCGACGCGGGCATCGCCTCCGCGGCAGCCGCCGCGACGCAACGACAGCGCGACGGCATGGCCCTCGCGTCCCTGCACGCCGGCCTGGCCCTGTCCAACACGCGCAGCGCCGTGGCCCACGCCTTGAGCTACGCGCTCACCGGCGAGCACGGGGTCTGTCATGGCGCCGCCGTGGGCCTGCTGTGCCGCGGCGCCCTGCCCGTCAACGCGGCCCTGGTGCCGGAGCGCGTGGCGGCCATCACCGACGCGCTGGGCCTGCCCGACGTGCGCGCGGCCCAGGCCTTCATCGACGAGGTGTTCGTGGCGGCGGGCCTGCCCACAGACCTGGCCGGACACGGCGTCCCCGCCTCGGCCCTGCCCGCGCTGGTCGACACCGCCTGCGGCGCCGAGCGTCTGGCCAACAACCCCGGACAACTCCAGCCCGCCGACCTGGCGGCGATCCTGGAGGCCATCGCGTGAGCGCCGACGCCCGCCGCGACAGCCACCACCCCACGGGCAGTGGCGTCAGCCGCGCGGTCATCCTGGCGGCCGGCCGCGGCGCGCGCCTGGGAGCGCACACCGATGCGTGCCCCAAACCGCTGCTGAGCCTGCACAGCTCGGGCCAACCCACGCTCATCGGGCGACAGCTCGAGCAGCTGGAGTCGCGCGGCGTTCGACACGTGACCGTCGCCGTGGGCTACCTCGGTGCCGTGCTGGCCAAGGAACTGGCCGCGCGACCCGGAGCCCTGACGATCGCCACGGTCGAGAACCGCGACTGGGCGAGCAGCGGCTCGGGTTGCTCCCTGGTCCAGGCGGCGGACGCGTTTCGGGCGGGCGAGGACGTGCTGCTCACCCACGGCGACATCATCTACGACGACGCCATCCTCGATGCCGTGCTCGCGACGGCGAGCCGGGCCGGCAGCGCCATCGCCGCTGACCGCAGCTGGCGCGCCGAGACCCACGACGAGGTCCTGGCCTGGACGCGCGACGGCCGCCTCGCCGGCGTGCGCAAGGGCGCGGCGGATCGCGAGGCCGACCCCTCTGACCGCGTCAGCGCGCGCGACGCTGCTCCCGGCATGGTGTCACAGCTCGCTGGGTCTCCCGGCGCCGGCGGCCGCGGCACGGGCGAGTTCATCGGCGTGTCCGTGTTCAGCGCCGGCTTCGCCGCGGCCTTCGTCGGCTTCGTCGAGCAGCGCACACGCCACGACCGCTCGCTCGACTACGAGCAGCCGCTGCTGTCCGAGTTCATCGCGCGATCGGAGCACAGCGCCGCGGTCGCGTTCAGCGACGGCCTCGACTGGCGCAACGTCAACTACCCCGAAGACCTGGCATGGGCGCGTGAGCGCTGCGTCGCGGCCCAGGAGCGCGGCGCATGAGCGGGCACCCGCCGACGCAGACCACCGACGGCCTGTTCGCCAGGGCGCGAGAGATCCTGCGCCAGTCCCACAAGCCGGACGACTTCCTGTGGGCGCGCTGGGTCTCGCGCCCGTTCGCGGCGCTGGCCCTGGCCGCCCTGCGGCGCGTCCCCATGACGCCCAACGCCATCAGCCTGGTGAGCCTGGGCGTCGGTCTGCTCTCGGCGCTGGCCTACGGCTTCTGGCCGGGCTGGACCGGACTGTGGATCGCCTGGAGCGTCGGACAGCTGGCCTACATCATCGACTGCATGGACGGCATGCAGGCCCGGGCGCGGGGCCTGCACTCGCCCGCGGGCACGGCCATGGACTTCCTGGTGGACGCCATCAAGCAGATGCTGCTGTTCCCCGCCATCGCGTACCGCGTCTGGGTCGAGGCCGGTCAGCCGCTCGGGCTGGTGCAGGGCTGGGCCCTGTGGGCCGCCATTCTCAGCGGCCCCATCGTCGCCGCAGGCCTGGCCCTGACCGTGTTCCTGCGCAGCGGCGAGGTGACGGGCGAGGTGCAGCGCCAACAGCGCGCGGACCACGACAGCACGCCGGCAGGTCGCGTCATGGCCGGCTTCGCGTTCCTGATGAACTACCCGAGCTGGATCCTTGTGCCGGTGATCTTCCAGCGCATGGACCTCTTCCTGATCATCTCGCTGCCGCTCTACGCCGCGTACTGCGCCCACGCGCTGCGGCTGGTGTGGAAGCGGGTCTGCGGATTCGACCACTACGCCGGACGGGACTGATCCGCCCGCGCGCAGAGCGTGGCCACGTCCGCGTGCGGCCGCACGAAGCGGGGCTCACACCGAGGGCGTGTAGCGCTCGCCGCTCAAGCCTGGCCTGCTTCGAGCCGCGCGCGCCACAGCGCCGCCTGCGCGCGCACGTTCTGCAGGCACGCGCCGCCCACCGAACTGCGCGCATTGAGCGCGGCCTCCACTGAGAGCGCCGCGCGCACGCCCGGTCCCAGGGCCGGATCGCAGGCGCGCAGCTCCGCGTCGCTGAGCTCGGCCAGCCCCACGCCGCGGGCATCGGCGGCGCGCACCAGCGCTCCCACCGCGCCGTGGGCCTGCCGGAAGGGGACACCCTGGCGCACGAGCCAGTCGGCGGCCTCGGTGGCCAGCAGGTGCCCGCCCGCCTCGTCCACCGCGGCGCGCATGGCGTCCCGGTCGAAGGCGATGTCGCGCAGCATGGCCTCGGCCACGGCGAGCATCTGACCGAGCTGATCCTCGGCGTCGAACAGGGCCGGCTTATCCTCCTGCAGGTCCTTGAAGTAGCCCATCGGCAGACCGCGCTGCAGCTCCAGCAGGGTGGCGTGGGCGGAGGCCACCCGCACGGCCTTGCCGCGCAGCAGCTCGGCGCCGTCCGGGTTGCGCTTCTGCGGCATGATCGAGCTGCCGGTGCTGACCGCGTCTCCCAGTCGCGCGAAGCCGAACTCGCGGCTGCACCAGAGCACCAGCTCGCCGCCCAGGCGCGAGAGCGTCACCGCCGTGCCGGCCAGGGCCGCCGCGAAGCGCGTGGCGTGCTGGCGTGAGGCCACCGCCGCCAGGCTGTTGGGCTCGGGTGCCGCGAAGCCCAGTTCGCTGGCGGTGAGCTGCGCGTCGATGGGAAAGCCCGTGCCGGTGCCGGCTCCCGCGCCAAGCGGGCAGCGCTGGGGCGCGCAGTCCAGGGCGTCGGCGTCCAGCGCCAGCATCTCCACGTAGGCCAGCAGGGTGTGGCCCAGGTGCACGGGCTGGGCCCGCTGCAGGTGCGTGTAGTAGGGCAGCACGGCCTCGCCGTCGCGCGCCACCAGCTCCAGCAGCGCTCGCTGGACCCGGGCCACGCCGGCGCGCGCCTCTTGCACGGCGCCGCGCAGGTGCAGCGCCAGGTCAGTGGCCACCTGATCGTTGCGGCTGCGCGCGGTGTGCAGGCGCCGGCCGTCCTCTCCGATCAGCTCGGTCAGCCGCCGCTCCACGGCCATGTGCACGTCCTCGTCGGCGGGCTGCGGGACAAAGCTGCCCTGCTCCAGCTCGCGCTGCACCTGATCGAGCCCGGCCAGGATCGCGCTCACGCTAGCCCTGGGCAGGATGCCCGTGGCGCCCAGCATGCGCGCGTGGGCGCGGCTGCCGGCCAGGTCCTCGCGCCAGAGGCGCAGGTCGAATTCGAGGCTGCGGTTGATGGCGTGCAGCGCCGGGTGCACCCCGCCGGCGAAGCGCCCGCGCAGCAGGCCGGCGCCGGCGCCGGCGCCGAGCGTGGCGGCGGCGGGGGCCGCGGCGGGAGCGACGGCATCGAGCTTTACGTGCTCGGGATCAGGTGCGGTCATAGCAAGGCCTCCAGATCGTTCGGCTGGGCAGCAGGCGCGGGCGACGTGCCCGCGAGGCTCGCCCCCAGGAAGGCGAGGGCGCTGTCGCGGTAGGCCAGCACGGCGGCGTCCACCTGGCTCACGGCCACCCACTCGTCGGGCGCGTGGCTGGCGGCGCTGGTGCCGGGGCCCATGACCACGCCGGGCAGGGGGCGGAAATGGAACAGGTCGCTCACGCCGCCGAAGCCGCGCAGCACGCCGGTGGGGCTGGCGCTCAGGGCCGCGCGCACGATGGGCGCGTCGTCGGGCGTACGCACCGGCAAGTAGCGATTGCTGATGACCTCGACGCGACTGGACACGGCCTGATGCAGCAGCGCGAGCAGGCGCGCGTTGTCGCAGCCGGGCGTGGGGCGACCGTCCAGCTCGACGCAGGCGGAGCCGGGCAGCACATTGGGGCGCGTGCCGCCCTGCGCCACGGTGGCCTGCAGCGTGGCCGGTCCCAGCAGCGGATCGGCGCCCGGGAGCGGCAGCTCGTTCAGCGCCAGGATGTCGCGCGCGGCGAGGGTCAGGGCGTTGACGCCCTCCCAGGGGCGGCTGGCGTGGCAGGCGCGACCCTCGACATGCAGGCGCGCGCGCAGCAGGCCGCGCTGGCCCGGGCACACGTCGAGCTCGGTGGGCTCGCCCACGATCACCGCGTCGAGCGGCGGCAGCTCTTCGGCCAGGGTCTCGGCGCCTTCGCCACCCGTCTCCTCGTCGCACACGAAGGCCAGGGCCAGGCGACCGCTGAACGCGTCGGGGTCGAGGCTCGCGGCGGCCACGGCCATGGCTGCCACCGACGACTTGGCGTCGTTGGCGCCACGCCCCAGCACGCGGCCGTCGCGCAGCTCAGCGCTCCAGGGATCTTGGGTCCAGCCCTGACCCACCGGCACCACGTCGATGTGCGAGCAGAGCAGCAGCCCGCGCCCGCGCCCTGAGCCTGAGCCTGAGCCTGAGCCTGAGCCTGAGC
>QNBX01000098.1 GCA_003644265.1 Planctomycetota bacterium
AGCAGCCCGGCCCCGCCCAGCAGCAGCGCCGCGCGCGCGCGCAGCGGGCCCGCCAGGATCCAGGCCAGCGCCACGATCAACAGCTCCACGCCGCCCTCGAGCTTGGTGGACACGAGGCCGCCCGCCGCCAGCACGCAGAGCATGATGCCCTGGCGCCCGACGCGCTCCTGGCGCAAGCGGTCCACTCCTTCCACCAACAGCAGCAGGAACAGGGCGCAGGTCACATCGACGTAGCCGCCGCTCACAAAGCCCTCGCGCACATCCAGCGAGGTCCAGCCCGGCATGGACGCGAAGGCCACCAGCGCCCAGCGACCCGCCGCGCCCAGAGGCCACAGCAGCCGAGCCAACAACGCCAACAGCGACAGCGCCAGCAGCTGCAGCACCAGCTTGGGCCCGACGGCGGCGTCGGGCGGCGACCAGGCGAACACCGGCGCCAACACCAGCGGCACCAGCAGCGGGTAGTTGGGATGGAAGCCCGCGCGATCGGCGTCGGTCAGCGATGGCACGGACAGCACCGGGTCGTGCGCCAGCTCCCGCGCGCGCATGGCCCAGAACTTGCTGCCGTCCCCCATGAACGGCTGGCTCAGCCCGACGCCCGCCGAAACCAACGCCAACCCCAGCACGACGCACACCAGCGCGCGCTGGCCCCAAGGCGACGGCGACGCCTCGGCTGATTCGGCTGGTGACTCCGTCCGCTGCGCATCGGCAGGCCCCGGTGACTCGGCCTGCTGCGCCCTCGCCTCAGCCGGTGCGTGCGTCTCGGCCGTTCCCGGCACACCGCGCTGTCCGGGCTGCGTGAGCGCTTGGCCGTCCCCTGCCCCCAAGCCCCAGCGCGCCCGCGTGGCCGTGAGCGACAGCAGCGCCAGCAGCAGCGGCGGCCAGGGGCCCGTGGCGACACCCAGCAGCGACAGCGTCCACTGCACGTAGCCCGTGAACACCACGCCCAACGCCGCGGCCAGCGCGGCCCGGCTCCACCAGGGCGAGTCGCTCCAGTGCGCTCCCCAACGCCGCATGGGCCACCAGCCGCAGGCCACCAGCGCCAGGCTGAAGATCAGTCCCACGGCCAGGCTCATGGGAGCAACCGCTGCAAGGCCGGGCGCGTGGCCCGGGGGCCCGCGGCCAGGGAGGCCAGGTCGACCAGCCAGCGCGCCGGCCCGTCGGCTCCGGCGGGCAAGGCGCGCGCCTGCTGGGCCAGGTCGTCGCCGGTCACGCTGGCGGCAACGGGCAGGGGCACCAGCCGGATCGGCCGGGGGAAGAGCACCCACGCCGTCAGGTTGAAGAGCTGGGCCTGGGTGCCCACCACGATCACCACGTCGCCTTCAGGGATGCGCTCGCGCCAGCCGCGCAGGGTGTCTGCGTGCAGGCCGGCGGCGGCGGCCAGGGCGTCGTCGCCCAGGGTCCAGCGACCGCGCGCGGAGAGCTCGGCCTGCTCCCGCGCCGAGGCTGCGGCGGAGAAGACACCCAGCACCAGCCCCCCCGCCGCCAGCGGAGTCCAGCGCCCGGCGCCTCGTCGCGTGGCGAGCGGCAGCAGCCCCCACGCCAGGCAGGCCGCGGCCAGCCCGAGCAGCAGCAGCTGGCCGTCCTGGGCGTAGGCCCGCCCGAGCTCCTCGGCGTGGGCCCGGGCGCGCTCCGGCCCCAGCGAGCGCGGGTCGGGATGGGCCTCGACCCAGGCCTGCAGCCAGACGGGCGCGGACAGGGTCTCCTGCTGCGAGAGCGTCCACGCGCCAGCGCCCAGCGCCAGACCCAGCACGATGGCCAGCAACCGCGCGATCACCGGGACCGCCCCGCGCTGACCGCAGCGCTCAGCGCGTCCGCGGTCGGACTCTGCCCGCGATCTGTGCCCACGCTGCTCATGGCGGATCTCCGTCGCGAGCCGGGCCCGTGGGACCACCCTCGCCAGCCAGATGATAGGCAGGCGCTGCAGCCATCACAATCGGTGGGCGACGGCCACCAGAGCAGCCACCGTGCCCACAGCTCGCGGGGCGCCAGCAGCCGTCCGTCAGCGCCCCGTCGCGAGCACGACCCCGGACAGAGGGTGCTCGAACACCGGCGTCAGGTACTGGCGCACCAGCTCGGGCGGGAACTTCGGGTGGACCACGTAGACGTCATAGGAGAAGTCGCCCAGCTCCCACTCGCGGCTCAGCTCGGCCATGGCCCCGGGGGGAGCGAGCTGCCGGTAGAAGCTCAGCGCGGGCTGGTAGCGCCAGTCCAGCAGCGCCACGCGCACGCCGCCCTCGCCGCGCGGCCCCGGGGTCTCCAGGATCTGCGCCGCGACCTGCTTGGCGCCCGCGTCGTAACGCCAGCTGCGGAAGTAGCTCAGCTCGAACCCGGCCACGAAGACGGCCGACGCGGCCAAGAGCAGCGCCAGCAACGCGCCGCGCGCCAGGGAGCGGGCCGGCCTCAGGGCCTCCAACGCGGCCAACGCAAACAGAGGGATCAGGTAGAGCCCGGTGCGACCGCGGGGATAGGCGGCGTCGGCCAGTACGTGCAGCGCCACCACGGCGAGCAAGCTGACCGCCAGGCTCACGGCGAAGAACAGCGGCAGCCCGGGCCCGCGCCGCCGCCAGCTCTGCAGCGCCGACGCGATGATCAGCAACAGCAGCAGCGGGCACAGGACGTCGGCGATGGCCGCGACGAACGCGCTGGGGTCCGCGCCGTCGGGCGTCACCACGCCGCCGTGATCCAGCGACGCCTCCACCAGACCGCGTACGCTCGCGCTCAGCGTCGGCGCGCCGTAGAAGAAGTGGGCGCGCTGCGCAAAGCGCAGCGGCAGCGCCACGAGCGCGCCCGTGATGGCGAGGCCAGGCAGCAGCCCCGTCAGCACCCAAGCTCGAAGCGTCAGGCCCAGGCGTCGCATCCCGCCTCCGGGTGCGGACGTGTTGTCGATCAGCAACAACGCCACGCCCACGCCCAGCGCCGCGGGGGCGAAGGCGAGGTTGGAGCTGACGCACAGCGCCAGCGCCGCGCCGATGGCCAGACGTCCGCGCGCGCTCACCGGCACCGCTCTCGACAGCGCGCCCTGACCCAAGGCCAGGGCCCACGCGAAGAAGCCCAGCGCCATGCCGTAACCGCGCCCGGCGCAGAGGAAGTCGAGCAGCAGCGGATTGAGCAGCAGGAACGCGAAGCTCGCCAGGAACAGCGGCCGGGAGGGAGCCATCCGGCGCGTCAGGGCCCCCACGCTCAGGGCAAACAACAAGAACGCGAGCAGGCTCGGCAGGCGCAGGCTGAGCTCGGAGGGGCCGAACACATCGACTGAGAGTTTGGAGACGTACGTAAAGAGCAGGTGGTGGTTGGCGCTGTAGCTGGAGAACACCGTCTCCCATGGCTGCGACAGGTAGCGCAGGTAGGTGAGCGCCTCGTCGTGGGTGATCGACTGGGTCGCGGCGCGATACGTCTGGGTGACCGCGAGCCCCAGGCCCAGGACGACAGCGATCCGCAGGGCCAACGCGCTGGCGACCGCGCTGGACTCCCCGCCGGCCTCCGCTCCGGGGACGCTGGCGTCTCGCCCGCGGGTGCCCGCGGCGGCGCCCTCGCTGTTGACGGTGGCGTCTCGCCTACTGGTGGTCATGACGCGGCACGGTAGCACTCTCCGGGCCCGGCCGACCTGCCCGTCGCATGCGCCGTGCCGTCGGACGCGAGTGACCCAGCGCTCCGACCTGCTAGTCTGCGCGGTCCTCAGACCTCGGCCACCCCGCAGCGAGATCCCATGCGACTGCTCAACCGACTCAACATCTCCACCAAGGTCTTCACGGGCTTCGGGATCGTGCTGGCGCTGCTGCTGCTGATCTCAGTGGTGAGCGTGGTCGAGCTGCTGGACGCGCAGAACAACCTGAGGGACTACCGCGTGCTGGCCCGGCAGACCAACGCCGAGGGCCGCGTGCAGGCCAACATGCTGATGACCCGGCTCTACGCCAAGGACTTCATCATCAGCGCCAACGCAAAGAACATCGAGCAGATCCATGAGCGCGCCGCGCTCACCATCGAGATGATCGCTGAGGCCAAGGCGCTCACGCTCAACCCGGGCTACGTGCTGATCGTCGAGAACCTCGACAACGAGCTGCGGACCTACGTCGAGCAATTCGAGCAGGTCACCGAGCTGCAAGCGCGCCGCGACGAGATCGTGTACGACACGCTCAACATCGTGGGCCCGTCGCTTGAGCAGAGTCTCACGGAGATCTGGCGCAGCGCCTTCGAGGACAACGACGCCGAGGCCGCCTACAGCGCGGCCACGACCCGGCTCAATCTCATGCTGGCGCGGCTCTACGCCAACCGCTTCCTGGTCCAGAACGACGACGCCTCCTATCGGCGCGTGGTGGTGGAGTTCGCCGAGATGCAGCAGCACATCGACGCGCTGCTCGACAACCTGCAGGACCCCTCCCGCTCCGAGGCGGCCAACAAGGTGCGCGACGACCAGCGCATCTACTCGCGCGCGTTCGAGGACGTGCACGAGGTGATCACGACGCGCAACGGCATCATCACCAACCAGCTCGACATGATCGGGCCCAAAGTGGCCGACCAGATCGAACGCCTGAAGCTGGCCATCAAGGCCGAGCAGGACGAGCTGGGCCCCCAGGCCGAGGCCGCCACCGCCCGCGCCGTGGCCGTCACCGTGTCCATCGCCCTGGCCTCGATCCTGTTCGGCATGGTCGCGGCCTGGATCATCGGCTTCGGCATCTCCAGGCCGATCCGCTCCATGGCGCGCGGCATGCGGCAGCTGGCCTCGGGCGACCTCGAGGCCGAGATCGAGATGCCCGACCGCCAGGACGAGATCCGGGAGATGGCCGAGGCGGTCGAGGTCTTCCGCTGCAGCATGGTGCGCGTCAGTGAGCTGGCCGAGCAGCAGCGCGCCGCGGCCGCCGAGGTGGCCGAGGCCCGCGACGCCCTGGCCGCGCTCAACGAGGACCTGGAGGACAAGGTCGACGCGCGCACCGCCGAGCTGGCGGCCGCCCGCGAGGCCGCCGAGGCGGCCAACCGGGCCAAGAGCGCGTTCCTGGCCAACATGAGCCACGAGCTGCGAACGCCCATGAACGCCATCCTCGGCTACACCGAGATGCTGATGGAGGAGGCGCAGGATCAGGGGCACGACGACTACATCCCCGACCTCCAGAAGGTGCACAAGTCCGGCAAGCACCTGCTCTCGCTGATCAACGACGTGCTCGATCTGGCCAAGGTCGAGTCGGGCAAGATGGAGCCCCTGGCGGAGGACTTCGCCGTGGACCAGCTGATTGACGCGGCGGTCACCACGGCCCTCCCGCTGCTGGAGAAGAACGGCAACAACCTGCGCGTCGTGCGGGGCGGGGCGGACGACGAGCCGCTGGGCGGCGTGTTCCAGGACCAACCCAAGCTGCTCCAGGCCCTGCTGAACCTGCTCTCCAACGCCGCCAAGTTCACGCACGAGGGCACGGTCACCCTGACGGTCGAACGCGTCGCCGACGCAGGCGCCGAGCTGCTGCGGATGGCCGTGAGCGACACGGGCATCGGCATCCCCGAGGACAAGCTGCTGGATGTCTTCGCGGAGTTCGGGCAGGCCGACAGCTCCACCACGCGCGACTACGGCGGCACCGGGCTGGGGCTGCCCATCTCGCGCCGCCTGTGTCGCCTGCTCGGGGGAGAGCTCAGCCTGGAGAGCACGTCGGGGCAGGGCTCCACCTTCACGATCGAGGTCCCCACCACGCTCCCCGGCAGCCATCCCCGCGCCGCGCCGGCGCCCCAGCCCGTTCCCGCCAAGCCGCAGCCCTCCGGCGACGTCGCCCACAGCGGGCGACGCGTGCTCGTCATCGACGACAACAGCGAGGCGCGCGAGATCATCACGCGCCTGCTCGAGCGCGACGGCTTCTCCGTCGCGGCCGCCAGCTCCGGCGAGGAAGGCCTGCGTCTGGCCCACGAGTTCGCTCCCACGGTCATCACGCTGGACGTGCGCATGCCCGACATGGACGGCTGGTCGGTGCTGCGCGCCCTGAAAGCGGACCCCAGCCTGCGCGACACGCCGGTGGTCATGCTGACCATGCTGGAGGACAAGACCAAGGCTTACTCGCTGGGCGCCACGGACTACCTCGTCAAGCCCGTCGACCGGGAGCAGCTCAGCAAGGTCGTCACCCGGCACTTCGAGGCCAACGTGAGCTGCACGGCGCTGCTGATCGACGACGACGACGCGGTGCAGGACGTGGTGTCCTCGCTGCTCACCAAGCAAGGCTGGCAGGTGCGCCAGGCGAGCAACGGCCAGGAGGGCCTCGAGCGCCTGGCAGAGGACCTGCCCAGCCTGATCCTGCTGGACCTCATGATGCCGGTCATGGACGGCTTCGACTTCCTGGTCGAGAAGCACAAGAACCCCGAGTGGCAGGGCATCCCCGTGGTGGTGCTGACCGCAAAGGACCTGACCGAGAACGACCGCGAGCGCCTCAGCGGCCGGGTCGAGCAGGTGTTCGAGAAGGACGCCTCAAGCCACGAGCAGCTCCTGGGGATGGTGAAGCAGCTCGCCACGCGCAGCGCCTAGCCTGGTCTGTTCATGAACGCCTGCTGCGAACGCGGCAGGGCCTCCGTGGACAGCGTTGGAGCGCCCGGCCGCGGTCCCGACGCCGCTGGGGCTCGCGGCGCGTCGGTCCCGGCCCCAGGCTCGTGCGGGACCGAGGCTCGCCCTGAGCGCCGCAGTCGCTATCCTCCACAGCCCCAACCCTTGCGCCCAGGCCCGCCCCGCCCCGGCACGAGACGACAACGGAGCCGTGCAGATGCCCAGGATCCTTCTGGCCGAAGACAACGAGATGAACCGCGACATGCTGTCGCGGCGGCTCAGGCGCAAGGGCTTCGAAGTGTTCATCGCCGAGGACGGCCAGGCCGCGGTGGAGCGCGCCCGCGAGCAGGCCCCGGACCTGATCCTGATGGACATGAGCCTGCCCATCATGGATGGCTGGGAGGCCACGCGGACGCTCAAGGCCGACGCCGCCACCGCCGGCATCCCGGTCATCGCGCTCACCGCCCACGCCATGCAGGGCGACCGCGAGAAGGCCATCGAGGCCGGCTGCGACGACTACGACACCAAGCCCGTCGAGCTGCCGCGCCTGCTGGAGAAGATCGGGGCGCTGCTGGACGCTCCCGGCGCCGGGAGCTAGCAGCCCGTGGCGCATGTCATTCCGTGCGCAGCGGCGCTCTCGTGGCGCAGCTCCGCGCACGAAAGCACTCACGCCACAAGCTGCTAGCACGCACAGGGGAGGCGCTCGATGTCATCCGATCCTGCGATGCCCGACGCGGACGAGCTCCGCGAGGTGCTCGTGCGCTCCAGCTTCGGCTCCCTCAGCGCCGAGCACCGCGAGCAGCTCGCCGCCCAGCTGGAGCTGCAGACCCTGGACGCCGGCCAGGTCCTGTTCCTCCAGGGCGACGAGGCCGACGCGCTCTACGTGGTGCTGCGCGGCGAGCTCGAGGCCTACCTGACCCCGGACGACGGCGGCGAGCTGGTGCTCTCGCGCATGGGACCGAGCGCCACCGCCGGCGAGATCCAGCTCGTCATGGGCGGCCGCCGCAGCGCGTCGGTGCGAGCCAGCGCCCCGAGCGTGCTGGCGCGCCTCGACCGGGAGCGGGCCGCGGAGCTGGTCAGCCGCTTCCCGGCCATGCTCGAGGGCGTGGCCCAGGTGATCCGCGAGCGCCTGCGCCGCGACGAGCTGGTGCAGCTGCTGCCGCGCCTGTTCGGCAGCATCGACGAGGCCACCCTGCGCGAGGTGGAGCAGGCCACGCGCTGGGTGAGCATCCGCCGCGGCGAGCGCCTCATCCGCCAGGGGCAGGCCGGCGAGCAGGTGTACTTCCTCGTGAATGGACGCCTGCGCGCCGTGCTGGAAGAGCCCGGCCAGGCGCCCAGGATCCTGTCGGAGATCACGCGCGGCGAGCTGGTGGGCGAGCTGGCCCTGTTCTCCGATCAGCACGCCACGGCCAGCGTCTACGCCCAACGTGACAGCGAGCTGGCCGGCATCGACTACGCGGGCTTCGAGGCGCTGGTGGCGCGACACCCGCAGATCCTGCGCTCGATCACACGCTCGCTGGTGCAGCGCGGACAGGACGCCGCGGCCCCCAGCGAGCAGCGCCAGCACATCGCCATCCTGCCCCTGGGCGAGGATGTGCCCGCGCGCGCGTTCGGCGCCGCGCTGGTGCAGGCCCTGTCGGCGCACGAGTCGGTGTTCCACCTGACGGCCGAGCGCCTGGACCAGCAGCTCGGCATGGCGGCGGCCCAGCTGCCCGAGGACAGCCACTTCACCATCCGCACCCGCGCTTGGATGTACCAGCTCCAGTCGCAGTACCGCTTCGTGATCTACGAGGCGGACGCCAGCGACAGCGAGTGGACGCGCCGCTGCCTGCGCAACGCCGACGAGATCATCCTGCTGGGGCGCGGCGACGCGGACCCCACGCCCTCCGCCGTGGAGCAGGGCCTGCTGGCGGAGCGCGAGGCCACCGCCGCCAAGACGCGCCTGGTGCTGCTGCACGAGCAGCCCGATGCCCGCCCCCAGGGCACGCGCGAGTGGCTGGACCCGCGCCGCGTCGAGCTGCATCACCACGTGCGCTGGTGGCAGCCGGCCGAGTGCATGGCGCGCCTGGCGCGCTTCCTGCGCGGCCGCGCCGTGGGCCTGGCCCTGGGCGGCGGCGGCGCGCGCGGCATGGCCCACATCGGCGTGATCACGGCCCTGCGCGAGCGACAGATCCCGATCGACTTCGTGGGCGGCACCAGCGCCGGCGGCATGGTCTCGGGCCAGTACGCCATGGGGCGCGAACCGGACCAGATCCACGCGGCCATGAAGGACGCCATGCAGCGGCACAAGCCCTTCAGCGCCTACAACCTGCCGCTGGTGTCGCTGGTGGGCGCCTCGCGTCTGCGCCGCGTCGCGCAGGAGCTCTACCAGGACATCCGCATCGAGGATCTCTGGCTCAACTACTTCTGCGTGTCGTGCAACCTCTCCACCGGCGACACCGTCGTGCACCGGAACGGCCTGCTGTGGGAGGCCGTACGCGCCACCACCGCTCTGCCCGGCATCCTGGTCCCCATGGTGCAGGACGGCAAGCTGCTGGTGGACGGCGGCGTGGTCGACAACCTGCCCGGCGCCATCATGGGCGAGTTCACCGGCGGCCCGGTGATCCTGTGCGACGTCAGCCCCGACCCGGATCCCACCGTGTACGAGCACGAGATCCCGCCCGTCTCGCGCATCCTCTGGAGCTGGCTCATGCCGCACCGGAAGAAGATCAGGGCGCCCTCCATCGCCGACGTCATCATCCGGACCTCGGTGCTCAGCAGCCTCAAGCGGCGCGAGCAAGCCGAGCAGCTCGCGGTGCTGCTGCTGCACCCGCCCATCCAGGGCTTCGGCATGCTCGAGTTCCGCTCGTTCGATGCCCTGGTCGAGGTGGGCTACCGCTACGGACTGAGCGCTCTCGACGCGTGGCAACAGCGCGCCGAGCACATCGACGCGCCCGGCGCCGCGGAACCCGCCGACGCGCCCGACATGGAGCCGCGCGCGTGAGCGCACCCAACGAAGCCTCCGCCACCCTGAGGCGCCTGCGGCACGAGATGCGCACGGCCATCGGCCAGATCATGGGCTACAGCGAGATGCTGCAGGAGGAGGCTCAGGACTCCGAGGATGACGGCGCCGCGGAGCGCGAGCAGGACCTGGCCCGCATCGGCAGCGCGGGCCAGCGCCTGCTCAAGCTGGTCGACCAGATCCTCAGCCCCGAGCAGCTGGGCGAGGCACCCGACCCCGCCGAGTCCGAGCGTCAAGCCAGCGGCACGGGAGCGGACGCAGGAACGGAGGACGGCACGCCCCCCTCCGCGCCGCGTCAGGCGCCCCAGGAGAGCGGTCGCATCCTCGTGATCGATGACACCGAGGAGAACCGCGAGCTGCTCGAGCGGAGGCTGTCGCGCCGGGGCTACGAGGTCGCGCTGGCCAACGACGGTGAGTCCGGTCTGGAGCGCCTCGCGGCCGAGTCGTTCGACCTCGTGCTGCTCGACGTGATGATGCCCGGCATCGACGGCTTCGAGGTGCTGCGGCGCATCCGGATCGAGCGCGGCCCCAGCGACCTGCCGGTGATCATGGCCACGGCGCTGAACCAGCCCGAGGACGTGGTGCGGGCCTTCGACGCCGGCGCCAACGACTTCGTCTCCAAGCCGTTTGAGCTGCCGGTGGTGCTGGCACGCCTGCGCACGCATCTCAGCGTCAAGCGCGCCCTGCTCCAGGTCGAGGGCATGGCGCAGCAGCTGCAGATCCGCAACGCCTTCATCCGGCGCACGCTCGGGCGCTACGTCTCCGACGAGATCGCCTCCGACCTGCTCGAGAACCCCGAGTCCTTCGAGACCAGCGGCGAGAAGCGTCGGGTCACGATCCTGCTGTGCGACCTGCGCGGCTTCTCATCCATCACCGAGTCACTCGGGCCGGTGCAGCTGCTGCGGCTGCTCAACACCTACCTGGGATCGATGGCCGAGGTGATCCAGGAGCACGGCGGCACCATCGACGAGTTCATCGGCGACGCGGTGCTGGCGTTCTTCGGCGCGCCACGTCAAGACGACGACGACGCCGCACGCGCCATCCGCTGCGCCCTGGCCATGCAGCGCGCCATGGTCCAGGTCAACGCCACCAACGTGGCCGCCGGCCTGCCCGCGGTAGAGCTCGGCATTGGCGTGGCCTCGGGCGAGGTCGTGGTCGGCACCATCGGCTCCGAGCGCCGTTCCAAGTACGGCGCCATCGGCGTGGCGGTCAACCTGGCGGCGCGCATCGAGTCCTACACCCTCGGTGGCGAGGTGCTGGTGTGCCCTGGCACCCTGGGGGCCGCCGGCGACGACGTGCAGGTCTCCGTCTCGCGGCAGATCCACCCCAAGGGCTTTGAGCAGCCCATCACCATCCACGGCGTGGTCGGCGTCGAGGGACGCGACGACCTGACCCTGGCGCCCCACGTGCCCGAGTTCGTCCAGCTCCCGCAGGGCGTCGCCGTGCGCATGGGACCGATCGACGACAAGGAGGTCAGCGTCCAGACGCACGCGGGCCAGATCGAGGCCGTGTCCGCGCGCGTCATCCGTGTGCGCAGCGAGTACGCGCCGGACGTCATGAGCAACCTGCGCCTGCAGCTGATCGCAGCGGACGGCGCCCCGCTGCCCGGCGCGTTCTACGGCAAGGTGGTCGCCGCGGCCGAGCAGCAGGTCGGCTGCTTCGAGCTGCACATCACGGCGCGGTCGGCGCCGTTGGACGCGCTCATGAGGCGCTCATGAGGCGCGCTGCAAGCCCCGGGCCGCCAGCAGCGACAACGCGTAGGACGAAGCGCCCACGATGAAGGCGACCGAGAAGCCCCAGGTCATGGCCACCATGATGCCGGCCACCGAGGCCAGCACGCTGGCGCCGCCGTTCACGCCGAAGGCCCAGGCCGTGAGGGCCGGGGTCCGGGCGCCCAGCAGGGCCAGGCCGGACGGAAAGGGCATGCCCATCAGGAACGCGAGCGGCGCCAGCACGGCCACCGTGAGCCCGATGCGCAGGGGCAGATCGAGCCGCAGCCCCGCCGCGAAGAACGACGGCAGCGCCAGGTTGAGCAGCACTACCAGCGCCAGCACGCCCAACAGGCCCCGTCGCAGCGTGCGGGCCGGGTCGTCGCTGCGCCCGGCCCAGGCGGCGCCCAGGCCGCTGAAGATCAGGAAGCTGAAGAGCACCACCGTGATCGAGTAGCCCGGGTGGCCCAAGAACAGGCTGAAGCGCTGCATGGTGGCCACCTCGATCAGCATGTAGCCCGCGCCGAGGCCAAAGAAGTACAGCACCCAGCGCCCGGCCCCCGCCGCAGCCAGCCCGCTGCGCTTGAAGAACCACAGCGGCAGCAACACCAGCACAAGCACCAGCGCCGTAGACTCCAGCAGCACGGTCAGCAGCAGGATCAGCCCCACCGGCTCGCCGCCCACCAGATCGGTCAGGTCGCGGCCCGCCTGCTGCGCCCGGGTCGTGGACATTGCCGGGGCTGACTCGGCGGCGGTCAGCTGCTCGTCGTCGCCAAACAGATACTCGCCGATGCGGTCCCAGCGGTGGTAGCGGAAGAAGAACGGCGCGTCATCCGTGACGGGGTCGATGCGGTAGGGGTAGTTGGCCACGAACTCGTCGTCCGTGCCGTCCATGACCGACGCGAAGTAGTCGGCGAACTCCCCCTCGCAATCGACGCCAGGTGCCCACTGCAGGAAGTAGTCGGGGTTGATGCCGGCGTAGCGCTGGTACAGCTTCACGCGCTCCGGACCGAAGGGCGTCTTGGACACGAGCAGGCAGCCGTAGTCGAGGTCGATGTCCCAGCCCTCGGGAAACGGCACGTAGACCCCCACCATGATCACGTGCTGTTCGGGGTGCTCGACGCCGCTCCGACGCAGAGCCTCCACGGCGATGGCCGCCAGCCGCAGGTTCTCGCGCGGCGGGTCGAAGCGATAGCGCAGCACCGAGATCACGCCGTCGTCGGTCAGGTGCTCGAGGTAGTCCTGGTAGGCCTCCACCGTGTAGAGGTACGACTCGCTCATGATGTAGCTGCCGGAGCTCAACGCCGCGTAGGTGTCGATGCCGGACATCTGCAGCAGGTCGTAGCGCTCGTCGGAGCGCTGCAGCCACGAGCGCCCCTCGTCGTTGTGGATCGTCACCCCCGGCAGCTCGTAGCGGTTGTCCGTCGAGTCGCGATACTTGCCGCGCATGAGCTCGATGGTGGTGGCGTTGATCTCCACCCCCGTGAAGTCCACTACCGCGTCGTCGGGGTAGATGCCCTCGACGACCTTGGCCATCAGGATGTCGAGGCCACCGCCGATGCCGATGGCCAGCACCCGCGGCGGACGCGTGCGGAAGGTGACGTAGCCCAAGGCCTCCTTCTGGCCCAGGTCCTCCGAGAGCTGCGCCGCGCCGAAGGGCACGCGCGTGGGCGCGTCGCCGTCCTGGAAGATCGTGCGCTGGCCGTACGGATCGACGTCCTCCCCGGGCCCCACCACGTCGAGTCGGCAGAGCGGATCCCAGCGCGTCTCCTCGATCCGCAGCTCGGGCGACTCCGGGTCTTCCTTGGAGTACGCGATGACAGCCGGCAGCCCCTTGCTGAAGGCCAGCGGCACCTCGAAGGCGAGCTTGGGCGCGAACAGCGCCATCAGGGTCAGGGCCGCGGCGGCGATCCAGGGCGGCAGGGTCCGGCCGGCGCCCGCTGGGGCAAGCTGCGCGCCGCTGGCAGGGGTGCTCGTGGACGCATCCGCTGCAGTCGGCGAGCGCTCGTTCGCGGGCACCCGCGCTCGCGCCAGCAGGCCCGCACCCGCGAAGCACAGGGCCGCGGCCAGCAACACGCTGCCCTCGCCCCCCAGCGCGCGCAGCAGGGGCACATACAGCGCGCAGCCCAGGGCCGAGCCTGCCATGTTCCAGGCGTAGACCCGCCCGACGGAGGCCCGGGCGGTCGAGAGCGCCAGGGCGATCAGCAGTCCGCCCGCGATCATGGGCAACACCAGCAAGCCGTACTGAAGCGCCGAGGTCAGGATGGCGTTGACGCTGTGGTCGCTGTCGGGCGCGATGCGCGTGACCACCGCGTAGCTGGCCACCACCGCGGCCCCAAACAGCATGGCCACGTTGCGCAGGCGCCGCGACACGTCGCCCTCGAGCCAGCGGGCGCGACAGGCCAACAGCGTGCCACCGGCCGCAAAACCCAACATGGTGAAGGTCACCACCAGATACGTCAGGTGGTACCAGAGCATGACACTGAAGATGCGCGTCTGCACCAGCTGGAGCAGCAGCACGGCCGCCGAGACCAGCGCCACACCCGCCAGCAACCAGCCGTCGGGAGCGGGGTTCTTGTCAGTGCTCATCGGATGGCTCGCCGGGGTCTCCCCAGCGAGGTCGTCGGGGAGCCGCAGACGGTATCACGCACGGGTCCGGCTGACTCCGTCAGGCGCCCGGCGCTCAGACGCTTCAACGACAGCAGCAGCAGCAGCAGCAGCCAGGGCGTCGTGTGCAGCATGAGGCGCCCGGCCGCCACGTTGAGCTGCCAGTCGCTGCCCAGAGGATGGCGCACGAGCACAGCGGCGTAGAGCCCCACGTGGGCGACGAACACGCCCAACCAGCAGAGCAGGGCGCCGCAGCCCCGAGCGCGAGCGGCCGCCAGCGCCAGCCCCGCCGTGAGCAGCGCCAACGGCGCGTGCACCGAGTAGCGCGCCTGGCCGCTGCTGATCAGCCGCGCGCCGAAGGCCCGCGCGATGTTGGACAGGCGCGGCAGCAGCTCGCCCAGGGACAGCTCCCCTCCGGCCTGCATGTGTACGGAGTGCAGACCGTGCCAGGCCTTGAGCAGCGGCCAGGCGCTGGCCAGCGGGATCAACAGGCACAGCGCCACGGCCAGCGTGCGTGCGCTGGAACGAGCACCTGACCGCAGCCACGGCCCGGGGAGCAACAGCATCAGCCCGCTCGCCCCGGCCACGACCAGGCCCTCGTTCTTGGTCAGGGCACAGGCGCCGGCGACCAGCGCCAGGGCCACGGGGTCGCGCAACTCCAGACACAGCAGCAGCAGCAGCGCCGTGAGGTGCAGGTCGGTGTAGCCGATCACAGCGTGGCTGCCCGCCAGGGGCAGGGTCAGAAACGGCAGGGCCGCGAGCCACGCGTGTCGCGGCGGCAGGTGCCGGAAGGCGAGCTCGATGACCAGCAGCAGGTAGGCCAGCCAGGCCAGGGCAAAGAGCGGCTTGATGTCGCGCGCGCGCTGCTCGCCCGAGGCCATGAAGACCAGCGCCTCGTTGGCGGCCACCAGCGGAGGATAGGACGTGCCCCCGACGCCGGGCAGGCGCGCCAGCAGCTCGAAGTCGAAGCTGCCGGAGGTCTCGAACACGCGCGCCGCCAGGGCCACGTTGTCCAGCCCGTCGCCCGAGTACACCGGCGTGCGCAGACCCACCACGAGCGCCAGCGCGAACAAGCCGCCGGCCAGCACGAGCAGGACCCGGCGTGGCACAGAGCGGCACGCGGCGGCGGGCTTCAACGTGGCCCACAGCTCGCGCCGGAACACGAGCGCCGCCAGCCACCAGGGCACACAGATGGCAGCCAACGAGAAGCGCAGGCCGGCCAGGTGCAGCGCCAGCATGCTGAGCGTGATGCCGAGGGGGCCGAGCAGCAGCACCCGCGCCAGCAGCCCGGCGCGTCCTGGCGGGCCGGCCGCGTCGGCGTCGGCGCCACCAGCAGCGTCACAAGCGCTGCCAGCGCCCGGGGCAGCGGGTGTCCGGCGCAGCAGCGTCCGGCGGGCGGCGAGCACGCCCGTCCAGAGCAGGGCGCCGGCCAGCAACACGCTGGCGTAGGCCCAGAGCAGGGCGAGCGACGGCATCAGCGCCCCTCCCCTCGCACGCGGTAGAGCCGCGCGCCCTCGTACTCGGCCTCGAGTTCAAGCCACTCGCGCACAGCCCCCAGGCCGGTCTCGCCGTAGATCGTGACCACGTGGTCGGCCCAGGCGAGGTGCCGCTGCAGGCGCTCCGGCGTGAACAGCAGGCCCATGTCGTCCAGGTTCTGCATGTGCTGCTCGGCCTTGCCGTCGAAGAACGGCACCACCGCGGTCCAGCGCTGCAGGCGCTTGGCGTTGACCACGTGCAGGCGCCGCACGCCGCGCGGCAGGAAGTAGAACTCGAACGGGATGATCAGCGGTAAGTCCGTGATCAGCAGCACGCGCGCGTCCGTGGGCAGCCGCGCCTGCATGAAGTGGAAGGCGCGCAGCAGGCCCGCGTAGACGTCGGCCCCGTCGCCCGGCGCCGCCGACAGATCGACCCAACCCTGACGCCGGAGGGAGGCCGCGTTCACGTGGCGCGCGGCCCACACAAAGCAGGCGCCCTGAGCCAACCCCGCCAGCGCCAGCAGCGCGAACGCAACGCGAGCCGCGAGATGGGTACGCGGAGCGTCTGGGAGCGCGGTCACGCGGACATCCTAGCCTTGTCTCGGGCGCTCAGTGATCGCCGAGTTCTCCCTGAACAACCCCGGCTCGAGCGAGCACGAGGAGCTGCTGATCATGCGCCTGCGTGAGTCGCCCCGCGGGAGCAGCTTCAGAGCGTGAGGCCTCTGGCGTGGCTTCCGATGCCGCTGGCGCCCTGGAGCTGGGTAGCGCTTGGCCAGACGCACAGGGGCACCTCAGCAGCGCTAGCGCTCGCTGCCCCTACCCGCCGCCTGCAACTGCGTCACCCGCGCCACGTCCTGCAGGTGGTGCGCGTCGCCAGGCTTCAGCTCGAGCGCCAGGCGATACTGCTCCAGCGCCTGGTCGTACTCGCCCAGCCGTTCGTACGAGTGACCCAGGAACTCGCGCACGTTGGCTTGATCGCGCTTGCCGGCGGGGATGGACTCAAGCGTCGCGATGGCCTCGCGGTACTGGCCCAGCTTGTACTGGAAGGCGCCCAGCAGCGTGATGGCCAGCACGTTGTGCGGGTTGTCCGCGATCATGGCCTGCAGCAGGGGCAGGGCTTCGGCGTAGTCGCCGCGCGCGCCGAGCGCCGTGGCCCGGTAGTAGGCCTGCAGCTCATGCAGGCGCCCGCGCGGGTCCGGCAGTCCTTGCTCGGCCAACGGTTCGGGGAGCTTGGCGGACGGATCCGAGACGCCGGCGTAGCCCAGCGCCCGCACCTGCTCCCGAGTGGCCGCGTCGACGGACTCGTGCGCGCCCGGCGACAGCCGCCGGCGGCGGGCGAGCGCGCTGATGGCCGCCCGCGCGCGCGCCGCGTGCAGCCCGGCGCCGGGCAGCAGGTCGTGGGTCTCGTCCGGATCCTGGCGCGGATCGAGGTACTGCGGCGGCGACCCGTGGATGTACTTGCCGTGAGCGTCGATCCAGCCCGCGATGGGCCGCCACCCGTAGGCGAGGTGCCCAGCGTACGACTCGAAGTAGGCGCCGCGCCCCGGATCGACCGCGCGCCGGAACAGGCTCTGACCGTCCACGTCGCCCACGTCGCCGAGCTGTAGCGCCTCGACGAAGGTCGGGAACACGTCCACCAGGCTCACCAGCGCGTCCGAACGCCGGCCGACCAGCCCCCCGACTCGATCAACGCCGCGATCAACGTCACGCTGGCCACCAGGGTCACGCACGAACAACGGCACGCGCAGCGTCGACTCGTAGCAGAAGATCGAGTGGGTCTGCTCACCGTGGCGGCCGAGGGACTCGCCGTGGTCACCGGCCACCAGCACCAGGGTCTGATCCAGTAGCCGCTCAGCGCGCAGCGCCGAGAGCAGCGCGCCGACG
>QNBX01000099.1 GCA_003644265.1 Planctomycetota bacterium
CCGCGGCTTTGAGCGCTTCGAGCTGCACGCCGACGCCGACGCCGAGGCGGTCCTGGAGCAGCTCGCCGAGTGGAGCGACGAGCTGGGCGTCGGCGACCACGGCGACCGCGACGACCACGGCGACCACGGCGACCGCGACGACCGCGACGACCGCGACGACCGCGACGACCACGGCGACCGTGACGACCGCGACGACCACGACGACCACGACGACCACGACGACCACGACGACCACGACGACCGCGGGCGCCCCAGCTTCCTCTACCTGCACCTCAACGACGCGCACCGGCCGTACCACCAGCGACTGCCGTGGTACGAGCCGGTGGACGACAAGTTGCTGGACCTGGCCCAGGCCTACGACAGCGAGATCTCGTTCGTCGATCAGGCCCTGTCCCAGCTGCAGGAGCGCCTCGGCTGGGACGACGACACGCTGATCTGCGTCATCTCCGATCACGGCGAGGGCTTCGGTGAGCGTTTTGGCGGAGAGCGCCTGCCGGCCGACGGCTTCGTGGGGCACGGGCCCAGCCTGAGCTGGGTGGTGAACCGCTGCGTGCTGCTGCTGGCGGGGCCGGGCGTTCCGGCCGGGCGCGTGCGCGGCAACGTCAGCCTGGTGGACGTGATGCCCACGCTGCTGGACCTGGCCGGGCTTCCCGCGGGCGACGACTTGGACGGCCTCTCGTTGCGGCCCCTGCTGGGTGGCGGCTTGCCGCCGCCCTTCGCGCAGCGCGCGCTGTTTGCCCAGCGCAAGCACCGCCGCCCCGTGGCCGATCGCTTCCTGTGGTCCGTGATCCAGGGCCGCTGGAAGCTCATCCACGACGAGCTCAGCGGCGAGCGCCGGCTGTATGACACCGAGGCCGACCCGCTGGAGCGGCGCGACGTCTCGAACATGGCTCCCGCCAAGGTCGCCGAGTTGGCGCAGCTGCACGCTCAGCACGCGGCCCGCTCGCAGGTCGAAGGTGGCCGCGACGTGCAGGTCGAGCTGACCGAGGAACTGCTGGAGACCCTGCGCGAGCTGGGCTACGCCGGAGACGACGGCCAGCGCTGATCGCGGCCTGCGCGCCGCCCCGTCACCCCGCCGCCCCGTCGCCCCGTCGCCCCGTCGCCCCGTCGCCCCGTCGCCCCGTCGCGCCACAGGCTCGGCGCTCGACAAGCCGCCACCCGGGTCAGCGCTCCCGCGCGATTTCAGTCGATCAGGCGATACACGCTCACCGGCTGCCCCAGGATGGGCTGGGGACCGAACACACGCTGCGCCTGCGGCGAGGCCAGCAGCTGCGCCAAGCCCGGGCGGCGGCTCGCGGGGTCGGCTCCCGTCAGCAGCAGGTAGCGCACGCCGAACTGCCGTGCCAGCGCGCGCACGTCGTCGGCGTCCGCGTGGGGGATCAGCACCGCGGGCCGCCCCAGCAGCGCATGGAACTCGTGCACGTCTCGCAACATGAGCGTCTCGTCACCGATGTCGAGCGGCGTCAGCACGTAGCGCTCGACGGCCTGCCAGAAGGCGGCGATGCGCTGCACGGCCTCGCCCTTCTGACGCCCCTCGTGCAGTCCGAAACGCGCCTGCCCCGTCAGCAGCGGCGCGAGCATCAACAGCAGCAGCAGCGTCGTCACGCGGGCGCGGCGAGCGCTGGGCGCCAGTCGGGCCAGGGCGCAGGCCAGCGTCTCCATGCCCAGCGCGGCGCACAGCAACAGCAGCGGATACACGCCGTACATCGACTGCTTGAACGACGCGTGTCCCACGGCGGTGAACAGCAGCGAGTAGAAGGCCCACAGCGCGCCGACGTGCAGCCACAGCGCCGCCGCACGCCGCCGCGTCAGGCTGAGCCCCGCGCCGAGCCAGGCCAGGCCCATGAGCAGCAGCACGCTGGGCGTGCTCCACGCCTGGGCGCGCGCTTGTCCGGCCGCGACCATGCCCGTCACCAGAGTGCGCCCGTTGGCGCGGGCCATGGCCGTCTTCTGCTCGATGATCGGCCCCCAGCCGTCGGCCAGCCAGGTCTGTGCGTTGACCTCCTCGGGCAGCTTGTGCCAGTCGTCGTACTGACGCATGAAGGCGGCGCGGCCCGAGGCGGCGGGCTGGATCGCCCCATGCACCTGCAGGTTGCGCGCCCACCAGGGCGACATGACCAGCAGGTAGCCCAGGGCCAGCAGAGCGGCGGCGCGCAGGGTCGCGCCGCGCGGGCGATGTGCGGGCGCCAATAACCACCACGCCAACAGCACCGGCAACGCCAGCAGCACGCCGTCGCTGCGCGAGAGCTGCGAGGCGGCGATGGCCATGCCCGCCGGCAGCATCAGCAGCGGCCGCGCCGGCGCCCAC
This sequence comes from Planctomycetota bacterium, assembly GCA_003644265.1. The sequence goes on from QNBX01000099.1 coordinate 2,309, forward strand.
AGGGCCAACGCCAGGGCCAGCGGCACCAGCACCACGTAGGGGCTGACCGAGAGGGGCACGCCCGCCTGACCCAGGAACAGATGGAAGCAGCTGGAGAGGGCCGCGCCCAGCAGCGCCGTGCGCCAGCGCCCGGGGAACAGCGCCCGCCCGAGGGCGTAGACGGCCAGCGGCGTCAGCGCGCTGAACGCCGCCGTGGCGGCCTGCGCGCTGGCGTAGTCGCCCTGTCCCAGCAGCATGCCCAGCGCCGCGATGATCGACACCAGCGGCGCCCACCACAGGTTGCTCGGCGTGGGCAGCTCACGCGCGCCGCCCCACCAGCTGCCCACCACGTCCTCCACGAAGCCGCGGCCGTGCGCCAGGTTGTGCGCCACGCTCACGTAGCTGGAGATGTCGCCGTGCCCGGGCCCGGTGCGCGTGGCGCTGGCCTCGGTCTTGAGCGCCCAGGTCAACAGGCAGCACGCCGCCAGCAGCACGGGCGTCAGCCAGCGCGGCGGGGGACTCGGGTGGCCGGTCGAGTCGCCGGCCGGCTCGCTGTTCGTGCCGCAGCTCGTGCCGCAGCTCGGCCCGTTGGTCGCGTCGCTGGTCGCGTCGCTGGTCGCTTCGCCCTGCGTCGGTTGCTGAGCTCGCGCTTCGATGGCGTCAGCTCCGCGTGCCGTGCATGAACTCGAGGTCGGGCTTCTCCGTGCACCAGTAGTGCACCCAGATGTAGGCGTGGGTGAAGGCGGCGGCCAGCAGCGCGGGCCGCGATCCGAGCGCCAGGCCCGGCATCCAGAAGGCCGCGAACGACAGGGTGTACATGGCGTTGGGTACGTAGCGGAAGGCGCCCTCGCGCACCGGGGGCAGGGCGCGCACGGCCGGGTCGAAGTGGTCGCGGCCCAGAGCGCGCAGCACGCCGAAGTGACGCACCACCGAGTACAGACTCCAGAGCACGGGCGCCCCCAGCAGTCCCAGCAGCAGCATGCGCCAGACCAGGTTCTGGTCGAGCGTGTCGCGGCTCGCCAGGGCCAGGCCGGCCATGCTGGCGGCGCGTCCGGCAAAGAACGACAGGAACAGCGCGGCGTACAGCCAGAAGGCCGCGCGCCCCAGCCGGCGCGTCAGGTGCCGGCCGTGCAGCTCGGCGCGCCAGCAGAACGCGACGTAGACCTCGTGCAGCACCGGCACCGCGATGGTCAGCCCGAACCAGGCGCCGGTGCTGAGCCCGCCCCAGCCGCCCTCGGAGAACGCGGGGCCGCGCGCCAGGGCCGCCACCCCGGCCAGCAAGCCGGCCAGCAGCAGCGCGTGCAGACCCTGGCGTTGGAAGGCGGGCGACATGGGGGTAAGCGTTTCATGCCGAGGGGGCGGCGTCCACGGGCGGGCTCGATCTGCTCGGGACCGTGACCCTGCGCGGGCGGGAACACCGACTGCGACGACAGCGTGGATTCTGAGTACCCCGACAAGCTCTGACGGCCACGGCAGCCCGCTTCGCTTCGACCACCCATCTCCGGATAGGGCGGGTATGATAGGGCCCGAGCAGGTGGGGTCGGACCATGTCGGACGAAGAGTCAGGCGATACGCAGCGGATCGAGGACACCGATCTGTATGCCGATCTACACCGCGTCGCGGCGCTGGAGTTCAGGCGGCAGCAGGCGGGTCACACGCTGCAGCCCACGGCGCTGGTGCACGAAGCCTGGCTGCGCATCGGGGGCAAGCCCTCGCACGGCTTCGAGAGCCGCAGCCACTTCCTGGCGGTGGCGGCCAAGGCCATGCGTCACGTGCTGGTCGATCACGCCCGGCGCGTTCGCACCAAGAAGCGCGGGGGCGATCAGCGTCGTATCGAGATCCAGACGGGCATGGCCTGCGCGCACGACCAGGCCCTTCCCGACGTACTCGATCTCGACGCGGCCTTGGAGCGGCTGGCGGCTGTCGAACCACGCCAGGCGCAGGTTGTGGAGCTCAAGTTCTTCTCCGGCATGACGCTGGAGGAGATCTCAGGCGCGCTCGGTGTGTCCGACACCATCGTGAGTAAGGACTGGCGCAAGGCGCGTGGCTGGCTCGCGCGCGAGCTGGAGCCATGACCAGCGGGCAGACCCCGGACGCGAGTGCGGATGCGTCGCGCCCGGCGCCGCCCAGCTCCCCCTCGGTCACCGAACTCGTGAGCGTCTGCATGGAGCAGATCTCGCTCGGCGCGGCCAACCCCGTCGAGCTGCTCTGCCACGCGCACCCCGATCGTGCCGAGGATCTGCGTGCGCGCATGCGGCGGCTGCAGGCGCTCGGTCTGCTGTCAGGCCCTTTGCAGGATGGACCACGCAGCGTGGGGCCGTTCAGCATCGTGGGCAAGCTCGGGCAGGGTGGCATGGGGGAGGTGTTCCTGGGCCAGCAGAGCCACCCGGTGCGACGCATGGTGGCCGTGAAGGTCATGCGCGGGCGTGCCGACACAGGCAACCTCATGCGTCGCTTCGAGGCGGAGCGTCAGGCCCTGGCCACGCTCAACCACCCGGGCATCGCGCAGGTGCTGGAGGCCGGCACCTGCGAGCGGGGCGAGCCCTGGTTCGCCATGGAGTACGTGGACGGCCTGCCGCTCACCGACTACTGCGATCAGTGCGCTCTGGATCTCGACCAACGCATCGAGCTCTTCCTGCAGGTCTGCGATGCCGTGGCACACGCGCATCAGAACGGCATCCTGCACCGCGACCTCAAGCCAGGCAACGTGCTCGTGACCGAACGCCTGGGCAAGCCGCTGGTGAAGGTGATCGACTTCGGTCTGGCCAAGGCCACCGAGGCCTCTTCGCTGGATGCGTCGTTGCTCACGCAGACGGGCCAGCTGCTGGGCACGCCGGCGTATATGAGCCCCGAGCAGGCGGGGGCCATCTCCGGTGCCGTCGACCCGCGCACGGACGTCTACGCCCTGGGCGTCATGCTGTACGTGTTGCTGGTGGGGCGGCTGCCATTGGCGCCGCGCGGCACCGACGTACACCCCATGCTGCAGATGCAGCGCTTGCTGAGGGAGGCTGAGCCGGTGCGCCCCAGCCGCCGCGTGACGGAGTTGTCGGAGGACGAAGGGGCGCAGCGCCAGCAGAGCGCCTCGAGCTGGCCGCGGGCGCTGTCCGGCGATCTGGACTGGATCGTGGCGCGGGCCATGGCGCGGCTGAAGAGTGAGCGCTACGCCGCCGTGTCCGAGCTGGCCGCCGACCTGCGCCGGCACCTGCGCAGTGAGGTCGTGCTGGCGGGCCCACCCTCTACGGCGTACCGCGTGGCACGCTTCCTGCACAGGCATCGGCGCGAAGCCGTGGTGGCGGGAGTCGCCGCCGCATTCGGGCTGTTGGCCCTGGTCGTCGGCACCGTGAAGTACCTGCGCGCCCAGGACGCCCAGCTGCGCAACTTCGATGTGCTGGAGCGTGAGATCCGCCTGGGTGAGCTGCTGGCCGAGGCCGAGCGCGAGCTCTGGCCCGCCGAGCCCCGACTCATCCCCGCCATGCAGGCATGGACCGACGAGGTGATCCAGATCCTGCGCCAGCGAGAGCAGTTCCGGTCCAGCCTGGCCGATGTGCGAGGGCGTGGCGTGGCCTCGGCGGGCTCATGGAACTTCGAGCTGCCGCGCGACCAGGCGTTGCACGCGTCCGTGGTGCGGCTGCTCGAGGGCCTGGCCTCCGTGGGCGACGACGGCGGCGTGCTCGCCGATGTACGTGTGCGCATGGACTGGGCCGCGCGGATCGAGGAGCTCTCGTTGGAGCAGCCCGCGGCCGGCTGGGCGCAGGCCCTCGCGTCCATCGCCGACCCCGCGCAGTGCCCCGCCTACGACGGGTTGGTCATGGCGCCCCAGCTCGGTCTCATTCCGCTCGCGCGCAACGAGGTCACGGGGTTGTGGGAGTTCGCGTTGCTGCTCCCCGGCGCCGCGCTGCCACGCTGGGGGGGCGATCGTTGGATCATGGAGGCGGACACCTGCCCTGTGCTGGTGCTGCTGCCGGCTGGATCCGTGCAGCAGGGCGCGCAGGCCGAGGACCCCGCGGCCCCCAACTACTTCTATGCGCCTGCGCCCGAGGAGGGCGGCGGTCGCCTCGTCCCGCTCGATGCGTTCTTCCTGTCGAAGTACGAGCTGAGCCAGAACCAGTACGCCCGCATCATGCACGAGCGCCCATCGAGCAAGCACCGGGAGAACCACCCCGTGGAGCAGATCGATTGGGAGCATGCCAGCGCCGTGACCCGGCGCATGGGGCTCAGCTTGCCCACGGGTGCGCAGTGGGAGTACGCCGCCCGGTCGGGGCACCCGTCGCCCTGGTGGACCGGCCCCGCCGAGGCGGTGCCTGAGCTGTGCGGCAACCTCGCCGACGCGAGCTTCCTGCTGGCGCAGGGACCCGAGGCGGCGGCCAAGTCCATCGACGCGGGCTACGACGACGGGTATTCGTATCACGCGCCGGTGGACGCCTTTCGCCCGAACGCGTTCGGGCTGCACAACGTGATCGGCAACGTGTGGGAGTGGTGCCTCGACCCGGCCCGGCCCTACGAGTTGGTGGCCCCACGGGCGGGCGACGGTCTGCAAGAGCCTCTGCCCGACACGGCTCCCTCTTCGCCTCGGTACGAGCTACGCGGCGGCTCGTTCCGCAGCTCCTTCAGCAAGGCGCGTTCGACCTTCCGACATGCGCAACCCATGACCAGCGCCAACGTGGTGTACGGCGTCCGCCCCGCGCGGCCCGTGCGCCCACCCCACGCAGGAGATGCACCATGAAGATCGCGCCGATGACCCTCGCTCTGTGCTTCGGCGTCTGCTTCTCGACGTCGGCTCAGGACACGCCGGGCGGCCTGTTGCTGGGGGCGCCCCTCACGGTCATCGCCGGCGCCGGGACCGGCGCGGGTGGGGCGACGCTGGCCACCAATCGGCTCTACAGCAAGCCCGTGGGCTACGAGCCGTTCTTGGTGGACGGTCCGCCAGGCATCGCCGGCGCGCCCGCGTTCACGGCGGCGGCCCTGTTCGGCTCCGGCGGCGCGCCCCCCGGCTTCGCGATCAACGCCCTGTCGGTGGGCCTGGACGTGCTGCCCGTGCTGCCGCCCGTGGGCGGCATCTGTCAGGTCGACCTCAGCGGTCCCGGAGATCCTTGGGGGCTGATCGGGTTCTCGGTGACTCGCGCCAGCAAGGGCGTGCCGGGCAGCTTGATCCGGCTCGAGAACGACTCGGACGGAGGCGCTGGCGCCGACTTCTTCACCTACGTCCTGCCGGGGTCGGTGTTTCCGCTCGACGTGGCCGACTGCTACCCGGTGGACGAGGTCCAGGTCGCCATCGACGGCATCGACATGGACCTCTCCGACAGCATGAGCGAGGGAGAGATCTCGGCGCTCGACTTCTTCATGCCTGCCTACGAGGTGGGAGCCCCGCTCACCGCCGATCTGGATCAGACGCCGACGGTGTACTTCAGCGTGACCTACGAGAGCATCCACCCGCCGGGTGGCGGGCCCAGCCCGGTTCCCCACGCGTGGTTCGATCCGCCCTTCGGCCTGATCGACAAGACGTCCGGCACGGTCCTGCAGACGACGTGGAACAACGTGAGCAGCACCTGGAGCACGCCCAGCGTGCTCTTGAGCTTCATGGAGCTCGGCCTCGGGCCGAACGACGACCTGGACGCCTTGGCTGTGGATGAGACCGCCTGCACCGCCATGTTCTCCATCCGCCGCCACGCCGCGGTCCCACCCTCCCCCATCTCCAAGCAGCTCCAGGTCGTGATCTGGTGCAGCGGGACGGACGCGGCGGGCGGCACGTCCGTCGGTGACCTCTACGCGACCGACGAGACGGGCAGCAGGTCCGTCGCCGGGCGCATGGAGGTGGCCGCGGATGACGACATTGACAGCGTCTGCACCGAGGACCCCGCCAGCCAGGGGCTCGCGGCCGACGAGCTGTATGGAGAACCCCTGGGCGCCTTCAAGCCGGACAACAAGACCTTCGCCTCGAGCATGTTCCGGGATCGGGCCGATCCCCAGTCGAGGTTGACGCTCATGCTGGAGGGACTGTCCACGACGTCGCCGCCCCAGCTGCTTGGCCTGCTGGTCGACTTCCCCATGTCCGTCGGGCATCTCGAGCCCTTGCTCCTGGGGCCGGTCGGACTGGGTACCTTCCAGACCCATCGCCAGCTGACGCTCGCGGACGCAGCGCTGATGTTCCTGGACGAGCCGATGCGGGTCATCCCGCTCGTCGGCGGCGGCGGGCTGCCCCTGGCGTGCGCGCCGACGCTGCGCATCCAGCTCTAGCGTGCGTGCTGGAGGGCTCGCTCGGCGCGTGCCCCTGGTCGCGCGGGCGGCTCTGCGGCCGGGCTCACTGGCAGCTGCAGCCGCGCACCAACGGTCCGTCGAGCTTGGTCAGCTCTCTGTCTGCTCAGGATCCCGTCGTGGGTCACGCGTCGTGGTTGCCCGGGTGGGCCGGTGCGTCAGCTTGTGACGGCCTGCAACGCGTTGCTGGCCGCCCAGCCCAGTGGATTCGATGGATCCTGGATCCAGCACTGCACGTAGAGCTGCGTCCCTGCGGCGGTGCCGGCGGGGAAGGAGAAGTTCAGCTCGAGTGAGCCGGCGCCGTCGGTCGCCAGCGGGATCAGCAGGTCGAGGCTCGGCACCATCAGACCGCCCTTGCATGCTGCGCCGAGTTGATCCAGTCCGACCACGATCATGGCGCCCGCGGACGGGTGGGCGCCCGCGAGCTCCAGTGACGTGTCCGCTCCCGACTCCAGGGTGCCTGTGCCGGTGAGCACCGGCATGCCGGCCGCGCCCGCCAAGCCGTTTCCGAGATCGCTCCAGCCACCGCTGTTGGTGACCAGCACGTTGTCGATGAACCAGCCCTGGCCATGGTCGCGCTCGCCGTCCGCGTGGAAGTTCCACTGCAGGGTGACCTGTGAACCCTCCCAGCCCCAGTCGAACGAGTGGCTGAAGAGCATGGGCGCACCGGTGTCGTCGTCCACGTCCCACGAGCCGAGGAAGATGGCGGACGGCGGGACGGATCTGACGATCGAGAAATACGCCTTGTCGCCGGCCGCGTCGGCCTGATCGAGGTCGAGCATGTGTTCGAAGCGGAGCGTGAAGGGCGGTGACCCGCTCAGCACGAACGGCTTCGACATGAGCGTGGAGCTGTAGGGCATGCCGGCGTCGTAGCTGCAGGTCGCGGGGTCGTTGCTGACCGCCATGCCCGACGCCGCGCCGCACTCACCGGGGGCGGCGACGCGCCACGGCCGCTGCATCAGGTACCAGTTGTCCGCGTTCAGGGTCTCGAAGTCGTCCGCGAAGAGGGCTTGCGGCTGGGCCGAGGCGAGCGGCGCGGCGAACCCGCAGGCGATGGTCAGGAACGCGGCGGTGATCGGGTTTGATGAGGCAGTCATGGTCGGTGTCCGTGATGAGGGAGGTGGGTGTTCAGCGACCTACACGCGAGCTGGCGCTGAACTCCCCACACCTGTTTCCGGGCCAGCCAGCCGGGCGTGGGCGCCCGGCTGGCTCTGGTCCGGCCCGGCTCGGCTACGGGCGCACCGTGGTGAGCGTGAGCGCCGGGGTCGCCTCGAGCAGCCCGGTCATGCCGTCTATGGTGATCCATTGCATGTGGATCTCGAGCCCGATGGGCACGGTCGTCGGCAGGGGCGCCGCGATGGACAGGCTGCCGGTGTGCAGCATGGGGCCGATCAGTACGGTCGGTAGCACGAACAGGTTCTCGCCCTTGAGCTTCAGTGGAGGGCACTGGGCCGCGACGTCCACGAACAGCGCCGCCATGCCGGGAGCGGCGCCGAGCAGCTCCAGCTGCGGGCTTGTGCCGGGGATGGCCATGCCCACCAGGTCGATCTCGGGACCGCTGCCCGCGCCGTAGGTCACGCCGTGGGCGGCGAAGGCCAGGCCGGACAAAGCGCCTGACGCGACGCTGAACACGGGGTTCGGAAACGCGAAGTCAGCCGGCGCGAGGGCTGCCGCGCCGCTGGAGCAGCTGATGATGGCATCGACGTGCGCCACCAAAACGGAATCCGTGACGAACAGGCTCTTGTTCGTCGCGCCGACGCCGGGGCTCCTGGTGTCCATGTCGAGCCCGGTGAGCGACGCGCTCAGACCCAGGCTGGTCACGTCGATGCTGCACAAGAGGGCGCCGGCACCGGGTGTGAACACGCCCACGGTGCCGTCGTCGAAGCAGGCCCACAGCCGCCCACCGGCGTGGGGGTCCCAGGCAATGTCCGTCATGGGCGCGGGGTAGGGCGACACGAACGGGCCCGAGGAGAGGGTCCCGGCGCCGCAGGACGGCAGGACGGCGGCGTACTGGTTGGCGCTGCAGACCCAGAGCCGGCCGGCGGTGCTGTTCATGCCCAGGCCGGTGATGGCGCCGCCCAGCGGGTTCATGAACCCCGACAGCTGGACGCCGTCCACCGAGTACTCGCCGATCTGGTTTGCGCCCGCGGCCCAGATGGTGTCAGCGAAGCGGTTGACCGCCACGTCGCCCTCGATGCCGGGCGGGCCGGAGAAGGGGGTGGGGCCGGGGCAGGCGCCCGGGCCCACGGGGAACGAGGGGTGCTGCCCGAAGGGGCCGTTGGGGTAGCCGCAGGGGCCACCCGAGCCGCCGGTGAGTTCCACCACCACGGGGCCGCCGCTGCCGCCCGCGGCGCCGATGCCGTACAGGGTCTGGGCCTCGGCCGAGAGGGCCATGCTGGCCACGGCGAGCAGCGAGAGGGTCAGGTGACTGAGGGCGCTGGTCATGGTTCCGTCTCCAGGAGCGGGGGCGTGCTGGTCCGCGCTCGGCGGACCGCTCGGACGGGCGCTCCATCCCGGTCCACCTGACAACACGCAGTCGAGGGCACCGCTCCGAAGTGGCGCACGTGTGGCACGCCAGGGCGTCGGATGACTCATGCCAAGGCTGCTAGACTCGGCGCCTCGCCATGATCAGCTCGCCCACCGACACATCGGCCTGCCCGCGCCCGCTCTTCATCGTGGGCCACGGGCGCTCGGGCACCACGCTGATCCGGCTCATGCTCAACGCCCACCCCGCCGTGCACATTCCGGGCGAGACGGCCTTCGTGAGCTACCTGCGCCGGCACCTGCGGCCCGGCGGCGCCTGCCCGCGCGACGCCGGCTACGAGGCCATGGTCGAGCGCCTGCTCAGCCGCGGCTGGTTCACCGAGAAGTGGATCGACGCGGGGCCGCTGCCCGTCGACGAGGTGCGCGCCTGCGCCCTCGCGGCGCCGCGCGAGCCGGGCGGCCTCATGGGCGCGCTGTTCTCGCAGCGCACGCGAGCCCTGGGCAAGACGCGCTGGGGCGACAAGGTGCCCAACAACTACCGATTCCTCGACGAGATCGAGGCCTGGTTCCCCGACGCGCAGGTGCTGCACATGCTGCGCGACGGGCGCGACGTGGCGGTGAGCTGCCTGACGCCGCCCTTCAGCGACGAGCACGACATGGGCGACGTGTACGAGGTGGCCCTGCGCTGGCGCGACGCTCTGCGACGCGGCGCCCGCGGGCTGCAGCGCCTTGGCGCCGAGCGCTACCGCGAGCTGCGCTACGAGGACCTGACCGCCGACCCCGCGCGCGAGCTGCGCGCCCTGTGTGACTGGCTGGGTGAACCCTTCGACCCGGCCATGCTCGAGTACCACCGCGACAGCCGCCGGCAGATCCCCGACAGCGAGAAGGCCGTGCACCCACGCCTCGGCGGCCAGGTGGACCGCACGCGCGTGGAGCGCTGGCGTAGCGACGCGCCGCCCGGGATGGTGGCGGCCTTCGAGGGCGTGGCTGGCTACGAGCTGCGCCGGGCCGGCTACGCCCTGAGCGACGAGCAGCCGTCGCCTGCTCTGGCCATCCGCATTGCCTGGGAGCGGCTGCGGCCGCGGCGCATCGACAAACCCTACGGTGCGGGCGGCCGCTGAGCAGGGCTGTGGCTGCGCGAGCTGCGTGGCGGGATGCTCGCTCAGGCGGGCCTGCTGCTGGTGCCGTGGCTCTCGCGTCGCGCGGCCGCTGGTGGGGCCAGCTGACCCGGGCGCGTTGAGCGCCAGACCGGACTCCTGATTCAAGTCAGGCGCCGATCTTGTCATCATGGTGGGCCATGGAGCCGACGACATCGAGCCCCTTTCAGGGCCCCTCCGGGTTGGGTGTGTTCGGGACGGCCAGCTTGCTGCTGAGACGCGCGCACAAGCCGCTGTTCGTGCTGCCCCTGCTGGTGGGCGGGGTCGTGGCGCGCGTCGATCTGGCCGGCGGCATCTCTGCGCACATCCGCTATCGCGACACCATGGAGGTCGTGGCCCTGTGGGTGCTGGGCTCGGCGCTGCTGCTGGCGCTGATCAACGCCGCCCGCCATCGCAGCGGACCGTGCCTCTGGGTCGCCGCGCTCATGTTCAGCTTCTTCGCCCGCGAGCTGCACTTCACGGGCACGTCCAACGGTGTGGTCGTGGCCCTGCTGCTGCTGATCACCGTGCTCGTGCGTCGCTCAGGCAGCTGGCAGTCCACGCTGAACTCGCGCCGCTTCGCCACGCCGCTGGTGACCAGCTTCCTGTGCTATTTCTGCAGCCAGAGCATGGACCAACGTTGGTGGAGGATCATCCCGAACGAGAGCGTCTGGCACACCCCGGTGGAAGAGACGCTGGAGGTGCTCGGCCACTGTTTCTCGCTGCTCCTGGCATGGTTGACACCGGGGGCGGCAGCGGGGGCGGCAGCGGGTTCGGGTGCGTCGGCGGGTGCGTCAGGCTGTGCGGGTGCGAAGGAAGAGTGAGCGGGCCCCCCCCCCTTGTCCACGGCGGTCGAGGCGCGACGCGGTGCTTCGGGACCGCTGTGCCCGGATCAGTGCACCAGCTCGCCCCAGCCCTTCCGCTTCAGGTGCTTGACCAGATAGGGAGGCCGGTAGTCGGAGTCCGCGTCGTAGCGTGTCTTCACGGAGCTGTGAATCTGCGTCGCGGCCTTGATGCGCCGGCGTGACTTGCCGAGCAGCTTCATGAAGCCGGTGTAGCTGTCGTGCAGCTTGGCGGTCGCGACGGCTCTTCGCTTGCGCCACAGGTGGGCCTCCAGCGTGAGCCCGCTGGCCTCGGCCTCGTCGGCAATCCAGCCCAGCGGGATGTCGCTCAGGGCCTGGCGTCCCGGCTTGACGTAGCCGCCGCCGATGTCCGTGTGCACACCGGCGAACCAGACCTGCTGGAGGTCGAGCCTGGCGCGCCGCTTCCAGATCGTGGGCTCGAAGTCCTCGCGTTTCTCATCGATCGCGAGCGCGTGCCGGGCGCAATCGATGTTCGGACCGATCTTGTTGTCGTGGAAGTGGTGTTTGTCGTTCAGGAAGCCCGTGAAGGAGAACGGGATCCCCAGGGCGCCGACCGTGTCCCACACGCCGATGAAGCGGATGCGGACATCCAGATCGCAGGCGTAGCGCTTGCGAAAGCTCCTCGACTTGGCCGAGTCGGGGTGGGTTGGGCTCTTGTAGAGCTCAAAGGCCTCGTGCACCCGGTTGGCGTGTTCGCGGCGTAGCACGCCGCAGTTGTTCATGAAGCCGGCCAAGCTGCGCACGGTGTACGCGCCGCGACTGAACCCGAAGAAGAAGAGCTCATCGCCGGGTTCGTAGTTCTGGATCAGGAAGCGGTAGCTGTCCTGGACGTTCTTGTTGATGCCCCGGCCGGTTGAGCCGCCCACCTTGGCGTCGTGATAGGAACCGATGCCCCAGTCGTAGAACACCACTTGCTCGAGCCCGTCTCGCGACGAGACCGGCTCGATCGCTCGGGCGATCTTGAGCACGTTGGTCGGGAAGTCCTTGTCGATGTCCTGCTCGGGACGATTCCAGGTGCCGTCGGCGCAGATGACGATCCGTTTCATGTTCTCTCCTCGGAGCTGTGCTGAGCGAACAGGGCGTCCGGCTTCCCGCCCACGCCACCTGATCATAACGGTCGCGGAGGCGCCCTCGTCATCGCGTCCGCGGCGCGTCGTCCGCAGCAGGCCGAGGCCTCGGCGGGGACCAGAGCGCGGGCGGGCGCCCCGCTCGACCCGGCCTGGTCCCGCTCGACGCGTGGCAAGCGCTGGTCTGCTAGCGGTTGTCGCCGCCCAGAAGCCGTCCGAAGCCACCGAGTACTGAGCCTTCGCCGCGGGAGCTGCCGCCGTGGCGCGGAGCGCTGGCGATGATGCGGTCGGCCAGGCGGCTGAAGGGCAGGCTCTGCAGGAACACGCTGCCGGGCCCGGTGAGCTGGGCCAGAAAGAGGCCCTCGCCGCCAAAGAGCATCGAGCCGATGCCGCGCACCCTGGAGATGTCGTAGTCGATGCCGTCGTCGAAGCCGACGATGCAACCGGTGTCCACCATGAGGCGCTGTCCGGGCGCCAGCTCCTTCTTGATCACCGTGCCGCCCGCGTGCACGAAGGCCAATCCGTCGCCGCGCAGCTTCTGCAGGATGAAGCCTTCGCCGCCGAACAGTCCCGCCCCGAAGCGCTTGCTGAACGCAACGGACAGCTCCGTTCCCATGGCCGCGCACAGGAAGGCCTGCTTCTGGCACAAGAACGTGCCGTTGACCGACGCCAGATCGACGGACACGATCTTGCCCGGGTAAGGTGCGCCGAACGCGATCGTCGAGCGCTCGCTGCCGTCGGCGGTGAAGTGCGTCATGAACAGGCTCTCGCCCGTGAACACCCGCTTGCCGGCGCTGAAGATCTTGTCCATGAAGCCGGCATCGGGGTTGCTGCCGTCGCCCATCTTGGTGTCCATGTGGATGTCCGGGCACATGAACATCATGGCGCCCGCCTCCGCGACGACCGTCTCGCGCGGGTCGGGAACGGAGCCCGTGTGGGGTCCCGGGCACGCGGAGATCGGCAGCCGGCTGCCTTGGCTCAGCCGGCGGCTGCTACGATTTGAGATGCTCATGGCGGGCGAGGCACTCGGGGCGCTCTGAGAGGCACAAGCATGGCCAAGCAGTTCACAAAGGACGAGTGGGCCAAGATCCGGTCGGAGCTGGCCAAGGGACCGACCCGGTACGGGCTGCCGGAGAGGACGTATGGATCGGCCATTCTCGGGTGTTTCAACATCCGCAAGCTCGGGCGCGTGTCACGTCGGAACGCTGAGACGTGGCAGTTCCTGGCGCAGGCCTGTCGCCACTTCGACCTGCTGGCCGTGCAGGAGATTCAAGACGACCTGGCCGGGCTCAGGCACCTCACGGAGCTGATGGGGCCCGAGTTCGATCTGATCGTGTCCGACAAGACGGGGGCCTTCCCGGGCGAAGCCGGCCTGAGCGAGCGCCTCGGCTACATCTTCAACCGGAGAACGGTGCGGAGGACCGAGGTCGCCACGGACATCACCTACGACCGCTCCAAGGTCGTCAGCACGGTCTACGAGCACAACGTCGAGATCCAGAGAGCCTTCGCACGCTGTGATTCCGACCTCGAGGCCTACGCGCTGAAGCTGGAGGACCACAAGAGCGGCAGGCGCAAGACCAAGCCCGCCAAGCCCTTCGTCAAGTGGCCGGTGTTCGTCTCGTTCATCCGCGCCCCGTACTGCGTGAGCTTCGAGATCAGCGGTCACCCCGGCACCGAGCCCTACCAGTTCATGGCGATCAACGCGCACCTCTATTACGGGAAGACGATGGCGGACCGGCGCCAGGAGTTCGACGCGGTCATGGACTGGATCCGTGGTCGCGTCACGGAGAACGACAGGGCCTACTACCCGAACTTTGTGCTCATGGGCGACATGAACCTCGACTTTGACAACCCGGACACGGACCGCGAGCGCATTCAAGAGCACCTCAAGAGCTTCAACGATGCCTCGGGCAAGGAGGTCAATGTGAACTTCCCCTTCCTGACCGTGCACGCAGGCAGGGACACGGTCTTCAGGACCAACGCCAGGCTCACCGAGACGTTCGACCAGATCGGCCTCTTCTGTCGGGATGAGCGCTTCCCGGACTACACCAAGAACGCCACCATGGAGCCGGGGCCTGATGGCCGGGGCCCGGACTACGGTGTCTTCGATTTTGTGGACCTGTTCAGCGTCGCCCTGAAAGGCAAGCCGGCCTCCCGGCTGTCCAAGACCGCCAAGGCCGATCTGATCAAGCGTTTTGAGCACAAGGTGAGTGACCACATGCCCTTGTGGCTGAGGCTGCCGCTGCCTTGAGGGCCGCTCGCGCTGCCCACGACCTGGCGCCCCTCGAGCTGCCGGCCCGCGTCCAGCGGCTCAGGCAGAGGCGCCTGACTCGGCCTCGGTGGTGGGCCGGCGGAGCAGCGTCAGGTCCTGGTGTGGATTGCCGCGCGCGCCCTCGGGCATGAACTCCAGCAACTCGAAGCCGCGGCTGAAGGCACCTCGCAGGTAGGCCTCGGGGTGAAAGGCAGTGCACAGGTTGGTCCCTGCGCCCTGCACGTGGCGCACCAGGAACTCGCCGCGTTCAAACGTCCTGCGCTCGTCGCCGTTGAGGCGCTCGCCGTAGCGGCGACCGTGGCTGCTCAGCGCCAGTAGGCCGCTGGGCTTGAGCACGCGCCGCAGCTCGTCCACCCACGGTTGCTGCAGGTCCTCGCCCATGTGCGTGAACACAGACAGGGCGTAGATGAAGTCGAAACTCTGATCGGGGGGCTCCGTCCCCCGGGCCGCCGCGCTGCGCCGGAGCTTCGCCAGGGCGCAGCGGCCGCCCGTAACACCCTCGGGGCCCCACGACCTTCGCGGTCGTGGGGCCCGTTGTCGTCGTGGGCGCGGCACTCTGGGATTTGCACGTATCCGTCGGCGCCGCCCCGCCTCTTGTGCCTTGTAAGGCCCGCCCGGGGCCGCAGGGCCAACTCGGCCTCGCCCCCGGGCGGGCCGGTCTTCTTTCCTCGAAATACCAACCCGAATCAGGAAGCCGATCATGAAGTCCTACGTGTTCTCGCTGCTGCTCCTCCCCCTGCTGGCGCCGGCGCCGGAGGCCCA
>QNBX01000100.1 GCA_003644265.1 Planctomycetota bacterium
CAGCGCCAGCAGTCCCAGGGTCCAGACCGTCGCGATGCTCGACACCAGCACGATCGACACGACCAAGCCGGCATCGCGCAGCGCCAACCACAGCATCAGCAGCATCAGCGCCGCCACCAGTGGGAACAGGCCCGCGAAGGCCGACTCGCTGCCTGCGTCCAAGGCCTGGTTGATGGCCAGCGGGCCGGCCAGCGACGCATCCTGGCCAAGGCGCGTGCGGCCCAGGGCACGGCGGATGTCCGCCAGGAACAGGCCGGCGGCCTGCCCCTCGCGCGGGCTCACGATCCAAGCCACGGCGCCATGTTCAGCCGAGCGCAGCGTGGAGCTGTCGAGCCAGGGCCGCGCTGGATCTCCGTCCGGGCCGAGCACGTCGCCCACTTCGGCCAGCGCGACGCCGAGCGCCGCGATCTCGGCGGCGTCGCCGATCGCAGCCGGCTGCTCGCCGCCCGGCGGCCTCACGGCGCGGATCGCCGCGCCGTCGAGGTCCACGCCGTGCACCGCCACCAGCACGAAGTTGTCCTCGCCGAACACCTCGCGGAAGGCCCCGTAGCGCAGCAGCTCGCCATCTTGCTCGGGCAGCCAGACATCGATCGCGTTGTCGGTCTCGAGCCCCAGGCACGGCAGCAACGCGGCCAGCGTGACCACGGCGACGAGCGCCAGGGTCAGGCGGGGGTGACGCAGCGACGCTGTGGCCCAGTGCCCCATGCCTACCAGTCCTTGATCCAGCCCCGCAGGGTCGAGAGGCCGGCGTGCCCCACCGCCGCGGTCATGCTGTCCGCCACGATGCGGCCCAGGCCCTGGCGCAGCACGGCGTCGATGGCCGGCGGCACGCTCATGAGGTCTGCCTCGTCGATGATCAGCGGCGGGTAGAGCCGCAGCACGCGCGGGTTGTTGAGCACGAACGACGCCACGATGTCGTGCTGCTTGAGCAGCTGGGCGCCGATCATCCCGGGCAGGTAGTCCTCCAGGACGCGGTTCATACCGGCGGCGCCGAGCGGCGTGCTGAGGCCCGAGAGCTTGGGCTCGCGGAACTCCAGACCGAGCATGAGGCCCTCGCCACGCACGCCCGCCAGCAGCGTCGGGTGAGCGTCCACGACGGCCTGAAGCGCCTGACGGAAGCGCGCTCCGAGACGCCGCGCGCGGCCGGCAAAGTCCTCGTCCACGGCGATGGCCAGGGCTTCGATGGCCAGCGCCGCCGAGCGCGCGCGCCCGCCAAAGGTCGAGGTGTGCACCAGGCAGTCGTTGATCTTGCCGTACGCCCGGGCGTGCAGGTCGGGGCGCGTGATGGTGGCGCCGATGGTGGACACGCCGCCGCCCAGGGACTTGGCCACGCACAGCACGTCCGGCACCACGCCCTCGGCCTCGCAGCGGAACATGGAGCCCGTGCGCCCGAAGGCCGTCTGGATCTCGTCCATGATCAGCAGCGCGCCATGCCGCGTGCACAGCTCGGCGGCCGCGGCCAGGTAGCCGTCGGGTGGCACGATCACGCCGGCCTCGCCCTGGATGGGCTCCAGCACCAGCCCGGCGATGCGTCGTTCGGTGTCGGCCGCAAACACGGCCTCCAGCGCGGCCAGGTCACCGAAGGGCAGCATGGGCCAGTCTTCGAAGCGACGCACGTAGCGGCGGTACTTCTCACGGCCGGTCACCGACAGGGTGCCGCCGGTCTTGCCGTGCAGCGAGTCCCGGGCGTAGACGAAGCGGTCGCGCTCACCCTTGAACACGCGCTGCGCGAGCTTGAGCCCGCCCTCCACCGCCTCGGTGCCTGAGTTGCACAGGAAGACGCTGTCGAGTTCGCCGGGCGTGAGCGCCGCCAGGTTGTGGGCCAACGCCGCGGTCCAGGGCGAGGGAAACTCCTTGAGCAGGTCGGCGGCGTGCTGCTGATCGAACCAGCGCGAGGCGGCCAGCATGCGCGGATGGTTGTGTCCGTGGGACAGGGCGCCGTAGCTGCTCACCAGATCGAGCAGGCGGCGGCCGTCGCTGGTGGTGATCCAGGCGCCGTCCGCGGAAGCCACACGCACGCCGTCGTAGCCCCCCAACTTCATCAGCGCGATCAGCGATGGGTTGAGGTGCTGCTTGTGCCAGTCCACGACGGTGTCGTGTTCCAGGGTCGGGACGTCCTGCAGGGCGACCAGCGCCGTGTCCACCAGGGTCATGCCACGCGCTCCTTGAAGGGGTGCATGCGGAAGAAGTCCTCCAGCGCGGTGGCCGTCGAGAGCGCCTCGTAGAGGTTGCCCGTGATGCGCATGCGCTCACGGAAGAACAGCTCGGAGGGGCGCACCTCGCCGGTCACGGCCTCCAACATGGCCTCGGCGTCGCTGGCAAAGTCGAAGCGCGGCGAGGGCTCGCCCACCTCGCTCACCGACTCCAGCACGCCCTCCTGGATGTCCAGGCGGAACACGCCCACGGAGGCCACGCTGACGGTGAAGTCCGTGACCAGGCTGGCCAGTCCGGGCACGAGCGCGCGCCCCAACATGCCCGGCAGGAACGACTCGAAGTAGCGCCGCACCGCGCGGCTGGCGGGCAGCTCCTCATGGGACTCGGTGAGCTGCTCGCGCCAGACCTGGACGTGGGTCCTGAACACACGCCGCAGCCAGGCTTCATCCGCGCCGTCGTCGCCGTCGAAGCCGGCCACCAGCCGGCGACGGTCGTGACCGTTGCGCAGGAACAGGTAGGGCTCGTACATGCGGCAGCGACGCGCGAGCGTGCGCTCATAGCGGTCGAAGTCGGCGACCTCGTCCTGGCCGCACACACGCGTCTCCACCCCCACGAGCTCGGCGTTCATGGCCGCGGAGACCTGCCCGATGGTGAGGGCCGTACGGGCCGTGAGGTGATACGTGGCCGTGCCATCCCGTGGCGCCAGCGCGGCGCGTTCCAGCACGCGGCCCACGAAGTTCAGCGGCACCAGGTTGAGCTGGCCCTGCGGATCCCCGGCGTAGCGCAGCACCCACACGCGCGTGGCGTCGTTGCCTTGCAGACGCGCCAGCAGCTGCAGGTGGACCAGGGGCCCCGGGCCCACGGGCAGCCCCGCGCGCGGCGCGTCGGGCAGGATGATGCCCGGGCGCATGATCGCCAGCGGCAGCTCGCTGCCGGCCCAGAGCCGGCGCACGGCCTGCTCGGCCTCCAGCTTGGACGCCTCGTAGGGGTTACGCAGGGCCTGGCCCAGGTCCAGGTGGTGCTCCATGAACAGGCCCGGGTGGTCACCGGCCACGTAGGCCGTCGACGCCAGCAGCAGCGGGCAGCGCGCGAGCTGGGCCAGCTGAGCGACCTCCAGGGCGCCGCCGACGTTGACGCGCTGGTAGTCGCTGAGCTCGCGCGACTCGAAGTCCGTGCGCGCCGCCAGGTGTACGACGCCGTCGAGCTCCTGCGCCAGGCGTTGACGCTCGTGCTGGCCGAGCCCCATGCCGGGCGCGGTGAGGTCGCCCGAGACCAGGCGCAGCGCGTCGCTGCCCATGAGCTCGGCCACGCGCGGTGACAGCAAGGCGGCCATGCGCTCCTCGGCGCTCTGGCCGCCGCTGGCGCGCACGAGCAGACGCAGCGGCACGCGGCCAGCCAGTCGCTCCACCAGATCGGAGCCCACCAGGCCCGTGGCGCCCGTGATGAAGATCGTCATGGCTGCAGCTCCAGCAGTGGGTCGGCCAGCAGCACCAGCAGCGCGAGCGTGGACGGGAACGCGAAGCAGCGCATCAGCTCGCGGCCTCCGTGCGCACCAGCTCGCTGCTGTCGTGCTCAGCCATGGCCGCCAGCGTGGTGCGCGCCAGCTCGCCCCCGATGGCCTTCAGCGCCAGGGCCACATGCCAGCGGACCTCTTCGTCGTCGTCACGGGCGAGCGACGCCACGGCGTCCGCTGTGCGCCCGTCGGGGTGCTCGGCCAGGGACGCCAGCGCCGCCACCAGCGCCGCGTGGTCAAACTCGTCGCGGTGCCGCAGCACGTAGATCAGGTGCGGCACCATCTCGTCCGCGTCGCCGTCGACACCCGCGGCGTAGACCTCCTGCTCGCCCACGCTGGGATCGTGCTCGACCAGCTTGTCGTAGCTGGCGCAGGCGCCAAGCAGCAGCGCGCAGCCCAGCAGCACAGTCATCGCGCGGCCGCTCATGACTCCTGATCCTCGGCCAGGCGCTGCTTGATCTCAGCCATGAGCAACTTGGCCTCGCGGTTCTGCGGCGCCATGGCCGTGGCCTTCAGGGCCCAGTAGCGTGCCTGCGGGTACATCTCCTTGGCGTTGTAGGTCAGCGCCAGGTAGAGCCGTACGCGGAATGGCTCCATCGACTTCTGCAGCACGCGCAGCTCTTCGAGGGCCAGGTCCTTGTCGCCGCCCACGAAGGCCGGGTTGTGGTAGTGCATGCGCGCGCTGCTGAAGTGTACCCAGCCGTTGCGAGCGTCCAGCTGCTTGGCCTCCGCCATCAGGCGCTTGGCCTCGGGGCCCTTGGTCATGCCGCCCAACATGCCGCGGATCTGGGTCGAGACCAGCTCGCCGTGCACGCGACGGATGTCAGCGTGCTTGGGATGGGCCTGCTGGTAGACGGCCGCATGGGCGATGCCAAGCTCGGCCAGCTCGTCGGGGTCCAGCGCCTCCAGCACCGCGGGCATGTCGTCCGACGCGTGCTTCTCAAAGAAGCGCCGGATGAGGTTGAGCGACACGTAGCCCTGGGCCAGGACGTAGCGGTCTTCGACCAACTCGTCCTCGCTGCCGAGCCGCGCCTCGATGGTCGCGATGTTCTCGAGCAACCCGGCGGCGTCAAAGCGGTCGTAGGCCGTGAGCAGCTCGCGGCCGACATCGTCGGTGCTCTGCGCCAACGGCAGCAGCGGGTCGTGGAAGGCGCTCTGAGGCGCGGGCTCGTCCTGGCAGCGGGGCGCGGGCGAGGCGCACACCACCGAGAGGACGACCAGGGCCATGGGCAGTAGCTGAGTCACAGCGATGCTCCGGTGGGTGGACACGCCAGCTCGTGGCCGGCGATGTGCCCATGAGTATTCGTCAGCTCACAGCCCACACGGGATGACGGTTTCCTCATGTTCGATCGCGGCAGCCGCGACGACCGGTCTGCGCGAGCGCAGGACGCTCAGCGAACAGCCGATCGGGATGACGCTTCTGTCATCTTGCGCGGCGAATTTCACGCGGCGCGTTCGCGCGTGTCGCGGCCGGTGCGTGTGCACCGGCGCCGGTGATGCGGCGCGCGGGGCGCCGCGCGGGCGTTGCTTCGCTCAGCCGTCGCCGGCGAGCTGATGACGCACGCGCGAGTTCAGCAGGTCATCGCCGGGCCAGCGCTGACCCAGCTCGGCGCCGAGCCGTTCGGCTTCCTCACGCGGGCCATCCCGCAGCGCCACCCGGAACGCGAGGTACCGCGAGGTCTTGTCGAGGCGCTCGTCGCTGCCTGGAGCGCTGCGCTCGAGCCAGACGCGCAGAGCGTCCTCGTCGCCGACTTGCACGCTCTGATCGACGAGTTCGACCGCGGCCCGCGTGATGTCGTTGAAGCCGGCGCTGAGCAGGAGCTGCCCGCGCAGCTGCAGCGCCTCGTCCCGGCGGCCGAGCCCTTGCAGCGCGGCAGCCCGGCGGCGCAGGCCATGGCGCTCCGCCTCGACGATGACGTTGCCGCAGCCCTCGGCCGGCGCAGGGAAGGCGCCGTAGCGCAGCACGTCCTCCCAGCGCTCGTCGGCCAGGGCCTGATCGGCGAGCTGCCAGCAGGCGCCGCGGCTGAATTCGAGCGGGCGCAGGTGCTGAGCGGCGGGCTCCCCCAGCGGCACCCACCACTCGGAGATGGGGCTCAGGCGCGCGCTCGGCTGGGCGCCTGACAGACTGGCGGCGGCGCAGGCGATGAGCAGCTCGTGGGCGCGCTGATCCTGACCGCGGGCCTGCGCCAGGGTGGCGGCCGCCCAGGCCAGCGCCGGCGCGGCGGGCCCATCGCCCAGCGCGTCCATGGAGCGCCCGAGCTGCGCCTCGAGCTGATCGAGCACCGCGTCGGGCTGCGACGGCAGCAGCGCGTGGCCATCGCGCAGCATGATCAGGCGCAGGCCCGCGAGCTGCTCGGCGGCGGCCCCCTCGCGCTCCATCAGCGCGCACCAACCCAAGGCCTGGGTGAGGTTGCCCTGGGTCAACCAGCGCCGCGTCAGCTGCTCCCCGGCGCGCAGGGCCAGGTCGCTGAAGGGGGTCTCGCCGATGTAGCTGGCCAGCTCGTCGCGCGCGCGGGCCTGCTGCGCGACGTCACCCTGCCGCGCGCGCAGCACCAGCCCCGTGAGCGTCACCAGCGAGGACTGCCAGGGCGTGGGAGCCGTGGCGGCGGCGGCCCGCCAATGGGCTTGGTCCACGTCGCTGGCCCCGCGCCCGGCCGCGGCCGAAGAGACGCGCAGGACGGCCAGCTCGAGCAGGTGCCGCGTCCGCGCCGACCCGTGCAGCCACACTTCGTCCACGCCGCCCGCAGCGCCGCCCTCGCCTCCAGCCTCAGCCTCAGCCTCAGCCTCAGCGTTTGCGTTTGCGTTTGCGTTTGCTCCCGCGGACGCATCCAACGCAGCGAAGGCCGCCGTCAGGACCTCGTCCACGGCGGCGCGATATTGAGGAAACGGCGCCAGGCGCTCGGCGGTCTGGAAGACCAGCGCCGCCACCACCGGCTCGTCGGGAGCCTGCTCGCAGAGCCGCGCCAGCCGGGCCGCGCCCTCAGCCACCTGCCACACGTCCGGCGAGAGCAGCCGCGTGACGTCCTCCAGCAGCGGCGCCAGCTCCGGTCGGCGCGCCGCCAGCTCGGCCTGGGCCCACGCCTGAGCCAGGTCCCAACCGGTGGGCTCGCGGCCGTCGCTGAACGAGCGCCGCAGGGCCATGGGCGAGGTCTCAGCCACGCCCGCCCCTAAGCGCTGCAACAGGTCCGGGTCCTGGGCCGACGGGCCCGTCAGCACGCTGTGCAGCCCGCGCTCGAAGGCCACGTAGTCATCGACCAGGGCGAGCTCGACGGGCGGCATGCGCGCCGCCGCCAGGTCACGCGCGTAGTCGGCGACGGAGCCGGGAGCCGGCTGAAACAGCAGCGCGACGCACAGCAGCCAAGCGCTCGAGGTCAATGTGGTCAGCATGGGTCATCCAACGCCGGGGCCCTGGTCTCGCCCCGGCCCCGGCGTATCCGACGCTCAGTAGACGAACGAGTTGCCCTTCTTGTTGCTGGACATCTTGATCTCGCGGCGCTCCGTGAAGAAGCCCGAAGTCACCACAAACTGCACCGTCTGGGTGATCGTATTGATGGACTGCTTCTTGGACGAGATGGAGAGCTCCTGCTTCTCGTTGTCGTAGGTCACCGTGGTGCTCTTGTCCGCCGACTTGAAGGTGTGCTTGGTGCCCTTCTTGTTGGCTTTCCACTGGGCTGTGAGGATCTCCACCTGCCAGGGCCCGAAGGCGATGGTGGTGTCGTTGGCCGTGATGTCGAAGATGCCGCTCATCTTGGCCCGCACGCTCAGCTTGTCTTTGTCGGCCTTCTTGGTGTTGAGGCCGACCTTGGCGGAGCTGACGAACAGCTCTTGGCTGGTGTAGGTGCCCTTCTTGCCGCTGAACGAAGCCGCCGTGCCCTTCTTGTTGACCTTGGTGGCGATCCGGGCCTCGTAGTCCATGTCGCCCCAGACCAACTCGACGTCCACGAAGGCCAGCGAGCCGAAGCCCCCGAAGCCTGCGGACAGGAAACCCTTGTCGTTGAGCTTGAACTTGCCCAGCGAGGAGCCCTTCTTGAACAGGTCGACGTAGCCGCTGGTGCCCGAGGGCTTGTCCTTGAACACGTAGCGCGGCTTCTTGCCGGCCTGCTTGAGATCCTCGGGATCGAAGGTGAATGGGAACAGGTTGCCGGCGCGGATCTCGAGCGTGTCAAACGCGGGGTCGACCGCGTCCTCAGCCAGGTTCATGCGGCCGCTGACGCTCAGCTTGTTCTTGAGGTCCGTCTTGCCGAACGAGACCTTGAACTTGTCGGCGCCCAGGCCGAAGCGCTCCAGAGGCGGCGCGCCGCTCAGCGTGACCGAGAACTCGTTGTGGCGCTCGAAGTCGTCCGGATCCTCGCCGCCGGTAGCCACCTCGCCCTCGGGCTTGAGCGACTCACCGCCGGTGACCTCTCCCGAGCCCGTGTTCACGGCGTCGAGGGCCACCAGGTACGAGCCGTTGTCGCCCCAGGTTGAGAACGTTCCCGAGTAGATGCCGTCGCCCGCGGTCACATCGCCGCTGGCCGCCGAGCCGTCGTCGCGCAGCACGAATTCCGCCACCGAACCGTCTGGCCGACGGACAGATCCCGAGACGTCGATGCCTGTCACGCTGCTGCCGAAGGTCACGCTGGCGGTCACGAGCATGGGGTGGGGATAGGTGTAGGCGCCGGAGTCGGCCGTCGCTTCGAAGGTCAGGTCCTTGGAGTCGGTCAGGGCCTGGACCTCGTAGTTGATCTGCGGCGCGCCGGGCGGAGTGGGTGCCCCGGCCCCGGGCGGGTCGAGGTTCACGTGCCAGGTGCCGGCGACGACGCCGCTGCCCGTGACCACGACCGAGACGGAGGACTCATCCACCGAGAAGCGCACATCGGGATCGACCGTGTTCTCGTCGAAGGTGGCGTTCGGGCTGCTGATGGACACCACCAGGTCGGCCGGGCTGGTGTCCCACGAGGCCACGAACGAGACCTGGCTGGTGGTGCCGTCCACCTCAAAGGGCTCGCTGGCCGACTCTCCTGGGGCCAGCGTGCCGTTGGCGGTGTTGAGCACGCCGCCCTCGACCGTGGCGGCCGAGAGCTGGGCGAAGATGCCCGGCAGCTGGCCACCCGCGTTGGCAAAGAAGAACTTGCCGCCCGTGCCCGCCGCCACGCCCTGCATGGTCGGAACGTCGACGCCCGAAGGACCCAGGGCGATGGAGTGCACCACGATCCCATTGGTCACCAGGTCATCGATCAAGCCGGGCGCGACCGGCCCGCCCTGGCTGCCGTCGGACAAGAGCACGATGGCCTGGGCACAGGCCCGCTCACCCGCTCCCGTGATCATGCCCTGGGCCACACTCAAGCCCGCATCGATGTTGGTGCTTCCGCCTGCCGTGAGCGTCGCGATGGCGGCCTTGGCCGCCGCGCGCGTGCCCGCGTCCATGCTGGTGAGCGGGTAGAGGGTCGAGGCGCTGCCGCTGAAGCGCACCACGCCGAGCTTGTGCCCGTCGCGCGCCAGGTTGGCGAAGATCATGCCACCCAAGCGGGCCAGGGCCATCTTGTTGTCGCTGCTCATGGATCCCGAGTCGTCAATCACGACCACGAAGCGCGCCTCCGCCTCCAGCTCGGTCCAGTCGAAGAAGATCGCGGCGCCGGCCGGTCCCGCGTCAGGCAAGGCCGCCGGAGCGGTCACGTCGGGGTAGGCCGCCACCAGGCTCTCCCAGCAGGACTTGCCGTTGATGTCCTCCTGCCAGGTGTCGTTGTTCGGGTCGTGGTTGGACGACACGCACCACTCGGTCAGTGACACACCGGCGGCGCCGTGGTTCCAGAAGTTCTCGATCAGGCAGGCCGTGCGCTCAGCCACCGCTGCCGGCACCACCACGCACTCCTTGGCGCCCGCCGTGGGCCCTGAATACTCGTCCTTGATGCCGTAGGCGTGGTGCCCCCACTCGTGGGCCACCACCCAGGAGCCGTCGATGTTGGCCGCGTTCTTGAAGACCATGTCGTCGTAGTACAGCTCGATGTGCTGGCCCGACACTCCAAAGCGGCCGGGGGCGTTGCTGGCCCACGAGGTGCCCGGCGGCAGGATCCAGACCTCGGCCGCCTTGCCGCCGCCCTTGTTGTTGCAGCAGAAGACGTCGCCGAATTCCTGTTGGCCGTCGGACGCGTCGCAGATGATGGCCGAGGCCTTCTCGAACTCGGTCTTCATGCGTTCCTTCTGCTGCGCGGTGGCGTCAAAGCGCACCGACACACCGAAGTCCCAGGTGCCCAGGAAGGAGGAGTACTTACCGTCACCCGCGAGGGCGAGGGGGCTCAACAGCGCGGTGACCGCGAGGGAGAGCAGCGTCTTGCGTAGCGTCGTCATGGTGAACTCCTAGCCAGCGTTGATTCAGTGATCGTCGGTGTCTCCCGATGGGTCGGTCTCATCGGAAGGCGGCGGCGCCCAGGGCAATCCCGTAGGCCCGTCGTAGAGCTCGTCCCAGGGCAGCTCGCCGGCATCCATCTCATCCAGCAGTTCGGCGGCGCGCAGGCGCACGTCGCGCGCCTCGCTCAGGCACAGCAGCGCCAGGGCGTTCTTGCTGCGGTCGCGGTCGTCGTTCCGGTACAGGCCGGTCTCGCCGGCGTCCTGCACCCACAGGTCGGGGTCGGTCAGCGCCTCGGCGAACAGCGCCACGACGTCGGTGGCGAGGGCGCCCTCCAGCGAGCGCAGGGCCGCCTCGCGCACGCGCGGCGACTCGTCAGCAGCGGCGGCCTGCGCCAGCCCGGCCTCGGCCTCGCCGGGTACCCACGCGGCCAGGTCCTCGGCGGCGGTGACGCGCAGCTCCTCGTCGATGTCGTAGGCCAGCAGCACCAGCTGACGCTCAACCTCGTTGGTGGCAACGGGCTGAGCCGGCACGATGGCCTGCCGGGACGCGGCCAGGGGCGCCGGTAGCCCGGTGGCTGGTTCAACCGGTGGAGCCAGCATGACAGGGGCTACGCTGCCCACGGGCTCAGACCCCGCCTCCAGCATCCAGAGCGCCCCTATGGCCGCGCAGCCCAAGACGACGACCCCCAGGAGTGGAGACCTGAGTCGCGCTGATCTGACGTCTGTTGTCAACACATCCGGCACCGATACGGCGCCCTCCGGCGTGGGCTGCAGCGCAGAGACATCAATTAGTCTTGATGTATTTCACGCCGAGATCGGGCAGAAGTCAAGTTTATATCCTGACTTCGTCGTCGCCATACAGGTCGAGCGCTCGGGTTGCGCGACGCGGGCTCGGGGCCGGGACAGGCGCCGCATGGCGCGTGGCCTGCCGCAGCCGAACCCGAGTGGGTCCAGGGCGTCTGGCAGCGAGGTGCCTGCGTCAGCCCTGCGGCGGCTGGGCCAGGTCCATGGACATGAGCGCCAAGGCCGGAATGGGCGGGTGCGGAAGGGTGAACCGGAAACCGCGGAAGTCCGACGGGTCCCAGCCCAGACAGCTGAACGCGTAGGCCAACATCGCGCCGTAGTTCGGCATGTGCGGCGTGGCCATGGTGTCCAGGCCGCGGCCCAGCTCGTGCACGCCGCGTTCGAGCATGAGCCGCGTGGACGCATGGCGGCGATGACCGCGCACCGGCCTGCCTCCCAACAGGCTGAAGGCATCACCGCGGGGCCGCATGGCCCAGGTCAGCGACTCGTGCACCAGCATGTCCATGTGCATGACCTCGACCGGCGTCTCGAGGTTGCAGCCGATCTCACATAGCGTCTCGTCGCCATCGACGTACTGCGTGCCGACCGACGGCATGTATGAGCCATAGACATAGGTCAGCTCGGCGGTACGCCCGACCGGGCCCGCCGGTAGCTCGTAGAGCACCTCGTCGTCGGAGCGGCGGACGTCCATCTCCGGCAGATCGGGCGAACAGAATGCGCGCAGCAGCGGCGCGCCGCCAGCGTCCGATTGGGGCTCAAGAGGCCGGCCCTTGAACTCGCTGGCCACGCCGTCGGCACTCCAGAGCTTGCGCCGGAAGAGCGGCCATGCCACGTCGGGCCTGAGCCTGCGCAGGTCGAGGATGCCGTTGAGCAGCCCGAGGTCGACGCGCCGGGGATCCTCGGCGCTGGGCGCCATGATGGAGACCGCCATCAGCACGCGCGCCTGCACACCCAGGATGGCGCTGTTGCCGCGGAACGCCTCCCGGCGCGCCTGGAGCAAGCCCTCGCTGCGCTGAGCCTGGGGAACGAAACCGCCGGCCACCGTGTCGAGCGTGATGCGGTCGCCAGCGTGGCGCTGCAGCAGACCGTCGAAGTCCTCACGCGCCACGCGGATGCGCTGCACGATGCCGGGCGCCACGCCCGCCTTGGCCAGCGCGGTCAACAGCAGTTCCACACCGGCGCTGCCCGGGACGTGGGGCACGGCCGCGAACGCGTCGGCGCTGGTGACGATCTTGGCCAGCTTCAGGCACAGCTTGCGATGAAGGCCCAGGCGCTGAGCGAGCTGTTGCGGCCGGGAGGCGTCGAGTCCCAGCGAAGTCAGCGCCTCCGTCAGGGCACCCCGCAGGCTCTGGAGCACGACCTTGCACTCGTCCTGGAATAGGCCCATCCGTGTTCCTGGGGAGGGATTCACTCGACGTGAGTTCATTTGGGGGCCAATGGTCGGGAAGCGTGAAACGCGGGCCGCTGCTGCTCTGAGCGTATCCGCACGGTCACGGAGACCACACCCCCTTCAGGCGCGGGTCTTTCCCCGGGGAAAGTCCCGCTGCACGCGAGGGAATGATGTAGGCTGACTCCAGCA
This sequence comes from Planctomycetota bacterium, assembly GCA_003644265.1. Next base: position 12,378 of record QNBX01000100.1, read on the forward strand.
CAGGATGGCGCCCGCGTTCGGCGCGCTGTCACTGCTCCACCTTGCTCCGTCACCGAGGCGTCCACTCCGGTTCCCGTTTCCACACGGCCCTCACACTCCTCGCTTCGAGCCCCTGCTGTGACCTCACGACTCGCATCTCTCGCCCTCGTTGCCGCGGTCTGCATTCCGGCTGCCGCCTCCGCCCAGACTCTGGTCATCCTGCCCGACAACAGCTGGGCCACCGACATCACCCCCGACGGTCGCATTGTCGTGGGCACCCAGGGGTCCGACAGCTTCTACTGGGACTGGAAGAACGACGCGGCCCCCACCATCGTCCCCGACGGCTATGCGGTGGCCGTTTCTGATGACGGCCTGAAGCTCGTTGGCGTCTTCAAGGATCCGGCCGGAGATGACGTGGCCGGCATGTGGACCGCAGCCACCGGTTGGGTCAGCCTGGGCTACCTGCCCAACGCCGGCTCCTGCCCGGGCAAGAGCAGGGCCAACGACATCTCCGGCGACGGCAACGTCGTCGTGGGCTCGTCCTGGGACGGCTGCTCAGGACGCGCCTTCCGGTGGACCGCCGCCACCGGCATGCAGGAACTGCAGCACCTGGGCAACGGCTCCGACCGCGCTACCTGCATCGCGGGCGACGGCGTGCTCATCGGTGGGTATGGACGAGGCATGGTCAGCACGTCGACCGCGTTCTGGGTGCCCGATCTGAGCGGCGCCATGATCGACCCCAACGTGAGCGGCCAAGCGCTCGGCCTCAACAACGACGGCACCCTCGCCGTTGGAACACAGTACATCGGTGGCAACTACAACAGCGCGTTCTATCGCGTGGACAACGGCCCGCTTGTCGACATCGGCTCGCTGAACAGCACCATGTCGGGCAGGGCCCAAGCCGTGTCGGACGGCGGCGAGATGATCGTCGGCTACGACGCGCAGGGCTTCGGGCGCGAGGCCTGGGTCTGGACCCCGGCCTCCGGCATCCTCGGCCTCAACGCCCTGCTGCCGGCCCTGGGCATCACCGGCGCACCCTTCATGCAAGTCTGCAACGCGGTGAGCGCGGACGGCAACATCGTCGTGGGCGGCGTCAGCAACGGCCTGGGCGGCCTCCCCCAGGCGGGCTTCATCCTCGCCTTCAACGACACGGGCTCGTGGAACGATCTGGGCCACGCACTGGCCGGCGCATTGGGAGACCCGAACCTGACCGGCAGCGGCGACCTGCTGCCCTTGACCCCCGTGAGCACCTCGCTCAGCAACGCGCTCCCGGGCGGCTCGGCCTGGCTGCTGATCGGCCTGTCGGCCCTGAACGCGCCCTTCAAGGGCGGCGTGCTGGTGCCCAACGGCGACATGATCGTCGGCCCGCTGGGCATCGACGGCGCCGGCGAACTGAACCTGAGCTCCTTCTGGCCCTCGGGCGTCCCGAGCGGCTTCACCACGTATTTTCAGTACTGGATCCCCGATGCCGCCGGCGTGAAGGGCTACGCCGCCAGCAACGGATTGGGTGCGACGACGCCGTAGCCGGAAGCCACGCAGAGAGGCGTCGTGGGCCGTGCCCTGTTTCAAGGCGCGGCTCACGGCAGCTCTCGTTGGTTGCACGCTCGGCAGATCGCCAACCGCACCCAGGCTGGAACCCCACCTCCATCGCGTAGACCAAGACCAAGAGAAAGAACCATGATCAACCGCAAGCTTCTGTTCACGCTGGTGATCGCGACGACGTTGTCGGCGCACAGCTCCGCCCAGACGCTGAAGGTCCTTCCGGATGGCACCTGGGCCACCGACATCACGCCCGACGGCTCGCTGGTGGTGGGCTCGTCCTCATGGGGTGGGTTCTACTGGGACTGGAAGACCGAGCCGGCGCCGACCTACGTCCCCGGGGGCTACGGCTTCGTGGGCGTCTCGGACGACGGGCTGACCATGGCGGGCAACATGCTGGATCCCGGCGGCAGCGACGACGTCGCGGCCATCTGGACCCTGGCCGGGGGCTGGGTCAGCCTCGGTGAGTTGCCCTTCGCCCAGTCGTGTCCGAGCAAGAGCAAGGCCACCGGAATCTCAGGCGATGGCAGCACCATCGTGGGGCTGTCCTGGGACGGCTGTAGCGCGCGCGGCTTCAAGTGGACGGCCGCCGCCGGCATGCAAGAGCTCGAGCATCTGGGCGCCACGAACAACAACGCCAACGCCATCTCGGGCGACGGCTCCAGCATCGGCGGCTACGGAGACGGGGCGCCCGGCCAGCGCTCGCCCGCTGTCTGGGCCTCGGACCTGACCGGCGCCATGCTCGACTCCGCCGCGTTCGGCGAGATCTACGGCTTCAACGCGGACGGTAGCATCGCCGTGGGAACGCAGTACTTCGGCGCCGGCTGGTTCGGCGCCTTCTACAGCGTGAATGGGGGCAGCCCCATCAACCTGGGCTCGCTCAACAACGGGACCATGGCAGGCAGAGCGCGGGGCGTATCCGAGCAGGGCGAGATCATCGTGGGCTACGACCTCGCCGGCCTCGACACCGAAGCCTGGGTCTGGACCCAAGCCACCGGCATCGTCGGCCTGAACGCCCTGCTCCTGAGTCTGGGCATCACGGGCGCTCCGAAGCTGCAGCAGTCCACGGCGGTCAGCGACGATGGCACGGTGGTCGTCGGTGGCGCGCTGGGCAGCACAGGCTTCAACTCCAACGCCGGCTTCATCGCCGAGTTCACGTCCACCGGCACATGGAGCGACCTGGGGCACGCCCTTGCCGGCGCCCTGGGCGACCCCGTCCTGACGGGTGGCGGCGACCTGTTGCCTTTCTCCACCGTCAACATCGCGCTCAGCGCCGCGCTGCCCAACGGATCGGCCTGGCTGCTGATCGGCCTGTCGGCGCTGAACGCGCCCTTCAAGGCCGGCGTGCTGGTGCCCAGCCCCGATATGACCCTGGGCCCGCTGGCCATCGATGGCACCGGCTCGCTGAGCATGAGCAGCTTCTGGCCTGCGGGCGTCCCGAGCGGGTTCACCTCGTACTTCCAGTACTGGATCCCCGATGCCGCCGGCGTGCAGGGTTTCGCCGCCAGCAACGGCCTGGGCGCGACGACGCCGTAGAGGGCGCCGCGGGCCCTGCCGGGGCTGTTCATGGCCTTCTCCAGCAGCGGACGACGCCCCCGCATGCCGCGCTGTCATCGAGCCCCTCACCTGGCCCCACTCGCACCTGACCCTGACCTCCAAACTCACCGCTTCGAGCCCCTGCCGTGATCAAACGCCTCGCATCCCTCACCCTTGTCGCCGCGGTCTGCTTCCCGGTGTCCCTCTGCGCTCAAACGCTGATCAACCTGCCCATCGGCACCTGGGCCCACGACATCACTCCCGACGGGCGCATCGTGGTGGGCTCCATGGGTCATGACAGCTTCTTCTGGGACTGGAAGAACGACCCGGCCCCCACCATCGTCCCCGACGGCTTTGCGGTGGCCGTTTCGGATGACGGACTCAAGCTCGTGGGCAGCTTCACGGATCAGAACGGAGACCGGGTCGCTGGCATGTGGACCGCAGCCACCGGGTGGGTCAGCCTCGGATTCCTGCCCAACGCCGGCTCCTGCCCGAGCAAGAGCTCGGCGAACGACATCTCGGGCGACGGCAGCGTCGTCGTCGGCTTGTCCTGGGACGGCTGCTCCGGCCGCGCCTTCAGATGGACCGCCGCCACCGGCATGCAGGAGCTGCAGCATCTGGGCAACGGCTCCGACCAAGCCACCTGCATCGCGGGCGACGGCGTGGTCATCGGTGGGTATGGACGCGGCACGATCAGCACATCGCCCGCGTTCTGGGTGCCCGATCTGAGCGGCGCCATGATCGACCCCAACGAGGGCGGCAAGGTGCTCGGCATCAACAACGACGGCATCTTTGCCGTGGGGACGCAATACGACCACGGCAACTACAATAGCGCGTTCTATCGCGTGGGCAACGGCCCGCTTGTCGACATCGGCTCGCTGAACAACAACATGTCGGGCAAGGCCCAGGCCGTGTCGGACGGCGGCGAGCTGATCGCCGGCTATGACGAGGCGGGCTTCGCGAAGGAGGCCTGGCTCTGGACCCCGGCCACCGGCATCGTCGGCCTGAACGCTGTGCTGCCAGCCCTGGGCATCACCGGCGCACCCTTCATGCAAGTCTGCAACGCGGTGAGCGCTGACGGCAACATCGTCGTCGGCGGCAGCAGCGACAGCGTGGGCGGCTTCCCCCTGGCGGGCTTCATCCTCGCCTTCAATGACGTGGGCTCGTGGAACGATCTGGGCCACGCACTGGCCGGTGCACTGGGAGACCCGAGCCTGACCGGCAGCGGCGACCTGCTGCCCTTGACCCCCGTGGACACCTCGCTCAGCAACGCCTTGCCAGGCGGCTCGGCCTGGCTGCTGATCGGCCTGTCCGCGCTGAACGCGCCCTTCAAGGGCGGCGTGCTGGTCTCCAGCCCCGACATGATCATCGGCCCGCTGGGCATCGACGGCGCCGGGGAGCTGAGCCTGAGCTCCTTCTGGCCCGCGAACGTCCCGAGCGGCTTCACCTCGTACTTCCAGTACTGGATCCCGGACGCCGCCGGCGTGCAGGGCTACGCCGCCAGCA
>QNBX01000101.1 GCA_003644265.1 Planctomycetota bacterium
GCCCGACGGGCCTACGGCTTTCACAGCGCACAGGCGCTCATCTCCATGCTCTTTCTCTGCTGCGGGGGCATCGAACTCGAACCGGCCCTCCCCGACTCACCCCTCAAAACGTGAGGAGAGCCAGAAAAAATGGAGCGGGTGATCGGAATTGAACCGACGACAATCACGTTGGCAACGTGATGCTCTACCACTGAGCTACACCCGCTCGCGGTCAGATGGGCGTGTCGTACAAGGAAGCGGCCCTCGGGGTCAAGGGTTCAGTGCCAAGAGCATCTGATTGAGCCGGTCCGCCGGCCGTCTTCACCACCTCCATTTCCGCGCTGACGCTCGCCATGCTCGACTGGTTCGCCTGCCTGTTGGCACCTCGGCTGCCCTCGCTGCTGGAGTTCGCGGCCGGTCCGTTGCCCGAGCCCGCGGCGGCGCCCGAGCTGGCCGCGCGAGCCTCCGCAGCCCATGACGCGGCGCTGGCGCTGCCGTTTCATCCCCGGGGCCAGACCGACCCCTACAAGTTGTTGATGGGCATGGGCTGCCGCGACCTCGTGACGCGCGAGGCCGACCAGCACCCCGACACGGCCGGGCGCACGCCCAACTACGACGGGCTGCCCTTCGAGCCGGTGGAGATCCCCCTGGGCGAGGGCCGCCCGGTGCTCACCGGCCAGCGCTCCACCGGCGCCCCGGGCGCACCCGTGGTGCTGGTGGTGCACGGCCTGTTCGACAGCCACGTGAGCGGCTACGTGGTGGAGCTGGCCGAGTCCCTGCGGCGCATGGGCTTTCACGTGCTGGCGCTCGACCTGCGCGATCACGGCCGCCTGCGCGGACGCCCGCCGCCGCTCAGCCTGGGCCTGGAGGAGGGCCGCGACCTGTTCCTGGCCGCTCGCACCCTGGCCCGGGCGGAGGGCTGCTCCGTGGGCCTGCTGGGCCTGTCCTACGGCGCCCACTGCGCCGTGCGCGCGGCCTACGAGGCCAGCGCCGCCGGCGAGCCCGAGGTGCTGCGTGGCGGCGTCATGGCCATCTGCGGCCCGCTGGACGTACGCGAGGCGCTGCTGGCCTTCGACGACAGCGCGCGCCTGCCCCGGCCGCGCGGGCTGCAGCAGCGCGCCGTCTTTGCCGGGCTGCTGTCCACCATGGGACGCCACCTGAGCCTGCGCCTGGGCGAGGCCGGCCAGCGCGGCCGCCGGGGCGAGCTGTACCAGCGCTACGTGCGCGACGTGGTCATGCCGCGCCTGCCGGGCACGCCCGAGCAGATGCACGACTTCCTGGGGCTGGCCCGCTCGGCCCGGGCCGGCATCACCGACCAGATCCGCGTGCCCACGCTGCTGCTGCACCCGCTGGACGACCCGCTGGTGCCGGTGCAGCACTTGCGCGCGGCCCTGGCCGCCGCCGACGGCAACCCCTGGGTGGCGGGCCGGGAGCTGCCCGCCGGAGGGCACGTCGGCCTGCCCGCCGTGGACCCCGAGGGCACGCTGGCGCTGCTCGGCACCTGGTTCGGGCTGCTGCGCGACGGCTAGGCGCCACGCAGCGCGGGCCCCTCAGCCCTTGGCCAGCCGCTCGATGTCGTCCTCGCCCACGGGGGCAAAGAAGTCCAGCATGCGGCTGCCGCGCCCGACGTAGCGCGCGCCGACGATGGCGCCAGCCACGTAGTTCTTGGCCAGCTCCACCGCGTCCTCCAGCGGCAGCTTGCGCGCCATCAGCGCGGCGATGGCCGAGGCCAGGGCGCAGCCCGTGCCGTGCACCGAGCGCCGCCGTGGCACCCGCGGCAGCGAGAACAGCAGCACCTCCTCACGCGTACCCAGGATGTCGACCGCCTCATCGCCGGACAGGTGGCCGCCCTTGATCAGCACCGCCTTGGGTCCAGCGCGGAGCAGCAGCTCGATCACCTCCTGGGTGTCCTTGCGCACGCGGGCCACGGTGGTCCCGGCCAGCTCGGCGGCCTCGGTCACGTTGGGCGTGATCAGCGTGGCCAGCGGCGCCAGATGGCGCATGAACACGGCCACGTCGTCCCGCGGCAGCACGCGCGCTCCGCTGGAGGCCTGCAGCACCGGGTCCACGATGATAGGGATGCCCTTGCGCGCCAGGGGCGCCAGGGCGCGCGCCACCTCGCGCACCATCTCGCCCGTGGCCAGCATGCCCACCTTGACCGCCGCCGGGCGCAGGTCGGTCATGAGCGCGTCGAGCTGACGCTTCACGAGCTTGGCGCCCACCGGCTCGATGGAGCGCACGCCGCTGGGCCCCTGCACCGTGAGCGCCGTGGGCACGGCCGCGCCCGAGAGCCCGAAGCGCAGGAAGACCTTCAGGTCGGCCTGGATGCCCGCACCACCCGAAGGGTCAGACCCCGCGATGGACAGGGGAACAAGAGGGCGCTTTGAGCTCATCGAAAGCCAGCCGCGAGGAGTGAGTCCACGGCGCTGCTGAGCAGCGCCGGATCGGGGATCGGGTCGGTGTCGAGGGTGGCCTCAACGGCTCGGCCGGTCAACTCCGCCAGACGCGGCAGGTCGAGTGCCCCCAGGCCCGGCGGCAGGCCACCCTCGCCACCCGCCACATCGTCCAGGCTGATGCCCCGCAGAAAGCGCCCCACCCGCTCGAACCAGAGCACGTCATCGCTCCCCGCCAGCAGCGCCCGCGAGGGCACGTGCCACCAGCCCACTCCCAGGGCGGACACATCCTCCAGCGCCAGGCCCATGGCATCGGGCTCGGCCAGCGGCCCCTCGGCCGGGGTGGTCAACGAGAGGCGCAGCCCGGGCTGGGCGCGGCCCAGGTCGAACAGCTCCTGGCAGACCTGCTCCAGGTCCATGTCGGAGGGCAGATCGAGCACCAACGCGTCGGTCCGAACGCTCGAAGCTGCGGCGATTCCGCGGCTTCGATGCTCCCAGGCGGCGCGCACACCGACCGCCGGGACCACGTTGAGCGCCGACGCCCGGGCGCCCTCAACGGCGCAAAGCAGCGCGTTCTGAAGCTTCAAACGCCCGAGCGCGGCGCAGACGGAGGGCCCGTCGAGGGCGGCGGCAGCCAGGCAGGCGGTGCCGAGGATCATGATCGGGGCCCCAACATCGGACGGATCCGGGCGTCTAGAGTGCCGCTGACTCAGCACTCGCGAAAGGTCCGGAGAATAACCATGGCATGCCGTTTCGTCGCACACCTCACTCTCGCCGTCATCTCGGCAGCGCTGGCCGTCCCGGCCGCCGCCCAGCAGGACGACTTCACCGCTCCCCGCCCGCGGGCCGGCCGCGCCCCCGGCGCCCTGAGCTTCAGCGCCGCGCAGACCGACGAGCCGCCCAAGCTGGGCGTGATGGTCAGCGACGAGGACAACGGCGTGACCATCGAGGACGTGTTCGACGGCTCGCTGGCCGCTTCGGCCGGCGTGCAGCCCGGCGACATCCTGTTCCGCCTGGCCGGACAGCGCGTCAATGCCATCTCCGACATCCCCGGCATCCTGAGCCAGCACAGCGAGCCCGGTGGCAAGGTCAGCATCACCGTCATCCGCGAGGGTGAGGGCCTGGTGAGCCTGCACGGCTCGCGCGCCGCGCCGGAAACCGTGGCGCCCCGCAGAGGCGGCAGCTGGGTCTCCGACGAGCCGCAGGGCGCCTTCCTGGGCGTGCAGTTGGGAGAGTCCTCCGAACACGGCGTGCACATCGCGGGCGTGATCGACAACAGCGCCGCCTGGTTCGTGGGCCTGGCCGAGGGCGACGTGCTCAGCCGCGTGGGTGAGACGCGCTGCACCTCGGGCGAAGAGGTCGCCGCGGCCGTGGGCGAGCTGTCCGCCGGTGACGTGGTCGAGCTGCGCTGGTCGCGCGAGGGCCAGATCACCGAGCGCAGCGTGCGCGTGGGCAGGCGCCAGCCCGAGAACCCCCTGGGCATGCTCTTCGGCCCGGACGGCATGCAGATGGACGAGCTGCACGAACTGCACGAGCTGCAGTTCGGCGACGGCGACGGCTTCCGCGTCTTCATGGGCGACGAGGCGGGCCAGGGTCACGGCAACCACTTCCGTTTCTCGACCGGCGACGGCGACGTCGACCTCTCTGAGCTGCACGAGCATCTCAAGGGCCTCAAGTTGCACCAACGCAACCTGAAGTCGAAGGGACTCGAGCTGCATGAGCTGCGTGAGAGCCTCCAGGGCCTGCAGGCCCTGGACAGCGACGGCGCGCGCTCCATGCGGATCGAGATCAAGGATGGCACGCTGACGATCGACCGCGACGGCGAGGTCGAGGTGATCGAGCTGCCCGCTGAGGGCGCGGCGGACGGCGCCAGCTACCAGATGCTGCACAGCAGCGACGGCGCCCTGCGCCTGTTGCCCTCGAGCAACGCGGGCACCTACGCCGTCAGCACCGGGAGCGGCGCCAACAACCAGGTCCTGGTGTTCGGTGGCGCCGGCGAGCGCGAAGCCAGCGCTGAGTGCGTAGCCGTCATCGCATGCGAAGCGGTGGCCGAGTGTGAAGCCGCCGCCGAGTGCGACGTGAGCGTCGAGTGCGAGGCCGCCGTCGAGTGTGACGTCAGTGTCGAGTGCGAGGCCGCCGTCGAGTGTGACGTCAGTGTCGAGTGCGAGACCGCCGCCGACTGCTGCGAGGCCGAAGAAGAGAGCGACGCAGACCTGCTCTGAGCCGAGCTTCAGCGGGGCTCTCGCGGGATGTTCTGCGAGCGCTTGCGCGCAGGCACGCGACGTGAGACCTCCGGCGCAGGCGCGCCCGGCGGCCGTGCCGCGCAGTCGTCCCCACCAGCGTGAGATCCAGCAGTCGATCCAGCGGGAGCGCGTCCAGCGGGCGAAGCGGAACCGGATCCCGTGCCGCTCGCGGCTCCCGAAGTGGCATCGGTCGGCGCGTCGCCTGCTCGGCGGCGCGCCGATCTCACGTTACGGGCCAGGCGGCTGAGCGCAGCTGCGGCATGCTCGCCGCGCGCGGTGTCCGGACCGGAGCGCGGGCCGGAGCGCGGGCCGGAGCGCGGGCCGGAGCCCTGGCCGGAGCCCTGGTCGGAGCCCTGATCGGAGCCCTGATCGGAGGCATCGGGGTCCTGCGCCCCTGCGGCACCCAGCACGCGCCACAGCACGCGCCGGTCGACCTCCTCCAAGGCCGCGAAAGCGCGAGTCTCCACGCTGGCACCGGACCGCGGCTGTCGGCGCCGATCCGGCTTGCGCAGCGGCACCGCGCGGCGCGCCGCCAGCGTGAGCAGGTCTTCCACGGGATCGAAGGGCAGCAGCTGCCTCGCCAGGCGCGCGGCGTAGGCCGGTCCGAGCCGCCGGGCCGCCTCGCCGCAGGCACCGACGGCGCGCTCCACCCAGCGCTCGTCCCGCTCATGTTGTGCATCGTTCACGGCGTGGTGATGCCGCCGAGCACCGGGGGTCACCGCGGCCATCGATCCCACGTCACCCGCTGGCTCAGACGCGTACGTCTGCGGCCACCTGGGACAGGTCGGGGGCGTGCTCGGCCAGCGCCGGACGCACCACCTCCCCCAGGAACTCGAGCACCTGCTCCGGAGCGCGGCCCACGAAGCGTGTCGGCTCACACAGGGCGGGCAGGTCGTCCTTCACCGACGCGAACAACGGGTCGTCGGCCAGACGCTGCAACAGGTCGTTGGCCTCGCCCTCCTGCTTGACGCGCGCGCCGGCGGCCACGCTGTGCTCGCGGATGGCCTCGTGCAGGGTCTGGCGGTCGCCGCCGCGACGCACGGCCTCCAGCATGATGGTCTCGGAGGCCATGAACGGCAGCTCCTCCAACAGGTGCTTCTGCACCACCTTGGGGTGCACCACCAGGCCGCCGCCCACGTCCAGCACCAGCTGCAGGATGGCGTCGGCCGCCAGGAAGGCCTGGGCCGTGGAGAGGCGCCGGTTGGCCGAATCGTCCAGGCTGCGTTCGAGCCACTGGGTGGCCGCGGTCTCGGCCGGGTTCAGCAGCAGCGACTGCAGGAAGCGCGCCAGGGCGCAGATCCGCTCGCAGCGCATGGGGTTGCGCTTGTAGGGCATGGCCGAGCTGCCGATCTGGCTCTTGCCGTAGGGCTCCTCGACCTCCTTGAGGTGCGCCAGCAGGCGCAGGTCGGTGGCCATCTTGGAGGCGCTCTGGGCCAGCCCCGCCAGGGCCGCCAGCACCGTGAAGTCGGACTTGCGCGTGTAGGTCTGGCCGGTGATGGGCCAGCTGCGCGAGAAACCCATGCGCTCGCAGACGGCCTGGTCCAGGCGGCGCACCGCGGCGTGGTCACCGTTGAGCAGCTGCAGGAAGCTGGCCTGGGTGCCGGTGGTGCCCTTGACGCCGCGGAAGCGCAGCTCGTCGCGCACGCGCTGCAGGGCCAGGGCGTCCTCCAGCAGGTCCTGGATCCAGAGGCAGGCGCGCTTGCCCACCGTGGTCGGCTGGGCCGGCTGGAAGTGCGTGTAGCCCAGGGTGGCCAGCTGCCGATGCTGCTCGGCAAAGCCCGACAGGGCGTCGATGGCGGCCCAGAGCGTGGGCAGCAGGATGTCCAGCCCGTCGCGGATCTGGATCAGCTCGCTGTTGTCGGTCACGAAGCAGCTCGTGGCGCCCAGGTGGATGATCGGTCGGGCGGCGGGAGCCTGCTCACCCAGGGCGTGCACATGTGCCATGACGTCGTGGCGCAGCTCGCGCTCCAGCGCGTCGGCGCGGTCCATGTCCACGTCGTCGACGTGCGCGGCCAACTCGTCGATCTGCTCGTCGCTGATGTCGAGCCCCAGCTCCTGCTCGCTGGCGGCCAGGGCCAGCCACAGACGGCGCCAGTGCCGATGCCGCGTGAGGTCGGAGAAGTTGCGGCGCATGGCCTCGCTGGCGTAGCGCCGGGCCAGGGGGGAGTCGTAGGTCTCGTGCGGCGAGCTCATGGCACTCGGGACATGGGGAACGGGGGCGAAAGGTCCGGCAGCGTAGCGCCACGCCCGGCGAGCGATCCACCGCCACCGGCGAGCGATCCACCGCAGCGGGAGCGAACGCCCCCGCGCGGCTGCCGTGCCGTCGCGGCAACGACGCTCCAGCCCGGGCGAGCCTCAGGCCGCGGCCGCCAGCCAGCCCGGCGCCCAGGTCGACAGGGCCCCGGCCACCAGGGTCGCCGCGAGCGCCCACGCCGCGCGGCCCCAATGCACGCGCCCGCCCTCCAGGGCCCAGGGCGAGCCCAGCACGCCCACCGCGTTGGTGCCCATGTCCCACCAGCTGGCGTGACGCCCCACCAGGCCCTGCCCCAGCTCCAGCGCCCCGGCGTAGGCCAGGGCCACCAGGCTGGCCACCAGCCACGGCCCCCGCGGCCGGCCGATCTCGCGCGAGGCCCACGCCAGGCCGAGCAACAGCGCCTCCAGCCCGAACAGCCCGGCGTGGACGCAGTTGCTCACGAAGGCGTTGTGGGCCAGGGGCAGCTTGGACACCTCGCGGCTGATCAGCAGCCAGAACAGCGCGGCGCTCCAGCCCAGGGCCAGCACCAGCGCCACCCGGCGCGGCAGGCTCAGTCGCACGTCTGGTCGAGGCGACGCAGCATGGACACGCGCGTCCCCCCGTCCGGGAAGCCGCGCACCTTGACCACATCCATCAGCGTGTGCATGAGCTGGAAGCCGCGGCCTCGTTCGGCGCTGTCGTCCTGTTGGATGGGTACGCCCAGTGGGGCGCGATCGCTGCCTGAATCGCGCAGCGAGACGCAGATGTAGCGCGGCCCGTAGCGCAGGCGCACGTCCACCGATCCGCGGCTGCCCACCAGCCCATGCTCCACCGCGTTCTCCAGCGCCTCGGAGAAGGCCAGCACCACGGCGCGGCGCACCTGATCGTTCACGCAACGGTCGCGCAGGAAGCTGGTCAGCATGGTGCGCAGGCCGCGCACCGGCAGCGGGTCGCCGTCCAGGTGCAGCATGCGATGCATGGAGGAGGACTGGCTCACGCCGCGCCCTCGGGTTCGATCAACAGGGACAGGTCGAGCGCCGGAGCCGAGTGGGTCAGGGCGCCCACGCTGATGCGATCGACACCGCTGCTCGCGACGGCCGCTACGGTCTGCAACGACACGCCGCCGCTGGCCTCCAGCAGGAACTGCGCCCGGCGCGGGTGCTCGGCCAGGACCTCGACCGCGTGGGTCAGGCCCTCCACGCCGAAGTTGTCCAGCAGGATCACGTCGGCGCCACCGTCCGCCACGGCGCGGGCCTCGTCCAGGTCGCGGGCCTCGGCGGTGATGCGCATGCCCTGCGGCGCGCCCGCGCGCACCTGCTCCAGCAGCTCGCGGTAACCGCCCGCGCCCGAGAAGGCGAAGTGGTTCTCCTTGATGAGCACCTCGTCGTACAGCCCGATGCGATGGTTGACGCCGCCACCGTGCAGCACGGCCGCCTTCTCCGCCAGGCGCCAGCCCGGCGTGGTCTTGCGCGTGTCGACCACCGCGGCGCGGGTGCCCGAGACCTCGCGCACGAACTGCGCCACCAGGCTGGCCACGCCCGAGAGGCGACACAGCACGTTGAGCGCGGTGCGCTCGGCCTCCAGCAACGAGGCCGCTGGACCGCGAGCGCTGAGCACCAGGTCTCCCGGCTCCACCGCGGCGCCATCGCCGCGCTCCACCGTCACGACCACCTGGGGATCGACCAGCGCGAACACCGCCACGGCCAACTCGACGCCGGAGAGCCGGCCGGCCTGCTTGGCCACGATGCGCGCCCCGGCGATGGGCCCGCGACCACCCAGGGCCAGGGCCGTGGTCACGTCGCCCGCTTGGCCCAGGTCTTCGGCCAGCGCGGCCCGAAGCTGGGACACGATGAAGGGCGGCAGGGACGCCACCGCAGCCGAGTCGTTATGGGGGCTGGCCGAGGACGCCATGGGATCACCCATGCTACCGCAGGGACTCCTCTCCGGCGAGCCGGACGGCGCGCCAGCGCTCCAACAGGACCTCGCCGACGCCACGAACATCCTGCGCCGCGGCCTCACTCAGAGCGCCCCCCGCGGCTTGGCGAGCCTGCTCCAGGCGCCCGGCCAGCACCGGCCCCACTCCGGGCAGCAGGCGGAACTCTGCGCCCTCCAGGGTCTCCAGACGCAGGGGGACCGGCTCGCCCGCCCGCGTGGCCGGCACCTGGTCAGGACCCGCCCAGAGGGCCCGGAGCACGGCCAACACCCCCAGCAGCAGCAGACCCCGCTCCCGCAGCGGGGGGCCCCGCGACGGTGTACGTGGGCGCTCTGGCCCCGAGCGAAACCCGGGGCATGGGCGCTGCGTGACATGACTCATGCCCCTCTGACGGCACCCGGACCTCAGCGTGACGCCCGCGACCGGGACGTCCCGTTGTTGCTGCAGGCAGCTAGCAGCGCGGGGCGAAGCGGCTGAAGAACTGGTCGAAGACGGCGTTGAGGCAGATGTGCAGGCTGGCCTCGTCCACCACCGCGAAGGCCTGGTCCCCCACACCTAGCGCCAGCCCCTCGACCGACGGCTCCAGCGAGCACAGCAGCTCGTCGGAGACCCGGAACTCCAGCCGGGCTCCCCGGCGCGACACGCTGATCGAGTGGGACAGGGCCGTGACGGACTCGTGCAGGCGGCGGCACTGCTGCTGACGCTCCGGCGCCAGCTCGAGCTCGGCCAGCAGGGTGGCCACCAGGCTGGGGGAGGCTGTCGGGGGCGCGTCCGGCGGCGGCCAGTGCGAGCTGGGAGGCGGGAGCTGAGCCTCGGCAGGGCCACGGCCACGGCCGGGCGCGGGCGCGGGCGCGCCGCTCGACGCGCAGGCCACGGGCTCGTCAGCCGGGCCCAGCTCGGTCAGCAGCGTCTGGGGCGTGCCGTCCGAGGCCGAGGCCTGGGTGTATTCCAGCAGGCGCGCGTCCACGCCGCCGAGCAGCTCGAGCAGGGGCCCCTCGCTGTCCGCAAAGCGCGACGAGAGCAGCACGAAGCGCGGGCGCTGGTGGGCGTCCAGGCCGTTGTGGCCGTAGAGCCGCTCCAGCAGCCAGCGGCCCGACACCAGCGCCGCCAGCACCGCGGCCAGGCGACCGAGCCCCGCGGGCAGACCCGCGTCGCAGAACAGCGCCACCACCGGTCGGCCCTCGCCATCGCGGAGCAACAGGTCGAGCCAGAGCTCCTGGTCCAGCCGGAGATCGACGTCGAGCATGGTCAGCCCTGGCTCCAACAGCTCGGGCTGGCGGGCCAGGAGCTGCAGCGTTCGCTGCGCCTCTTCCGACCGCTGCGCGTGGCCAGGCCCCTCCGAGTCGGGCAGAATGCCGCCTCGCTCCTCGGGGTTCGGGATTCTCACAGGTCCATGCACAAGCCGCTCGCCGATCTCCGTTTGCAGTTCCCTGTCTCCCAGGGATGGATCTACTTCAATCACGCTGCTGTCTGCCCTCTGGCCGTCCCAGTGGCCCGGGCGGTTGGTCGATTCCTGGAAGACGCCCTCGCCAACGGCTCCACCGGCTACCGCGAGTGGGACGCGGTTCGTACCGCTGGACGGCACCGAGCCGCGCGCCTCGTGGGCTGCGCCGATGGAGAGGTTGCTCTGACGACGAGCACCTCCCAGGGTTTGATCGCGGTCGCCGAAGGGATCTACCTGACCTCCGGCGATGAGATCATCGTGGTGGAGAATGACTTTCCGGCCAACCGGATTCCATGGTTTCGGCAGCAGAGGCGCGGCGCACGGGTGGTGGAGGTGCCACGGGATGCCGACGGCAGCGTGACAGCCGAGGCCATCCTGGAGCGAGTCACGCCGCGTACGCGGCTGCTGGCCCTGCCCTGGGTGCTGTTCGACAACGGCTGCCGCATCGACATCGAGGCCGTGGGGCGCGGCCTGGGCGAGCACCCGGCCTGGCTGTGCGTGGACGCCATCCAGGGCCTGGGCGCCTTCCCCATGGACATGACCGGCTGGCGCATCGACGCCCTGGCCGCCGACAGCCACAAGTGGATGCTGGGCACCGAGGGCATCGGCCTGCTGTGCGTGCGCCAGGAGCGACTGGACGAGCTGGACAGCCCGCTGGTGTCGTGGCTCAGCATGGAGCGGCCTTTTGACCCCTGGCAGCCCGGCGCCAGCCTGCGCGCCGACGCCCGCCGGCATGAGTTTGCCACCCTGCCCACGGCCCTGGTCTACGGCCTGGACGCCTGCCTGGAGCTGCTGCTGACCACGGGCGCCGAGCCCATGGCGCGCCAGGTGCTGAGCGTCACTGACACCCTGGCCGAGGGCTTGAGCGAGCGCGGTTGGCGTGTCATCAGCCCGCGCGAGCGTCCCGATCAACGCAGCGGCATCGTGGCGGCCGTGCCCCCGCGCGGCACGGCGGAGGAGGCCGTGGCGGCGTTGGAGGCGGCGCGTGTCTCGGTCACGCCCCGGGGCGGCGCCGTGCGCTTCTCGCCCCACGCCTGGAACACGACGGACGAGGTGGCCGAACTGCTCGAGCGGCTGCCCTGAGGTGATCAACGCCGAGTCAGCGCCGGACATGCTGGAGACGGTCGTCGGGCTGCTGCTGCCCCTGACCCCCCTGGCCCTGTGCATCCTGGCCGCGAGCCTGTGGAGACGCCAGCTGAGGCCCCGGCTGCAGCCCCTGCCGCCCCCCCGGGATCGCTCCGGTGGGCTGCTGGCGCTGTTCCTGGTGGGCTGGGTCGGGACGCAGACGATCTACGCGCTGGTGGCCGGGCTGCGCGGCGGCCTGCCCGACACGCTGGGGCCCGTGCTGGCGCTGCAGTCGGGCGCCAACCTGGTGGCCGTGGCGGCGGTGGTGCTGCTGGCCCGGCGCACGCCGGGGGGGCCGGCCGCGCTGGGGCTGAGGCCGCGACGCCCGCTGCTGGACCCTCCCGCAGCTCTGTTGGCGTGGCTGATCGTGCTGCCGATCCTGGCGGCAGGCGCCTGGCTGAATCAGGCGGCGCTGGAGTGGCTGGAGCTGCCCACGGGCATTCAGGACCACCTGCAGCGTTTCCTCGCCGAGGGCGACGCGGCGACGCCCTGGCCCTGGCTGGCCATGGTGCTCGTGATCCCTTTCTGTGAAGAGCTGGTCTTCCGCGGCGCGCTCTACGGCGGCCTGCGACGCCTGGTCCCGGCCTGGGCGGCCATGCTGCTCTCGGGGCTGGTGTTCGGCCTCTCCCATGACCCGCAGGTCATGCTGCCCGTGGCGGCCCTGGGCGTCATGCTGGCCTGGCTGTACGAGCGCACGGGCAGCCTCGCGGCCCCGACCCTGCTGCACGGACTGCAGAACGCCGCCACCCTGGCCCTCGCCACCTGGTTCCCGGAATCGCTGACATGACCGACGAGACCCGCCGCGTGCTGTTACCTCGAGGCGAGGCCCTGGTGGCCAACAGCGCCACGGTCCTGGGGCGGGTGCGCCTCGGGGCCCGGGTCTCGGTCTGGTACAGCGCCGTCGTGCGTGGCGACAGCGACGCCATCTCCCTGGGCGAGCTGACCAACGTGCAGGACGGCGCGGTGATCCACGCCGACACCGGCGTACCCAATGACATCGGCGCCTGGGTCACCATCGGCCACGGCGCGGTGGTGCACGGGCGGCGCGTGGGAGACCGCTGCCTGATCGGCATCGGCGCGGTGGTGTTGGGCGGAGCCGAGATCGGCGACGAGTGCATCGTGGCGGCGGGCGCCGTGGTGCGCGAGGGCGCCGTGATCCCGCCGCGCTCGCTGGTGGCCGGCGTGCCCGCCAAGCGGCTGCGCGAGGTGACGCCCGAGGAGGCGGCGGCCTTCGTGTCCCACGCCGAGCACTACTGGGAGCTGGCCCAGGGCCACCAACCCCCCGGCTGGAGTTGAGCGGCGCTTGGCGCCGGTCCCGCGGGTGCCGGGCGGGCCTCGGAGAGCACCTCCCGCTGGCAGCACCGGCACATCCCGCGGCCTGCCCGGCGTCCCGATTCCCGCGCAGGCCGCTTCTGCCCCGTCGCGTCCGACTTCAGCCCTGGCTGGGTCCCCCTCGATCGAGTGCGAGCCCGGCCAGGGCGGCGAGCGCGGTCTTTCGTCGTGCGCCGCATACTGGCGGCGCCACGTGCACAGGCTCGCCGTCGAGAGGCCGTGGAGCGCGCAGAAGACGCGCATCTCCTCGTCCGAGGCCTCGTGCGCACGGATCAGGGCGAGCTTGTCGCCCGCGCTGTAACAACGCGACAAGCGACGGGGGGCTGGGGCGACGCCGGTCGGGCGCGCCTCGCCCCTCCGGGGCTCACCGCCCCCGACCGCTCCGGCCCGTGAGCTTTGCTGAATGGACTCCATGATGGCCTCCTTCTGACCAGGATTCCTGGCCGCTGGGAGGCCATGACGCCGGTCTGATCGGACTCGTCAAAGCGGAAGGAGTTTTCCTACACCCCACAGGCGTCGCATCCCGTGTCTCATGGTGTCTCGTCGCGTGCCGTGGCCGCGTCGCCCGGAACACGCGGCCGACCTCGGACCGCATAGACCAACGCATGCTCCACGAGCCGCCCCAACTCAGGGTCAGGCTCGCGCTTTGATCCTGCCGACAGGATCGAGGGGCCGCGCTCCGATGGCTATGATCGGCGCGGGGTCGCGGCGCCCGGCAACCCGCACCGGATCGGCGCTCACCTCAGCCGGCGCCCGCCGGCGGGCACCGCGCGCAGCAACCACCTCGGCACACACCGCTCCCCTGGCGAGAGATCACATGCACCCGCAGGCCCCAAGGCACAAGCCGACGTCGGCGCCCGAGGACGCCGGGCGATCAGGTCTTGATGTGTGCGCGCTTGCGCTTGCGGGCCTTGGCGTTGCTGGGACGCGTGCCGTGATTGGCCTTCTTGATCTTGCGGTGGGGCTTGGCCATCAGGGGGTCCTCGGCGCTACGCGGAAGGGCGGGAGTCTCGACCGGCCCAGGGCAGGCTGCCCCGGCCAGCGAAAGGCGGACCATCGTACCGCTCTGGGTGCCTGTGCCAAGACCCTGGCCGTCGCGTCCTTGCTGGCGCTGCTCGGCCCGGGGGCTCTGGCCCAGGACGCCGAAGTGCCCGTTGAGCCCGCCCCGGCCGCTCCAACCGACGGCAGCGAGCCCGCCCCCCCCGCTCAAGACCCCGCCAGCGAGCCCGCTCCGGAGGCCCCAGACGCGGCCGACGAGCCCGATCCCATGGACGCTGCCCCGGCTCAGGACGAGCCCGTGCCGGTGGAAGCAGAGCCGCCCGAGCCCGAGCCCGAGGAAGCAGACTCCACGCAGGCCCCGCCCACTCCGATCGACGCGGACCCGACCCAGGCCGAGCCCGCTCCCGCCGCTCCCAACCCGAACAGGGGCATCCCCACCCAGGCCTCCAAGCGCTTCTCGGCAGCCCTGCGGCGCATGCTGGCCACAGAGGAGCAGGCCCAGTCGTTCGAGCAGTTCACCCTGGGTTCCCAAGCCCCTGACACGCTGAAGGGCGACCGGCTGGCGCGTTGGCAGCGCGTCTCCCGCGACCAGGAGGACTGGGCCCAGCGCCACAGCGAGGTCACCGGGGCACCCCTGAGCGTGCCGACGGCCCAGACCGTTGCGCGGGGGCTGAGCCCGCTGGAATCGGTCGTGTTGTCGCGCCTGACCCGGGCCGTGGAGGCCTCACGAGACGTCCGCCGCGTCGTCTCCATCGAGAGGGAGATCGAGTCGTTCCTCCAGACCGCAAACTGGGGCTCGCGCGACCGCGCCGTCGAGCTGCGCGATGCCTTGCTGGAGCGCGAGCTGTTGTGGAGCGAGCTGGCGCGCCAGGCCGAAGAGCTGGTGAGCGGCGTGCTGCCATCGGAGGAGCTCTCATCGATCCTGAGGACGTTGGACGAGATCTCGCCCGAGACCGCCACGGAAGAGAGCCTGGTCGAGCGCTTGGTGACGGACCCGGCCCTGCAGTCCAAGGTACTCGGGGAGCTCAACGCCCTGCTGGCGGCGCCCGTGGACAACAAGCTGCCCACCGAGAGCGACGCAGAGCTGCTGGCCCGGCTCAGCGAACTGCATCAGGAGCTGATGGAAGCCTCGGGCTTGACCGAGACGCTGGCGCTGACCGAGGCCACCCAGCAGGAGCTCAGCAGCCTCCGGGTGCAGCTTGAGGACCGCGGCGTCAACGCGCTCACGCCGGAGAAGCGCGCCAAGGCGGCCGCCCGGAAGGCCGAGCTGCTGGTGCAGCAGAACACGCTGCGTTCGACCTGGAACAACACCGAGCCCGACCCCAAAGCCTCCAAGCTGCTGCGCACGACCCAGAACCGGCTCATCCGGCGACGCATGTTCGACCTGGGCATGGAGGCCGCGTTGTTCGGGCACCGCTACGACAGGCTGCTCGAGAGCAGCCACGAACTGACCACGCCGGCGCACGTCTGGGCCCACCTGAAGGCTCAGGGCGACCTGATCTCCGCACTGGGCGAGGCCCGGCCCGCGCCCTCCGCGCTGGACAGCCTGAAGCTGGAGACCCACCCGCTGCCCGCCGGGCCCTTCGACGTGGGCCCCTTGATCGAGCCGCCATCCGAGCCCGAGCCGCTACCCGAGGCCGAGGCCATGCCCAAGCCCGAGGCCAAGACGCCCAAGCCGATGGACGCGGGCGGCCGGCCCGAGTAAGCCCCGAGTCCGGAGCGGGTCGACCGCAGCCGGGCCTGCCCGACGTCAACCAGAGCCCTCGTCAGGCGTCGGCGCCCGCGGCCAACTCCTCATCGTTGGCGGCCTGATAGTCGTCGTAGGTCTCGGTCGGGATGAAGTCGCCGATGTGAGCGTAGCTGCTCGCTTCCTTGATCAGGTTGCGTGCCACCACCAGGCGCTGGATCTGGTTGGTGCCCTCGTAGATCTGCGTGATCTTGGCGTCACGCATGTACTTCTCGATGGGGTAGTCCTTCATGAAGCCGTAGCCTCCGAAGATCTGCACCGCGTCGGTGGTCACCTCCATGGCCACGTCCGTGGCAAAGCTCTTGCTCATGGCGGCCAGGCGGTTGACCGCGGCGGTGTCGCCCTGATCCGCGGCGGTGGCGGCGCGCAGCACCAGACCGCGCGCGGCCTCCACCTTGGCGGCCATGCTGCCGAGCATGTCCTGGATCACGCCCATGGACGCCAGGTTCTGGCCGAACTGCTTGCGACGCAGGGCGTAGGTCACCGCGTACTCGAGCGCTCCCTGCGCCAGGCCGAGGCCCTGGGCCGCCACGCCGGGACGCGCAAAGTCGAGCGTCTTCATGGCGTGCTTGAAGCCCATGCCGGGACGCCCGCCCAGCAGGTTGGCCACCGGCACGCGCACGTTGTCGAAATGCGTCTCGACCACGGGCACGGCGCGGATGCCCATCTTGTCCTCGATCTTGCCGATCGTGAAGCCGGGCGTGCCCTTCTCGACGATCAGGGCCGAGATGCGCCGGCTCTTGCTGCCGGGGTCGGTGACCGTGAAGACCGTGTAGATGGAGGCGATGCCGCCGTTGGTGGTCCACTTCTTCTCGCCGTTGATGACGTAGTGGTCCCCGTCGAGGCGGGCCTGGCAGCGCATGCCGCCGGCGTCGCTGCCGGCAAACTTCTCCGACAGGCAGAACGCGACCATCTTGTCGCCGCTGGCCACCTGGGGCAGGTAGTGCTGCTTCTGCTCCTCGGTGCCGCCCACGATGATGGGGAACGACCCCAGGGCGTTGACCGCGTAGGCCACGCCGGTGGCACCGCAGGCCCGGCTGAGCTGCTCCACCACCAAGCACAGGGCCACGATGCCGGCGCCGTGACCGCCGTACTCCTTGGGGATCCAGACGCCCAGCAGGCCGTTGTCGATGTAGGCCTGGCGCACCTCTTCGGGGTACTCCTGAACCTCGTCGTAGTGCTTGGCGATGGGCCGCACCACCTCCTCGGCGACCTTGCGGGCCACCTCTTGCCAATGGCGGGCTTCCTCGCTGATGACGATCTGGCTCACGGTGCCTCTCCTGGGTGATGATGAGCGGTCTTGCAGACTCGCCTTCACGTGACGGCGGCGAGGCCGACA
>QNBX01000102.1 GCA_003644265.1 Planctomycetota bacterium
AGCTCATCGGGGCCGTCGTAGTGAGCCACCTCGCTGATGATGCGGCCGCGCACGCGCACGAACTCCTGGCTGAAGCGGTCGGCCAGTCCCACCGAGTAGGCGTTGGCCAGGTCGACCACCACCGCCAAGCGCTGCAGCTTGAGATCGTAACGCGCGAACTGCGCCAAGGCCTGGGCCACCTCCGGGTCGGAGTAGCACAGCCGGAAGACCCAGGCGTTGCCGACCGTGACGTCCTCGCCCGTGGCCGAAGGCGTGACCAGCGGCACCTCCCAGTTCATGGCGCTGGCGCCGGCGATCAGCGTGTGGCCGGTGGTGAGCGGGCCGATGATGGTGGTGGCGCCGTGCTGCTCCACCAGCTGACCGACCAACTCGGGGATCAGGTCCTCGCGGCTCTCGGTGTCGACGAAGACGAGACGCAGCGTGTGCTCCGGGTCGATCTCGTCCCAGGCCATCTCCAGGCCCTCACGAGCCTCGAGGCCCCACTCCTGAAAGGCACCGGTCTGGGGCAGCAGCACGCCGATGCAGGGCGCGGGGCGTCCACAGGCCAAGGGCAGCAGCAGCGCCAACAGCAGCCAAGGCAGAGCGGCCACGCGCGTCATTGCCCCGCCCTCGCGTTGAGCTCGCGATGCACCTCGCGCCAGCGGATCAGGATCCAGCTCTCGGGGTCGGAGTCGAGCACGGCGATGCGATCAGCCAGATCAGCCGGAGCCAGCTTGGCCAGGGCCCCCAGCGAGGTGTAGCGCACCCACGGATCGGGGTGCGAGAGCTCTTCGGTGAGCGGCTCCACCGCGGCCTCACCGCCGAGCTGCGGCAGGGCCTGCAGCAGCATGCGCCGGGCGCGCGGGTCGGCCTGCCAGCGCAAGGCGTCGAGCAGACCTCCCAGCACCGAGCTGTCGCCCACCTCGGCCAGGGCCACCGCGGCGTTCTTGACCACGATCCAGTCTCGGTCGCGTAGCTGGCCCTCCAGCGCCGCCAGGTTGGCCCGCCTGACGCTGGCGCTCAAGCCAGGCTTGGTCAGCTCGAACCGCAGCTGACGCACCAGGTCCACCTTCACGGAGCGGATCTCGATCGGGAGCATGCGGTCGAGTTCGGCCTCGTCGCCCAGCACCGTGAGCGCGTCGAGGTTGCCCATCAGATCGACCAGGGCCTCGTACTCGCCGCGCTGCAAGAGCGATCGTGCCTGCCCCACCAGCGCGGCGATGCGTTCGCGCCGGGCGCGGGGCTGGCCGTCCTGGCCCTCCCGCGCCAGCAGGTCCACCAACTCGAGCACGCCTAGGGATCGGGCGTCGCTGTCGCCGCGGGCAGCCAGGGACGCACGCAGGCGCTCGGCCGCGGCGCTGGCGCCAGAGCCCCCGAAGGCGCCACCCAGCAAGAGCAGGATCAGCGTGATCAGCGCCGTCGCGAGGGCTGAGATGGAGACCACCACGCGATGCCTGCGCAGCAGCCGCCCGGCCCGCGGCAGGGGTCCCAACGGTCGGCTCAGGATGGGCTCGAAGTTGAGGAAGCGCCGCAGCTCGTCGCCCAGCTCCTCGGCGTTCTGGAAGCGGCGGTCGGGGTCTTTCTCCATGGACTTGAGCGCGATGGTCTCGAGGTCCTTGGGGATGCGCGGGTTGATGCGCGTGGGCGGCGGCGGGTCCTTGGTGATGATGTTGCGCAGGATCACCGCCACGTTCTTGCCCACGAAGGGCTGGTGCAACGTGAGCAGCTCGTAGAGCGTGACGCCGAGGGAGAAGATGTCGCTGCGGGCGTCGGGGCGCGTGCGCCGGGTGGCGGCCTGCTCGGGGCTCACGTAAGCGGGCGAGCCCACGAAGTCGCCCGTCTCGGTCAGGCTGCCGCCGCCCTGATCGCTCTTGGCCAAGCCGAAGTCCGACAACTTGATGCGCCCCTCGCGCCCGAGGATCAGGTTGGAGGGTTTGACGTCGCGGTGGATCACGTCGTGGGCGTGGGCGTGACGCAGGGCGTCGGCGGCGTCGGCGATCAGCGCGGCCGCCATGCGATCGTAGCTGCGCAGGTCGAGCACGATGCCCTCGCGGATGCGCGGGTCGCCCGGCTGGGTGCCGATCAGCTTGCCGCCCCGCGCCCACTCGCTCACGTCCTGCTCGAGCCGGGCGCCCGAGACGCGCACAAAGCGGCGCCCGTGGGTCTGGGCCGTCTTGAGTCGGTCGATGATCTCGGCCAGATCGAGCCCCTCGACGAATTCCATGGCCATGTAGGCCACGCCACTCGTCGTGACGTCGGCGCCGATCACCGACACGATGCGCGGGTGGTTGAGCCCGGCCACGGCGGTGGCCTCGCGCTGGAAACGCCGCACCGTCTTGGCGTCGCGAACCAGCGCCGGCGAGAGCACCTTGAGCGCCACCCGGCGTCCCAGGCTGAGCTGCTCGGCCTCGTAGACCACCCCCATGCCGCCGCGGCCGATCTGCCGCCGGATGCGGTAGCCGTCCACCACGCTGCCGACGTGCACCGCCGGGCGTCGGCTGGGCGTCTCGCTGGCGACGCTGCGCGTGTACTGCTCGCGCGTGCCCGGCAGCGGCGGATACTCCGCGCGATAATCGGCCGCCTCGATGCGTTTGTCATCCGCGAGGATGCGCGTCTCGTCGCCGAACAGTGCGTCCGTGTTGGGAGGGTCTGCCATGGAGGGAACTAGTCTAGCGCCTGTCACCTGGACACTGGATTGTTGCGGAATGCCGGCCGGCCAAGCGATCGGGTCGGGTGCGCGAGTCCAACCTCACTTGCCAATACAGAAGCGGGAGAAGATACGAGCCAGGACCTCCTGCGTGACCTGCAGCGGCTGCTCGGCCTCCCGCTCCAGCAGATCGAGGGCCTCGCGCAGGGCCAGGGCCAGCAGCGGCAGCTCGGCGCTGCGCGCTCCGTCCAAGGCGGCCTTCAGGGCGCTCTGCACCTGGCGCGCGGCCTGCGCCTCCCCGCGGCTCGCGGCGGCGGGCATGGGCACCACGGGAGTGGCGGCGGCCATGGCGGCCCACAACGCGTCGATGCCCTCGCCGGTGTGTGAGCAGACGGCCCACGCAGGCGCCGGCGCTGGCGCTGGACCGGCGGGCGCGGGTTCAAGCTCGGCCTCAAGTGCGGGCTCAAGCTCGGCCTCGAGTCGCTGCGCGGCGGGCGCGAGGTCAGCATCGGACCCCGCCCGTGGCGCGGCGGGCGCGGGCTCGCCAGGGAGCCTTCGCCGCAACTCAGCGGGCAGCAGGTCCAGCTTGGTCAGCACGGTCAGCGCCGAACGCGAACCGGCGGCCCGGGCGCGGCGTGCGGAGCCCGGGTCGTTGGGCGCCGCGCTCGCGTCACGTACGTGCAGCACCAAGGCCCCCTCGGGAAGCTGGCTCAGGAACAGCTCCATGGCCTGGCGCTCGAGGCCCTGGTCGAGCTCTTGGCCTTGGCCCTGGTCGAGCTCTGCGCCATGCTCGTCGCTGGCGCCCGCGTCGGTGTCTTGGATCGACTCCGGGCCGGAGCCTGCGCCGGGCTCTGCTCCTGCATCGATGCCGGGGCCGTCCAGCAGGCGCCAGCGGCGGCCGCCCCGCGTGAGCGCCACTTCGAGCGCGTCGCGGGTCGTGCCCGCCATGGGCGAGGTGGCCAGCCTCGCGCCCGGCGCCAGCGCCATGACCAGCGACGACTTGCCCGCGTTGGGCGGGCCCAGGAGCACCACGTCGGTCTCGCCATCCCGGGGCGGCACGCGCGCGGCGTCGTCAGCCAGGTCGCCAGCCAGCTCGGCGGCAGCGGCGATGCCCACCCGCAGCGTGTCGGCGTCCACCGCTTCGGCGTCCTCGTCCTCGAAGTCGACGTGGGCTTCGAGCTGCGACAGCAGGTCAAGCAGGGCCTCGCGCAGGCGCCGCCCCATGCGCGCGCCTCGGCCCGTGAGCGCGGCAGCGGCAGCGCTCAGCTGCTCGACGTTGACGGCGTTCGACAGGTCCAGCACGGCCTGAGCCTGGGTCAGATCGAGGCGGCCCGTGGCCACGGCCCGGCGGGTGAACTCGCCCCGTGCCGCCGGTCGGGCCCCGGCCTGCACGCAGCGCCGCAGCAGTTCGGCCACCACGGGCGGCCAGGCGGGCAGGTGCAGCTCCACGACATCCTCACCGGTGGCGGAGCGCGGAGCCCGCCAGGCCAGCAGCTCCAGCGGCAGCCGGGCTCCCCCGCCCAGGTCCAGCGAGGCCTGGCCAGCGCGCCCCGCCGGCGGCAGCTCCAGTTCCGGCACGCCCTCCGACTCCGACTCCGACTCCGACTCCGACTCCGGCGCGGGCGCGGGCGCCACGACCCCGCGTTCCTCTTCGAGGCCTCGGTCCGGCGACGCGGGCGGCTCGGAGCGCAGCGGCGGCCAGCCGTCCAGCACGCGACACACCAGCGCGCGACAGCCCTCGCCGGAGAGGCGCACGATGGCGCGCTGGCCCGGCCCCGCGGCGGTGGCCGCCGCCACGATGGTGTCGACCGGCGAGGCCGGCCCGGCGCTCACGGCAGCAGCGCGGCCAGGGGCTCGACCAGCAGGCGCGCCTTGCGCCGGCTGCCCTTCGGGTCGAGGTGGATCGGATCCACGAAACCGCCGCCACCGAACAGGGTCGCCAGATCCACCAGCGGGACATCGCGCTCCGCCGCCAGCGCGCGCAGAACGTCGTTGTGCTGGTCGATGCCGGGGCCCAGCCCCGGGTCGCTGCCGATGCTGGCAGGGTCGTAGGGCATGGTGGTCAGGACCAGCGGCACGTCGTGCGCGGCGGCCACGCCCAGCATGGAGATCAGGTTGCGCCGGAAGCTGCCCGTGCCCGCGCGCTCCAGGCGCGAGAGCACGTCGCCGGGCTCAGCGGCGTCGGCCGCCGGATCGGGCGCCTGCTGAATGAAGAAGTTGATGCCGGACAGCTCGCCGCCGGTGGGCGCGTAGCCCTCGGGCGAGCCGTTCCACACCTTGCGGAAGTGGCCGTAGCCAGGCTCAAAGCCCGGGTAGCGCCGGGGACGCACGTCGTTGGCGGCGTGGTGCAGCACCAGCAGGTCGGGCTTCAGCTCCAGCACGTCGAAGGCCAGGCGCGCCAGGCTCTCGGCGCTGGTGTAGGACTCGACGCCGGCGTTGACGACCTCGATATCGAGTTCCGGACGCGCCGCCGAAAGCAGCCTGCCCAGCACCGCCGGCCAGGCTTCGCTGTCCGCGACCCTGAATCCGTAGGTGGTGGAGCCACCCAGGCACACCACGCGCGTTCGCCCCTCCGGCTTGGGCTGCTGCAGTTCGGCGCCGCGGTAGCCGAGGGCGTTGGAGCTGCGCAGCGGCTGGCCCTCGCGCGTAAACGACGGCACCAACCCGAACATGACGTACGGCTTGGCCTCGAACGCCAGCCCGGTCACGGTGACGCCGCCCCCCGAGAAGGGCGAGAGCCACCAAGCGCCGTAGCACAGCGCCGCCAGCATGAGCACCAGCCCCAGCCGGGAGCGCTGCGGCCGGCGGCGAGGCTCCTTCGTCACGCGGCCTTGCCCGAGGCCGGCCTCCCGACCGGGACGGGCTTGCCGTCCACCGGCCAGATGCGCTTGATCACGCGCATCTCGAAGATGCCCAACAGCGACGAGGTCAGGATGTAGAGCGAGAGCCCGGCGCTGTAGCTGTAGAGGAACCACAGCATCAGCAGCGGCATGAAGCTGCCCATGATCTTCTGGGTCTGCTGCTGCTGCTCGTCACCGGCCTTGGGCTGGCTACGCATCTGCACGATGGTGGCCAACGCCATCAGGATCGGCAGCAGGTTCACCGCCTCGAGCCCGAAGAAGCCGAAGGGCATGGCGTCGGGGCGGGAGAGGTCGTTGATCCAGCCGCCGAAGGACGACTGCCGCAGCTCGATGGACGTGCCCAGGATCTGGAACAGGCTGATCCAGATGGGGAACTGCAAGAACATGAGCAGGCAACCGCCCAGCGGCGGCGTGGCGCCGTGCTCCTTGAGCAGCTTCATCTGCTCCTGCTGGAACTTGCTCTTGTTGTTCTTGTACTTGGTCTTGAGCTCTTCGAGCTGCGGCTTGAGCTTCTGCATGACGCTGGAGTAGCGCTGCATGCTCGTCTGCTGGCGGCGGTTGATGGGGAACAGGAAGCCGCGCACCAGCAGGGTGAGCAGGATGATGGCCACGCCCCAGTTGCCAAACACGCCGTGGAAGAAGCGCAGGATCGACAGCAGCGTGCGGTTGATCCAGGCCATGTTGCCGTAGGCCTTCTCGATCACCGGCAGCAGGTACGACAGCCCCGGCTCCTTTGTCAGCTCGACCGACTTGGGTCCGGCGAAGAACGAGAAGTCGAACAACTGCGTCTCGCCCGGGCCCAGGTTGAGCACCAGCAGCTGCAGCTCGGTGGCGGCGGCCTCTGGGACGTCATCCGCCAGCTCGGCGCGCAGCCGGGCGGCCTGGCGTGGGTCCGCCGGCTGCTGCTCATCGACCATGCGCTGCAGGCGCAGCTCGTCCATCACCGGCAGCGGCAGCACCTGGCGCACGTCGGTGTCGCCCACCGGGGCCAGCACCGACGCGAAGTAGTTGGTCATGGTGCCGGTGGCCAGCAAGCGCTCGCCCTCGGCGATGCTGCGGCCCTCGCCCACCAGGTCGCTGTCGCTCCAGCTGATGATCTCGGGGTCGGCGCCCTGGCCTTCGAGGATGGCCACGGCCGTGGGGCGACCGTAGAAGCGGCTGCTGGCGTCGCGATCCACCAGCCCGCGCGCGCCTTGCAGCACCAGCGACAGCGACGACAGGCGCTCGCTGCCCTCGTTGGTGACGCTCAGCGAGAGCTCGTGCACGTAGGGCGCTGATCCCAGGCGCACCTTGCGCGTGAACAGCAGCCCGTCGGCGGTGCGACGGGTGAACACCAGACCCTCGTCGTCGCGCTCGAGCTCCCAGCTCACGCGGTCGAGCGCGTAGACGTCGCGCACATCGCGCAGCAGCAGGTTGGGGTGCTGGCCGTCCAGCACGTCGAGCAGCGGCAGCGGGTCGTCGTTGCCGAGCGTGGCGTGGTACTGGTTGAGTTCGAGCTGGGTCAGCGCCGCGCCGCGCGAGGTCCAGCGCGAGGTCTGATCATCGGAGCTGAGCTGCTCCTCGCGCAACGGCGCCTCGGGCAGGCTCGCCCCCGCCGCGTCGGCGCTCGCGTTGGCAGCGCCGTTTGCGTCGCCGCCAGCGGCGTCAGCGGCCCCGGCGTGAGCCGCCCGGTCCGCAAGATCGGAGCGCGACCCCGGCGCGAACGCTGATCCGCCGGCCGGGCCGCCATCGCTGGCGCTCACGGCGGCAGGGTCTCCCAACTCGCCACCCTCCGGCACGTCGGGGCGAGGCACCGACTGCAGGTAGAGCATCACGAACAGGATGCTCAGGGCGAGCGCGAGGGGCAGACGCTTCTCCATGGTGCTCGCAGCTCGGCTCGCGTCTCGTCAGGCCAACTCGTCGAGGGCGAAACCCTCTTCGACGAGCATG
This sequence comes from Planctomycetota bacterium, assembly GCA_003644265.1. The sequence continues at coordinate 7,417 of QNBX01000102.1, forward strand.
ATCGGGATGCCACCGCGCACCGGATACGCGAGCTTGCCGTCCTGCCGCACCAGCGCCGCCTCCAGGGTCTTGTCCAGCGCCTGACCGTCCTTATTGGCCAGCTTGCCGGCCTCGATGGCGGCGTTGATGCGCTGCAACAGCGCGTCATCCGCGAGGGCCACGGGCTCCTTGGTCTCCGGGCACGCCAGGATGGCCAACAGGTCCGCGTCGAGGCTTGGAGAGGTCATCCTTGGGCTCCGGTCAACAAGTGCGGGATCGTTGCATACCGCTCGGGGGGCGCGCCATGTCAAACTGCCGCTCGTGACCGCTGCCACAGCCCCCCCACATTCCGCTTCGCCGCCGCAGGGAGACGGCCGCGGGGCCGAGCGCTCCTTGGCCCGCAGCCGCCCGCATCGAGAGGGACGTCCGCCAGGCTCCCGGCCCGTGCGCCTGCTGGCTCAGATCGGCCTGCTCAGCGTCTGTGCCCTGGCGCTGCCGCTGTGCTGCGCTCCCGAGCCGGCGCTGCCCGACCTGCCCGGCGTGGCCCCGGACGAGCGCGTCTGGTTCTGGCGCGACGTGCTGGCGGCGCCGCTCCCGGGCGAGCCCGCCCCCCACAGCCAGGCGCTCGCGGCCGACGCCCCGCGCCAACGCGAGGCCGACCTGGCCGCGCTGGTGGTGGCCGGTGATGCCTCCACCCTGACCACCTTGCTGAGCGCTCTGCGCGACCCGTCCGAGGGCGTGGCCATCTCCGCCGCCCGCGACCTGGGAGCCATGGGCGACCGCCGCGCCTGGCCGCGGCTGATCAAGGGCCTGGGCCCCTACCCGGTGGACTACGACAGCTCCATTGCGTTGCGCGTGGCCGAGGCCGCGGCCCTGGCACGCAGCGGACACCCCGCTGGCATGCCGCTGCTGCTGGCGGTGCTGGCGGAGGACACCGACTTCCAGCTGGCGCGCGACGCGCTGCCGTGGGTCGAGACCAGCCGCATGGTGTTCCTGCGCGAGCTGGCCCTGGAGGGCGTGCTGCCCTTGCTGGGAAGCGACCTCAGCTACACGCCCAACGGCTCGGTGCCGGCGCGACAGCGCTCGTATGCGGCCCTGGCGGACCGCTGGAGTCGCCGCCGCGACGCGCTCTGGAGCGCCGTCGAGCTCGATGATGTGCCCGGGCTCGCCACGCGAGTGCGCCTGATGGTGGCGCACCTCGACGCCTATCAGCTGCGCCAGATCGACGGCGCTCGCTACACCCTGGCGGCCCTGGGCCCGGCCGTGCTGCCGTTCCTGCGAGAGGGGCTCGACTCGCCCAACACCTATGTGCGCGTGCACGCGCTGGAGGTCATGCAGCGCTTGGCCGGGCAACACGACATCAAGACCGCCACGCGCCTGTCGGTGCTGGCCGCCGTGGTGCTGCTCGAGGACGAGAGCCCCGAGGTGGCCGCCCAAGCCGCGCGCGTCTGCGGCGCGGCGCGCGTGCCCGACCCGCTGGTGGCCGCGCTGGAGCGACGCACCGAACCGGAGGTGGTGCTGGCCATGGTCGACGCCCTCGGCGCCTGCGGCAGCCCGGTCGCGCTGGATCGACTCAACCAGTGGCAGCCCCCCGCGCCCGTAGCGCCCGACCTGCACGCCGCGCTGGTGGCGGCGCGCCTGGCTCTGACGCCACAGGGCGACCCGGGCCCGCTGCTGGAGCTGCTGTCCTCGCCCGATCCAGGCGTGGCCTACCCGGCCATCGAGCGTCTGATCCAGCTCACCGGCAGTGACCACGGGCTGGTTCCCGGGCAGGCCGGCGCGCCACACGAGCGCGCGCTGGCGGCGGCCGAGTCGGCCCTGCGCGCACGCACGCTCCCGCGCTGAGCCCTGGCCGGCCAGGATCGCCGGCCAGAGCCGCCGGCCAGCCCGCTCAGTCCCAGCCCTCACGCTCAGGCAGGTGGCCCTCGGCGCGCAGCGAGACGACGCGGCCGTGGCCCACCACCAGGTGGTCCAGCAAGGGGATGCCCAGCAAGGCTCCCACCCGGGCCAGGCGCGCGGTGACGGCCACGTCCTGGCGGCTGGGGCTCGGGTCTCCGCTGGGGTGGTTATGGGCCACGATGACGGCCCCGGCGCCCTCCCGCACGGCCGGCGCATAGACCTCACGCGGGTGCACCACGGACCAGGTCAGGCAGCCCTCGCTCACCCGCTCGGTGCGCACCAGGCGGTGCTTGGCGTCCAGCAGCATGACCAGGAAGACCTCTTTCTCCAGGCCCGACAGGCGCCCGCGCAGATGAGACTCCAGATCGGAGGCCCCCACCACGCTGCGCCCGAACGGCGGCTCCACCAGGGCGGCACGGCGCCCCAGCTCCAGGCCGCAGGCCAGGCGCAGGGCGTCGGTCTGGTCGTCGTCGAGCTGGGCGGCCAGCTCACGCACCGACAGGCGCCGCATGCGACGCAGGCCGCCGGCGCCCACCAGCAGGTGGCGACCCAGAGACTCGCCGGCGAGCAAGCCCAAGCGCGGCACCAACAGGCCAGCCAGCAAGCGCTCGGGGGGGTGTTCGGTCAGGTTGCAAGACAGCAGCGCGTGTGCGAGATCATCCATAGCACACAGTTGACGACGGCCTGCCCCGGGCGTGACATGTGCACAACGAATCAGGCGGGCGATTCAGGGTAGCCAGACGGCGTCGATCCAGGCGGCCCGGTCGCCGGCCTCGTCGTCGCCGCCGTCATCCACCAGCAGCTCGACGCGTTGCCCCGGGCGCAGGCCTTCGAGCCGCAGCGGCAGGGCGCCATCGGCGGCGGTCAGCGGCCCGAAGCGCGCGCGCTCCTCGCCATCCACGCTCAGCACCACGCCGACCGAGCCCGTGGCGGGCAGCAGCAGCACGTCATCCGTGAGACCCACCGCGGCGCGCAGGCTGCCGACGCCCTCGGGCACCTCGAACACCAGCCGGCTGTGGGCGTGCACACCCAGCCCGCTGGCGGCCAGCACGCCTCCCACGGCCAGGGGCTGCCCGGCCACGCTGAAGCCCACGCGCCAGGGGTAGAGCACCGGCTCGTCGGGGGCCAGCAGCGACCACTCGCTGACGTGTACGGGCGGTTCGTGTGTCAACACCTGTGGCGCCGCATCCGCGCGGGGAGACAGGAGCAACGTGTCCAGCGCCGCCAGCGGCAGCTCGAACTCACCGGCAAAGGCCGTGGCCAGGCGCACGCGGCCGTCCTGCACCGAACGCAGCGCAGCCGCAAAGCGGGAGCCCCCCGCCAGGGCCACCAGGCAGGGCCAGCCCTCGGGTCGCTGCCCGGGCGCATCCGGTTCGGCCAGCACCACCGCCAGCACGTCGTCCAGGCTGAAGCGGAGCTGTCCCAGGCTGCCCTCGAACAGCAGCTGCTCGGCGTCCACTTGCACCAGCACGCCCGCCACGCCGTCCAGGCCGCCCCCCTCACGGCGTCGCCAGACGCGGTCGTCGAGACCGGCGCCGTCCAAGGCGGCCAGCAGGTCCACCGGGCGATCCACCCCCGGCAGCAGCCGCTCGACGCGCTCGTAGGGCAGGGTCAGCTCCAGGCCCGCGTCGAGCGCCAGGGTCAGGCCGAACTCGTCGCCCGCCACCAGGCGCCCCGCCAGCAGGCCTGCGGATCCCGGCTGCGCGCCCGGTGAACGCGGCAAGAGCACCAGATCGCGCCCGCGCGGCGGCGCCTCCCAGTGCTCGCCAGCGCGCAGAGCCGACACCAGCAGCAGTTCGCCCGGCGCCAGCTGCAGCGCGCCCTGATCGGTCTGCAGCGAGGCCTGGCCATCCCGGAAAACGCTCAGCCGGCCCTGCCAGCGGCGCCCGTCCAGCGCCTCGATGACCTGCGCCAGCGGCCGGGGCGAGCCCGCGTCGGCCTCATCGTCAGCGGACAAGCAGAACAGCGTGAGCAGCAGACCAGCGAGCAGCATCAGTGGAGTCCCAGAGCGGAGGCGAATCAGCCGACTCGCGCCATTGTGGCAGCGCGCCGGGCCCTGAGCGACGGCCAAGATGACAGGAATCGCGGCCCCAGCGTCCCGGCAGCGGCCCCGCCCCGGCTCTCATCCCGGCCCCGACGGTTTGGCCCGGCCTTTGCTATGCCCACCCCATCGCCCCAACGTGCGCAGCGCCCCGGGCTCTCGAACCAAACAACAGATCAGGAGACACCCAGCCATGGCCAAGCAGATGGCCTTTGAAGTGGAGGCGCGTGACCGTTTGCGCGCCGGCGTGGACAAAATCGCCCGTGCCGTGGCGAGCACCCTGGGTCCGAAGGGTCGCAACGCGATCCTCGACAAGAGCTGGGGTGGCCCCGCCATCACCAAGGACGGCGTGTCCGTCGCCGACGAGATCGAGCTCAACGACCCCTACGAGAACATGGCGGCGCAGCTCATCCGTGAGGCGGCCAGCAAGACCAACAAGGTCGCCGGAGACGGCTCCACCACCTCGACGGTGCTGGCCAAGGGCCTGTTCGATGCGGGCACCAAGCTGCTCGTGGCCGGCGCCCACGGCGACGCGCTGCTGCGCGGCATCCGCAACGGGGTGCAGGTCGCGACGGCCGAGCTCAACAAGAAGAGCCGCCGCATCGACGTGAAGGACAAGCGCCAGATCCAGCAGATCGCCACGATCTCGGCCAACAACGACGTCGAGGTGGGCAAGACCCTGGCGGATGCCATCAGCCGCGTGGGCGCCGACGGCGTCATCACCATCGAGGAGGGCAAGAGCCTCGACACGACGGTGGAGGTGGTCGAGGGCATGCAGTTCGACCGCGGCTTCCTGTCGTCTCACTTCGTGACGGACCCCGAGCGTCTCGAGGTCGTGATGGAGAAGCCCTACATCCTGATCCATCAGGAGAAGATCAGCTCGGCCCGCGAGCTGGTGCCCGTGCTGGAGGCCGTGAGCGAGTCCGGTCGCCCGCTGCTGATCATCGCCGAGGACATCGACGGTGAGGCCCTGGCCACGCTCGTGGTCAACAAGCTGCGCGGCATCCTGAACGTGTGCGCCGTCAAGGCGCCCGGCTACGGCGAGCGTCGCAAGGCCATGATGCAGGACCTGGCCAAGCTCACCGGCGCCACCGTCATCAGCGGCGAGCTCGACCTCGACCTCGAGCGCGCCACCGCCAGCCACCTGGGCAGCGCGCGCAAGCTGATCATTACCAACGAGACCACCACGGTGGTGCGCGGCGCCGGCAAGAAGGCCGACGTCGACGCGCGCATCGAGCTCATCAAGCGTGAGATCGAGCGCACCAGCAGCGACTACGACAAAGAGAAGCTGCAGGAGCGCCTGGCCAAGCTGGCCGGAGGCATCGCCGAAGTGCGCGTGGGCGCGGCCACGGAGACCGAGCTCAAGCAGCGCAAGAGCCTCTTCGAGGACGCACAGCACGCCACGTCTGCGGCCCTCAGCGAGGGCGTGCTGCCCGGCGGCGGCGTGGCCCTGTTGCGGGCGGCCAAGGCCGTGCGCGCGCTCAAGCTGGACGGTGACGAGAAGCTGGGCGCCGACGTCGTGGCGGACGCGCTCGAGCAGCCCCTGCGCATCATCTCCTCCAACGCGGGCTACGAGCCCGGGCTGGTGGTGCGGCGCGTGCTCAAGTCCAAGCTCACCGAGGGCTTCGACGCGGCCACCGGCGAGTACGTCGACATGATCGAGGCCGGCATCATCGACCCCACTGTGGTCGTGCGCTCAGCGCTCGAGAACGCTGCCAGCGTGGCGGCCATGTTGCTCTCCACCGACTGCCTGATCGCAGACATCCCGTCCGATCCGGAAGAGCAGGCCGGCGCCGGTCACGACCACGGCGGCATGGGTGGTGGTATGGGCGGCATGGGCGGCATGGGCGGTATGGGCGGCATGGGCGGCATGGGCGGCATGGGTTTCTGAACCCGGCCCCGACCACACACACACAAGGAGCGAGACAGACATGACCAACATCAAACCTCTCGACGATCGCGTCGTGATCGAAGTCCTCGACGCGGAGGAGGTCACGGCCGGCGGCATCGTGCTGCCCGACTCGGCCCAGGAGAAGCCCCAGCGCGGACGCATCAGCGCCGTAGGCGGCGGCCGCCGCCTCGACAGCGGTGAGCACGCCTCCATGACCCTCAAGCGGGGCGACCAGGTGATCTTCGGCAAGTACGCCGGCACCGACGTCACGGTCGGCGATGTCGACTACAAGATCATGCGCGAGGGCGAGATCCTCGCCCGCGTCGACTGAACCCAGCTCAAGACGCAAGAAAGAACACTTCCATGGCCAAGCAGCTGCTGTTCGAAGATGACGCCCGCCGCAAGATCCTGGCCGGCGTCCAGAAACTCGCCCGCACCGTCAAGGTGACCCTGGGCCCCTCGGGGCGCAACGTGGTCATCAAGCGGTCCTTCGGCGGCCCCGTGATCACCAAGGACGGCGTCACCGTCGCCAAGGAGATCGAACTCGAGGACCCCTTCGAGAACATGGGCGCCAAGCTCGTGAACGAGGTGGCCTCCAAGACCAACGACGTCGCCGGTGACGGCACGACCACGGCCACCATCCTGGCCGAGGCGCTCTTCACCCAGGGCCTGAAGTTCTTGGCCGCCGGCGTCAACCCGGTCGATCTCAAGCGCGGCATCGACGCCGCGGTCGAGGTCGCCGTGGAGGCCGTCGAGGCCCAGGCTGTCAAGGTGAGCAACAGCACCGACATCGCCAGCGTCGGCACGGTCTCCGCCAACAACGACCCGGCCATCGGCCAGCTCCTGGCCGACGCACTGGAGCGCGTGGGCAAGGACGGCGTGGTCACGGTCGAAGAGAGCAAGACCGCAGAGACCTGGCTCGAGTCCGTGGACGGCATGCAGTTCGACAAGGGCTACCTGTCGCCGTACTTCATCACTGACCCCGGTCAGATGAACTGCGTGCTCGAGAACGCGCTGATCCTGGTGCACGAGAAGAAGATCAGCAACCTGCGCGCGCTGCTGCCGGTGCTCGAGAAGTCGTCCGCCTCCGGGCGCCCGCTCTTGATCATCGCCGAGGACGTCGAGAACGAGGCCCTCGCGGCCCTGGTGGTGAACCGCCTGCGCGGCAACCTGAACGTGTGTGCCGTCAAGGCGCCTGGGTTCGGCGACCGCCGCAAGCAGTACCTGCAGGACATCGCCATCCTCACCGGCGCCGAGTTCATCGCCGAGGAGACCGGCGTGCAGCTCGAGAAGGTCGAGCTGAACATGCTGGGCTCCGCCAAGAAGATCATCATCGAGAAGGACAGCACGACGTTGGTCGAGGGCGCCGGCAAGAAGAAGGCCGTGGCTGATCGTCTCAGCGCCATCCGCTCCCAGATCGAGCAGTCCAGCTCCGATTACGACAAGGAGAAGCTGCAGGAGCGCCTGGCCAAGCTCACCGGCGGCGTCGCCGTGGTGCACGTGGGCGCCGAGACGGAGATGGCGCTCAAGGAGAAGAAGGACCGGGTCGAAGACGCCCTGCACGCCACCCGCGCGGCGGTCGAAGAGGGCGTCGTCCCGGGCGGCGGCGTGGCCCTGGTGCGCGCCCTGACTGCGGTCGAGGAGATGCGCGCCGGCGGCGACAAGAAGTTCGGTCGCGAGGTCGTGGCCCGTGCCATCACCGCTCCGCTGCGTCAGATCGCCGACAACGCCGGCCTGGACGGCAACGTGGTGCTGGAGGAGACCCTCGAGAAGCGCGGTGCCAACGGCCTCAACGTGGCCACCGGCGAGTGGGGCAACCTGGTCAAGACCGGCATCATCGACCCCGCCAAGGTCGTGCGTTGCGCCCTCCAGAACGCCGCCAGCATCGTGGGCCTGATGCTCACCACCGAGACGGTGGTCACCGAGCTCAAGGACAAGGACAGCCAGGTCACTGGCGCCGTTTCCTGACGCGATGCCCGGCACGCGCCGAGATTACTACGAGATCCTCGGCGTCGGACGCGAGTCGTCCGACGCCGAGCTCAAGAAGGCCTACCGCAAGCTCGCGCTGAAGTTCCATCCCGACCGCAACAAGGAGGACGGGGCGGACCAGAAGTTCAAGGAGCTGAGCGAGGCCTACGAGGTCCTGTCCGACGCTGAGAAGCGCCGGGTCTACGATCAGTTCGGACACGACGGACTGCACGGCCAGGGCTTCCAGGGCGGCGGCTTCGAACACGCCCGCGACATCTTCGAGTCGCTCTTCAGCGGCGGAGGTGGAGGCGGCGGGCTCGACGGCCTCTTCGGCGGCATGTTCGGCGGCGGCGGCAACCCGAACGCGCCACGCCAGGGCAGCCACCTGCGCGTGGGACTGACGCTCTCGCTGCTCGACGCCTTCGAGGGCTGCCGGCGCACCATCGCCCTGCGACGCAATGAGATCTGCACGGGCTGCAAGGGCTCAGGCGCCGCCAAGGGCACCCAGCCCGAGACCTGCAGCCGCTGCAAGGGCCGCGGACGCGTCCAGCGCCAGCAGGGCTTCTTCATGATGCAGAGCCCCTGCCCCGAGTGCCGCGGCGAGGGCCAGATCATCAAGCAGCCCTGCGGCGACTGCCGTGGCGCCGGCACCCAGTCCAAGACGGCCGACATCGAGGTGAGCATCCCGGCCGGGATCGAGTCGGAGCAACAGCTGCGCGTGACCGGCGAGGGTGAGCCGGGCGAGCGCGGCGGCCCCCGCGGCGACCTCTACGTCGTGATCCAGGTCGAGGCCCACCCGCTGTTCGAACGCAACGGCGAGCACCTGCTGTGCGAGGTGCCCATCTCCTTCCCCCAGGCCGCCATCGGCGCTGAGATCGAGGTGCCCACGCTGTCCGGTCTCTCCACCATGAAGGTGCCGGCCGGCACGCAGAGCGGCAAGCTGTTCCGGCTGCGCGGTCAGGGCATGCCGCACATGCACGGCCGGGGCCACGGCGAAATGCACGTGAGAGTGCAGATCGAGACGCCCACCAGGCTCACCGAGCGGCAACGTGAGCTGCTCAGCGAGCTCGACTCGCTCGACTGCGAGCACCACACCACGCCACACCAGAAATCGTTCCTGGACAAGGTCAAGGACCTGTTCGATTGAACGCCGGCCCCCGCCTGCGAACCCGACCATGAGCACCAAGACCAGCCGAGACGACCGACAGGACGATCCCCGTCCCAACGAGCCTGAGGGCGCCGCGCGCAAGGGCGGCGACAAGCGCCAGGCGCGTGCCGCTGACACCAGCGCCCCGGAAGACGGACGGACGGACGGCGTGTCCTCCGACCGGCCCGCCCAGGGCGGCGCGCCGGACGATGACGCCACACCGTCCAGCA
>QNBX01000103.1 GCA_003644265.1 Planctomycetota bacterium
CCGGTGATCGACTCCGACTCCAGCTACCTCGAAAGCCCGGAACGTTGGAGCACGACGAGCATGCGCAGGGCCATCCAGCCGCCAAGACCAGACCCGGCGATACCGTCTTCAAGCCATTGCAACGGCCGCACGAGCGGGGTCGGGAGAACACCTCGATACGTGAAACCGCCCGTCAGAAGGTATGACGGCCCGGTGAGCGCGGTGTTCTCGAGCAGATCGAGCCCCGGCCCGAGCGCCTTCCAGCCCTCGCGCCCGCGACCGAACAACAGGGTCGGGATGCCACCGTTGGCGAACAGCGCGTTGTCCTCGACCGGCCGCGTGATGTCGTACGAGAGGTCGACATCCTCATGGTGCAACACGCCATACACGAAACGACCGAGCAAAGAGATCGAAGGCTCGAGCAGCACGACCCGCCCGCCCGGTGCCAGCACGCGGCGACACTCGGCCAGCGCCTTGAGCGGCGCGGCGATGTGATGGATCACGTCCATGATCACGACGTTGCCGAGGACGCCGTCCGCAAAGGGCAGTCGCTTGCCGTCGGCGACCAGATCGCACCAGGGCGTGTCGACGTTGTCGGAACGGATCACGCTGCCCACGTGCCGACCGAGTTCACCGCATCCGCAGCCGAGCTCCAAGGTGGGACCGACGTCGGACAGCCGCGAGCCGATGAGCTCGAACCAGCGCTGATAGAGCGCTCGCAGGGCCGGCTTTCGTCGCCACGAAGCCGCCTGCTGCTCGAGTTCGGCTCGGTAGGCGTCTGGGCTGACGGTGGTGGACATGGAGGTTGTGCAGCTGGGATGCGAAATGTATCAAAGGCCCTCTCGCCCTCGCAACGGACCCGCGATGCTCAACACACTCCAGCGCGTCGCCCTCGCACGCTTTCTCTCCCGCGGACTCATTGGCGTGCGTCGGGTGGTCGGCGCGTCCGCGAGCGCGTGCGTGACGCGCGGCGGTGTGAAGTGGGAGCTCGACCTCGCCGAGGGAATCGACCTCTCGATCTACCTGCTCGGCGCCTTCGAGCCGCGCACCGTGAGCACCTACAAACGCATCGTGAAGCCGGGCGACACCGTGCTCGACATCGGCGCGAACATCGGAGCGCACACGCTCCCCCTCGCCCGCATCGTCGGTGAGGGCGGTCACATCCATGCCTTCGAGCCCACGGCCTTCGCGTTCGAAAAACTGATGGCCAACCTGGCCCGCAACCCCCAACTGGCCGGGTGCGTGCAGGCCAACCAGGCCATGCTCGTCGAGAGCGAAGACACGGACACCGAGCCCGAGATCTACAGCAGCTGGCCACTCTCTGACACCGAGGGGGTGCACGCACTGCATGCTGGACGCGCGAAGAGCACCGAGGGCGCGCGCGCGTTCACGCTGGATGCCTATGCCAGCAAGCACGCCATCGATCGGGTCGACTTCGTGAAACTGGACGTGGACGGCCACGAGGGGACGGTGTTGGCCGGCGCGAACGAGGTACTCGACACTCACCGCCCGGTGGTACTCATGGAGTTCGCACCGTACGTGTTCGACGAAGGAGGGTTCGACCGGATGGTCGCGCTGGTCGCAGACCGTGGCTATGCGTTCGAGGACGCGGGTTCGGGGCGGGCGCTACCGGCCGAGGGGCCAGCCCTGCGCAAGGCAATCCCGTTCGGTGCCTCATGGAACGTCATCGCACGGCCGCAGGGCTGACGCGAGTCGTCCTCCGGAAGGCGCGGGAGCTGCACGCGAGCTGAGCTGACGTGGAAGCACCTTGTCGCGAGCCGTCGCGGTCGCAGGGCCTCGTCCAATCCAGCCCTGGTACGCGCCGCTCAGTGTTCCCATGCGCGCGCCGCGATCTCTTCGGCGTGGCCCTCCGCCAGCCGCGCTTCGAGTTCGTCCAGCGGCACGATCGTCACGTCGTCGTAGTACTCGCCGATCCAGCGCGCGACCTCGGCGTCGAGTTCTGGATCCGTGTGAAGCGAGCCGAAGGTGTAGCTCTCGGAGATGAAGCCCGTACCGGTGCCCTTGCCACGCGACGCTCCGTAGTAACCGACCCCTCCGCCGAGCAGGGACGCGTAGCGCCACCACTCCGGTTGCGCCGCGCCTCCCCTGACATCTGGGGGCAGCCCCTGCGCGAAGTCGTCGAATCCCAGTTGGCGCGTCGCGGGGTGACTCGGCCGAGGCACGCTCGCCGGCGGCATCAGCCCCGCCTCGGTCAGCGCCGCCTCGGTCAGATCGATGCCCCGCTCGCGCAGGTCAACGAACGCGCGCGCGCACCCGGCCGCATCAAGCCCAGGCGCGTACCAACCGTTGGCCACATCGAAGAGCACGAAGCCGCCGCGATCCGGCAGGTAGACCTCGACCAGGTAGCCTGATGCCCGCGCGAATGCGTCCCCCTCGCGACTCACTCCTGCCAGGTGTGCGATGCGCGTCGGCAATCCGAGCACCCGGGACGCAACATGAGACAAGACGTTGGACTGATCGGACGGCAACATCGGTACGGGACCACGCTGGCGCATCCACGCATCGAGCAAGGCATCCTGGTCCCGGGTCTGCTCGAAGCGCTTCGATGTCACGACCGTGTTGGCCACGAAGAAGTCGAACACGCGCAGCAGGCTCTGAGAGGGAGACTCATCTCGGGACAGCACACACACCTTGGCGAACTGCCCGTCCGGCAGGGACAGGTAGTACTCGCCAGGCTGCTCGAACAGAAGTTCGCGTCCGTCGATGAGGGGTGGTGACGGATTGACCACGGGCCGATCTGCGTCGAACGTCGGCTCGAAGGTCGTCAAGCCGACCGAGAGTGAGCCGGCCGCTCCCCATCGAATCCGATCCCCTACGAACAGCACGGGAGGCGCGCTTGTTCCGGGTGAGCCATCCTGACCCAGCCAGAGCTGGAACACAGCGGGTCGTTCCACCGTCCCGAGAAGCTTGCGGTCGTTGCCCCTCCTCAGGCTGGCACCGCGTAGATCGGCCGAGTGCAGCACCGCGTCAGCCTCGTTGGGTTGGACCAGCAAGGGGGGATCCCCCGGGCGAACGTAGCCGATCACCTCGAACCTGCGCTCCGAGCCTTCCACCACCACCATGCCGACGAACACCCAGTCGTCGTCCCTGCCCACGTCCGCGAGGGTCACGCCCTCAAGCGGCATCGCATCCCGCTCGAGGGCCCGGATGTCTCCGGGTACGTATGACCAGTAGAGACCACTACCGACGGTGGGATCGAAGTCGTGCATGCTGAACCCGTAGCTCCTCGCCGTGAACGGCGGCGAGCGGTAGCGATTGCCCTCGAAAGGAGCCCAAACCCGGTCGTACCCGGAGCGGGGCCGCGAGACCGCGACCTGCAGAAACGGCTCGTAGGCGATGTAGACCGGTCCGCTGCCGTGCGAGAGTACGCGCTCGATCCACGGTTGCGCCTCGTCATGCGCCAAGAAGGACGGCTCCCAGGACTGAGCGGGCGTGCCTGCCTTGGCGGCGCCGCGCAGGGTGGCACACCCCGCTCCCAGGACCAGGCAGGCAAGGGCGGCCCACCCGGCCGTCTGCAAGCGACGACCCAGCGCGCCGAGGTCGACCGCCGAGGGGAACTGCGCGCGCAAGCTGACGCCGCCGCGCCCGCTCGCGCGTCTCGCGAACTCCCACAACAACCAGCCAGTGACCAGCACTTCCATCCAGAGCAGGGAGTAGAGGAATCGGTCCATGACAAGACAGGTCATGCCCATCTGAAGGATTGACGACGCGAGCACGGCAGCGACCACCGCGACGGGGCTGGCGAGGAGCAGCGACACAAGGCTCGCCACAATCCAGCCGTGCAGCGCCCACCCGCCCGGCAGCCACCAGAGCGTGAGCCCGAGCCCCGCGTGGACGAGGCACATGCGCCCCGTGAGCACGCCCCGCCGCAGGTGGTCCATGCACGAGCAGGCGATGACGAGCAGCAAGGCCCAGCCTGCGTAGTGCATGCCGCTCACAGCGAGCTGCAGGTTCTTCCAGACGTTGGCCACGTAGAAGCCTGGATGGCGAGCGAGGTTCTCTTTCGCATCCTGCGTGTAGGAGCGGAAGCTCTCGCCGACGGTCATTCCTCGCTTGATAGATGGGATTCTTGAGGAATACCTGCCGTGCTCGGGGCTCGTCGCCGCGTACATCGCGACCGCCGAGTTGTCGGAGAGGGTCACGATGCCGTGCACAGCCTGCTGTCGGATCAGCCAGGGCGCGAACGTCAGCGCCGCGCCGAGCAAGACGACCACGGCCGCCCGGCTTGCGAGCCACCAGCGCCCCGGCGCTGAGCGTCCCACGGCGAACAGCGTCACAATGGGCACTGCTCCGAGAAACGGCAGGTTGAGAGGTCGGGCGAGGTTCGAGAGGGCCAGCACGGCACCGCCGGCAAACAACCACCACCACGCGACAGGCCGCTCGCTGCCTCGGGTCAGTCCACCCACGCAGAGCCAGCAACCGAGGACTGTCAGGAAGCTCCCGAGCGGCTCGGACATCGTCGTCAGGGCGTACGCCCTGTCCGTCAGGTCCAGCGCCTGCACGAGGCCGACGAGCACCGCCACGGGCAGAGGCGCGAGTCGTCGCGAGAGATCGAAGGCGAAGGCCACCGAGAGGGTGCTGAGCAGGACGCTCACGAGTTGCCCGACCAGCAACGAGGCACCGGTCAACGCGTAGATCGACCCCAGGAACATCCACCAGAATGGCCGTCGCGCATCCCAAGCCCTCCATGCCCCCGCGAGGCGCTCACCCCTACTGAACTCGGTGGCCATGACATCCCAGTTCTTGGCGTCGCTGTAGGGCGCACCCTTGATGAGCACGCCGCCGTAGTCGATCGCATCCGGTTGGGCCAGCGGCCAGAGGCGCAGGCCGAACGCCAGCAGGACCAGCGCGCCCAGGCAGGCCGCGTACACCAGCTTGCGACGGTCCCGTGGGTCGGACGGCGCGCTCATCGCCTGCTCAGCGCATTCGCAGCTTGAACAGCGCCAACGCGCTCATACGCAACAGGATCAGCCCGTGCCTGAAACGACTGATGTTCGTGTCGCCGTAGGTGCGATCCCGGTAGCGCACCGGGAGGTCGAGGATACGCAGGCCGAGCTTGCTGGCGCCGAAGATCAGGTCGAAGTCGCCGAAGGGGTCGAACTCGCCGAAGTAGTGACGGTTGGCGGCCAGCTTCTGGTAGTCGCTGCGCAACATGACCTTGGTACCGCAGAGCGTGTCCTTGATGGGCTGACCCAAGAGCCAGCTGAAGACATAGCTGAAGAACTTGTTGCCGAGCACGTTCAGGAAGCGCATGGCCCGGCCTTCCATCGGATAGACAAGGCGCGAGCCGTTGACGAACTCGGCGCTGCCCGCCGCGAGCACGTCGACGAATGCGGGCAGATCCTCGGGGCGCACCGTCATGTCGGCATCAAGGATCATGAGGATGTCGTTGCGGGCCGCGGCGAAGCCCATCCGCACCGCGTCACCCTTGCCCCTTCCCGCCTGCTGCATAATGCTGATGGGCAGCTCCGGGTGGGCCTCGCGCGCACGCTCGCAGGCACCAACCGTGTCGTCACTTGAGCCACCCTCCACAAAGATGAGCTCGACGGGGCGCCCACCGAAGTCGGGCAGGCGCTCAACCAGCCTGGGGATGTTGCCCTCTTCGTTGCGGCAGGCGACAACCACGCTCACCGAAGCATCGTCTGGAAGCGCTTCGGGCAGGCGCGCAACGACCCAGTTGGTGAGGTTCAGCCAGCGAAACGGAGCGAAAGGGGCCAGCCCGCGGTTCAGGGCCCCGCCAATGAACGGGACCTTGACCGGGCACAGGATGCGAGAGTCCTGGGCCGTGACCTCGAAGCCACTGATCTCAAGCAGGTTCGTCAGGTCCTGCGCGGTGACCCAACTCAGCCCCGGAAACGCGTCGTGCCGACCGAGGCGCTGGGCCACACTGAAGATCGGCTCCCAGGCACGCGAGTGCAGGTTGAACACCAGACGCGTGCGCCGATGACAGACCTTCTTGAGGGCCTGCAGCGTCTCCTGGATGTCGAACAGTGTGCCGACCATGTCCGACAAGATCACGTAGTCGAACGTGACGCCCTCAAAGTCGATGTCCTCGACGAAGCCCTGCATGAAGTGGAGGCCGGGAGTCGTGTGGCGGTCGCGTGCCCGACGGATCATCTCGGGGCTGCCGTCGACCCCCACGCCCTCGGACGGGTCGAGCCGGGCGAGCAGGTCGCCCATCCCGCAGCCGACCTCGAGAACGCGGGATCCCTTAGGCACATAGAACGCAGCGTAGTAAGCCAGCTGATTCTCGTAGTGCTCGGCCCGGCGCTTGTCCTGACGCTCTGCGTGGGCGTCGAAGAACGAGCTGACCTCGCGACGATGAGCGTCACGATCCTCGCAGCGAGGCGGGGTGACCTGGGTCCGAGACGGACTCGCTACAGCTGCCGACGCAGCCCTGACAGCCTGGGGGGGCGCGCTCACGAACCGGCGCCCTCCATTTCGGCGCTGCGAGTCACCGGCGTCTTCACCACGGCGCGCTGATGCGGGTTCTCTTGATTCTCGACGAACCACCGATACGCAGAGGCCACGCCTTCACGCAGCTCGATCGCATGCTTCCAGCCGAGGCGGTGCAGCTTGCCGACATCGAGCAGCTTGCGCGGCGTCCCGTCGGGCTTGCTCGCGTCATAGACGATCTCGGCCTCGGGGTAGACGACATCGCGCACGAGTGAAGCCAGCTCACCGATGGCCAGGTCCTCACCGGTCCCCACGTTGATCTGCTCGTTGTCCTCGTAGCGGTTCATGAGGAACAGGCAGGCGTCAGCCAGGTCGTCGACGTGCAGGAACTCGCGCTTCGGCCGCCCTGATCCCCAGACCGTGGCCGTCGCATCTCCGTTGAGTTTGGCCTCGTGGAACTTGCGGATGAGGGCCGGCAGCACGTGGCTGCTCGTCAGGTCAAAGTTGTCGTTCGGGCCGTAGAGATTAGTCGGCATGGCCGACACGAAGCGGCAGCCGTACTGCTTGCGGTACGCCTGGCAGAGTTGGATGCCCGCGATCTTCGCGATGGCATAGGCCGAGTTGGTCGGCTCGAGCGGCCCGGTCAGCAGGAAGTCCTCGCGGATCGGCTGGGGGCAGTCACGCGGGTAGATGCACGAGCTGCCGAGGTACAGCAGCTTCTTGGTGCCATTCCGGTAGGCCGCATGCACCGTCGTGGCGTGGATCATCATGTTGTCGTAGATGAACTCGGCCGGCCGGGTCGTGTTGGCCAGGATGCCCCCGACGGTGCCAGCGACTACGAAGGCGTACTCGGGTCGGTTCTGGGCGAACCACTTGTCCACGGAACCCTGCTCCCGCAGATCGACCTGCTCGCGTCCCACCGTGAGGATGTTCGTGAACCCCTCAGCCTGCAGCCGACGCTTGATGGCGGAGCCGACGAGGCCACGGTGGCCGGCGACGTACACGCGCGCATCGAGCGGGATCTCGTTGGTCCACGAGCCCACCTGCCTGATCGAGGAATCCGGCTGTTGAGTCATCGCTTCTCTCCGAGTAGCCCCACCGACTCATCCCAGAAGAAGAGGCTGCTGCCCTTCCGGCCGAGCCGAAATTTTGAGGCGGGCATTTTGCCAGGAAACGGGACCGGCTGCCACCCTCGGACCACGAGCTATTGCCAAGAATTGTGTACGGCAATCTGATCACGCGGCGACCTTGGTGCCGGCGGCGATTCAGCCCGCGAGTTCATATACTCCCGCTCTTGGCGCTGGGGCAGGAGCAACAGCCGTCGGTAGCCAAGCCCGCAGACACCGCGCAAGCCAGGAGCCCGTCAAGATGAGCACCGCCCACCACACCTTCTCCATCTCTCTGAGCCTCTGCCTGAGCGTCTCGACCCTGCTCGGCTGCGCGCCCGACGACGAGCCGGGGGACCAGCCAGCCATGGCCGCCAGCGCCGACATAATGCCCCCACCGGCGGGAACTCCCGCACAAGTCGTTGCGAACGAAGTGCCGGGTGACGACCTGCTACACCACCCGTCACGCGGCCCCAACGCAAGCGCACGGCTAAGAGGCTCGGGGGGCCCCGAGCTCCTGCACGACGTGACGGCATCGCCGGATGATGCGTTTGATGCGGACCTGCTTCGCTTCGGTGACGCCTCCAACTACGTACTTCTGGTTGCCAAGGGCGAGATCGCCGCTGGCCGGACCTTTGAGGGAAGTGTCTGGCTGAGGCGCAAGTCGGGCACAGCAGGAGCGCCCCTAGATCTGATGGTGATCGACGCCGCCAAAGACATGCGGTACGGGCGCCTTCTCGTGACACCGACCGAGGAGTGGGCGCAGTTCACGGTCGAGCACACGTTCCCCCCAAGCGACAGCCGGGCCGAGGTGGCCCTACGAATCGGTAACGGATTCAATGATCCTCGGGCTCAGGAGGTGTGGCTCTGGCAACCCCGGTTGGTGGCGATCGGGGAGTCGTAGAGACCGTGAGCCTGCGCACTGGGCTTGCTGTTCGAGTCTTCGTGTTCCTGCTCATCGTTGCGGGGATGACCGATGTCTCCGCAGCGACGCAAGATGAGACCGAAGCGCGAGCAACTCCGGCCGAGTTCAGCACCGGTGATGCCACGCTAGATCAGCAACTCGATCAGCTTCGCCAGCTCACGCTACGTCTTGATGCCCTGGCGGAGACGACGGACGGAGTGGCGTGGCTCTCCAGCGGAGTTCCGTCCCTGCCGTCGCCGCTCCCGAACACCCTGGCTCGCGCTGCCGACCGGCTTGGGCAGGAGCTGATGCTGCTGGAACACGCGAGCCTTGCCCTGCGCGGGTTTTCGAGCCATCCCCGCCCCCGCTCGGCCGAGCACCGCAGTCACGCCGTCAGAGGAACGGAGCAGCGGTCCACCCTTGACCTCGCCGAGGCTGCAGAACCGATCAACCTGGCCTTCGAGATCGAGAACGTCGGCACCACTGCCATCGTCAACCCGCGGCTGAGCGTCGGAGGCGGACCGACTTGGTTCGACATGGATTCGCTGCTGACAGTGGCCCTGGCGGGCACCGAGGGTGACGAGCAACGCGCAGTGGCCCTCTGGCAGTTCTTGGTTGACTCCCGCTCGCGCGGCGACCCGGCAAGCGACCTCTACGACCTGCACGACCCCGTCCGCCTGCTCAACGTGTTCGGCTACGGGTATTGCGATGACGCTGCCGAAGCGTATGCCGTGATGGTCGAGGCCCTGGGCATGTCGGCTCGGGTCTGGTGGTTGAACGGCCATGTGGTCCCCGAGGTACAGATCGATGGGCGCTGGGCCATGCTGGACCCCGACGGTGAGGCCTACTACCGGCACCCCGAGACAGGGCTCATCCTCGGCGTGGAGCAACTGGCGGAGAACATCGAACTCCTGGGCACCCCCGTCATCCCGGCTGGACGATCAAAGGCACTCTACCCCTTCGCGACTGTGGCGCCCCTCTTCGGGTCACAGGAAGACAACCTCGCCAGATCACCGCGTGCTCCGGCGCACATTGCGACCATGTCCTACGTGCTCCTGCCCGGGGATGTGCTGACCCTGTCCTGGCACCACAGCGGTTGGCGTTTTGCCAACAATCGCTACCGACCACCGAACCGCTGGGGCAACGGACGCTTCACGGGACACCGGAGCCTCGACATTTCCGTCGACTCGAAGCCGCTCTCCGTGGACCTGCCCTACGCGCTGCTCGCCGGACGGGCCCGCTCGTCCTCCACAGCCCCGTCTCCCCCCGCGATGACGGTCTTCGCGCGCGCCACGGGCCAGGCGTGGGTCGCGTTGACCTGGACCCGAGACGAGGACAGCCGCTGGACCCTCCCGTTGACAGACGCCCTACCCCTGGGCATGGCTATCCCGGCCTACTCCATCTTGCTCCGTGTCGAGCCGAGCGGCTCCAACCATACCGACGCGAGCCTCGAGCTCGAGCTCGAGTTGATCGTGCAGGTGGCGCCCCGATCGCTTCCCGCCCTGCACGCAGGCGCAAACGAGGTGCTGTGGAACAGCGACTCCCCCGACGGCCGTGCCATCGTGCGTCACTACATGGACGACCGGTGACAGACCGAGACACGCTTGGGCAGCACAACACGAGGCCAACCCGAGCAGGCCTCCTGAGCCTCCTGGCTGCCTGCATTCTGTGTGCCCCCACCATCGCCTCTGACGATCGGGTGGACCCACGCTGGCCGCGCCAGTTGAACCGGATCGCGGACGTGATCGCTGAACTCCAGTTGGCTTGCGCAGCAACGGTGGACGTCGCTGATTCCTGGCGCCCCGTGACGGCGAAGCCCGAACGCGTTGACGCAAGCAACGTGGAGACAGCGCGTGCCGAGTTGGGCCACGCCATCACGCTCCTGGAGCAGACCGTCGTGGCGCTCGAGGCTCGACACAAACGCCTCGCCGAAGCCGGCGACCGATGGCGCACCTCCAGCGTCTCTGGACGCAGCCAAGCGCTCGACGCCTCCGTTCCCTCCGGCGTCCGGGCCTCATCCGTCACGATCGTCAATTCGGGCAGCGTCCCCATCCGATCCCCCAGGATCACGACCAACGCCGCACCGGACCTGCAGGACCTGCACGGTCTCCTGCGTGGACTCCTGGGAGAAACCACGTCGGACGCACAGCGCGCCCTGTTGCTCTGGCAACTCGTCGTAGAACAACGCACCCACAGCGAGGGCGCCGAGCTGATCATGGTCGATCTGCAGACCGAGCCGCTCCAACTCATCTCCGTACTTGGCCGGGGATCCAGCCGAGACGCCGCAACCGCACTCGCCGCCCTCGCGCAAGAGGCGGGCATGGTCGCGCGAACCTGGTCTCTCAACGACCACGTCGTCGCCGAGGTTTTCTACGACGACTCCTGGCACATGTTCGACCCGGACGGCGAGGCCTACTTCCTTGTGCCGGACGGGAGCATGGTCGCGTCGGTGAGTCAACTCCGGGAGGACCTGCAACTGCTTGGCCAGCCGGTGTGTGCTCCCGGACGCACGCAGCCCTTCTACGATCTCGCTGCGTTCAGGACCTTGTGGGCGCAGCCGGAGGCCCATGAGGTCAGCACTTTGGCCAAGACCGCACGCCGCAGCGAGCACCGGGTCATCCTCGATCCGGGGGCGATGCTGCGCTTGCAGAGCACACTCTCCAGCTTTTCAGGCGCCAACCCGGGCGAGCGCCAGCCCGTCGAAACCGGACGAGGCGAGTGGATCTGGCAAGCGACATCCGAGACGCGGTTGGCGCGACTGCAGGCGGGCCTGGAGATCTCGCTCCCGTTCCCGCTCTTGGACGGGAGCTTCAGCATCTCGGGCGGCGCGCCGATGCCGGCATGGACACTGCAGTGCAAGCGGGCCGGGGCAGCCTGGCAGGACGTGCCCTGGCACGCCGATGCTGGTCACAAGACCGCCGCCCAGCTCTCGGACTTCCTCCAGAGCGAATCAGGCCCGTCATCGACGCGCCTGTCCATCCGCGTGCTGCCTCCCGACGGCATCGAGTTCCAGGAGTTGGGTGCCGCCCGCATCGAACTCACCTTCCGGCATGCCCCCAGCCTGCTGCCCCGCGGAGGGGACGACACGCCGCTGATGTGGGCCTCTGACACCGCAGGCGCCCACGCCCTGGTCGAGGTGCACTGGTCGACCAGCGCGCAACCGGCACACGCAGGCTCCGGTCGCTGAAGCTCAGGTGGAGTCGCGCGCCGGCACCGCGCTGCCCCACGCGCCGGAAGCCACCCCGAACAACGCCGAACCGAAGCCCTCCCCCTCAGTCAAACGCCGGGTGGTACGGGAACCGCTCCTGGATGATGGCGTTGGCCGCCGCTCGGAACTCGTCGTCCTCAAACGCCTGCAACTCGGTCAGCATCCCCGCGATGAACTTGCCCGCGAGCGGCTCGCGGCGCGCTTCCCAAGTGCGCAGCAGGCTTAGCAGCCAGGCGCGCGCCTCAGGCGATCCCAGCTCCCGGCACATGCGCGGCATGCGGTCGGCGATGTGGCGGTTGTGAACCAAGCGCGAGGCGCGCTCCAGATCGTCCGGCACGGGCGTCCTCGAAAAGACGTCGATCAACATCCGACGCATGAAGCGTCGATCGCGCAGGGTCGCGAAGTACGGCCCCTCGTCGTCGCCCATGCTCCAGGCATTGAACACGTCGATCGAGACGTCTTTGACGTGACCCTGCTTCGCGGGCGGCAGGTGAAACGGCAGCCCGAAGCACAACAGCGCCACCCAACGCTCGGCGGCCGAATCGGGCTGCGGATCGGCGGCCCAGGCGCGGGTCAGTGCGTCTTCGAGCACAGGCATCAGCGGCACCGCCACGGAGCTGTCCAACTCCGGGAGCAGCGCCGCCAACCACAGGCGGGCGTCGTCATCGAGCGTGGGCAGCCGGCTTGGAAGCTCGGCCACGGCGCGCTCGCGACCCGCCCACAGGCGGATCACCAACAGCAGGTCGTCGATGCGCGCGTCATCGCCGCCGGCCAGGCCGTCGAGCACATCGCCCAGGCCCACGAGCTTGCGGCGGTAGATCTCCGCCAACAGAAACTCGCGCGTGCGCGCGTCGTACTCGTGAAAGCGCCGCAGCAGCGGCTCAACGTCGTCTGCGTCCGGATGGGCCGCGGCAAAGATCGAGATGACGTCCGGCGACAGCACCGCGCGGTGCGACGCCACCAGGGCCTGGGACAGCCTCGCCTGGCGTTCGTCCTCGGCCACGCGCAGGGCACGCAGGCGCCGCTCGTCCTCGCCCAGGTTCACGGGCTCGCGCTCGTGAGGGTCACTCGCCAGGTCGAACAGGCCGGCCGTGCGGTAGCTCTGGTCCTCCGTCAACTTCAGGTTGCCGGAGCGAGTCATGCTCGAGAACCCGGTGGAGCTGAACACGGCCTCCGGCAGGGCGCCGACGCCGTCGCGATCGAGCAACGTGGGCATCAGGCTGGGCGATCCCATCAACGCACCAGACTCGGGCTGCAGCAGGTCGAGCACCGTGGTAGCGATCGAGAGGTTGCTCACGGCGTGATCGATGACGACGCCCCGCGGGAGCCCGCCGCCCACCATCACCATCGGTACGCGCACTACGAATTCGGCCGTGCCGTGGGCGCCCAGGTACTGGTCGAATTCGCCCAGCCCGTAGCCGTGGTCGGCGGTGATCACCAACAGCGTTTCGTCCGCCAGACCAGCGTCCTCCAACCCATCGACCAGCTGGCCCAGGTACTGGTCGCACAGGGCCACCATCTCGGCGTACTCCTCCGCCATGGCGTCACTGCGTCCGACGTGGGCGTAGCTCCAATGCGTGTACACCGCAAAGGGCTTGCCCGCGCGGCTGCGGGCAAACTCGAGCACCTCATCGGACAGCACGTCTTCAAGCTTGGAGTCCGGCGTGCCCTGCCAGCGCGCGCCGAAGCGAGGCGAGATCGGCAGGTGGCCGTAGCGCCGCAGGATGTAGTCGCTGCCGTTGTTGAAGGTGTGATAGCCCGCGTCGGTGAGGTGCTCGAGCCAGGTCGTCAGCGGCACCGACCAATCGGCCGCGCGCAGCGTCACCTCCAGCGGAAACGAGGTCATCAGGCAGGGCACCGAGCGCCCCGTGTGATCGCTGGGCGAGTAGGTCGTGGCAAAGCTGACGCCCTCGGCGGCCAGGTCGTCAAGCCGCGGCGTGAGGCTGGGTCCGTCCGGGCGTGGCCCCACGTAGTCCTGGCGCACGGCGTCGAGCAGGATCACGATCACGTTGCGCACGGAGCTGCGCAGTGCGTCGGCCTGCGCTCCCGACGTAGGCACCAGCCGGAACTCGTCGGCGAGGCGCGCGGCGATCTCAGCGCCGGACGACGGCATGGGCTCCACCAGCGACGCGTCGAGCAGCCGTACGTGCCCCTCGCCCGAGAGCAGCAGCGACCAGCGCAGCTCACCGATTCCGCGCCCGGCGCCGCGCGATGCCGCCACCAACGTGTATCGACGACCGTTGCTGCGTGGGTCGCTGCCATCAGCAGTGGACAGGTAGAGCGAGCGGCCCCACAGGCACCACGCGCCGCCACCCCCCGAGCGGATGACCGAGTGGTTGCGCTGAACGGCGCCAAGCGGTACGCCGTCCTCCAGCAACAGCAGCGACGGGCCGTCGGGAGCGCGCACGTTCTCGGCGAAGGCGGCCAGCGACTCCGGCATGCCGGCGATCCAGGCCAGGCCCGTTTCCGGTCTGATACTGGAGGGTTCGATGGCGTGCACGAGCGCGCGCTCGCCCGGCGGTGTCTCGGCCTGCTTGGACAGGTCGAGGCAGTCGATCGACGCGCGCAGTGTCAGCGGATCCGCACCGGTCGAGGCCGCCCCGACCTGCACAGTCTCGCTCTCGGCGCGCTCGCCCGTGCGGAGGTCTTCAAGCACAAGCTGCGCCGAAAGGTCAGCGCCCGAGACCGCGAATAGATCGACGCTGGCATCGAAGCTGCGCCCTCGCAGGGGCCGCGCCGCAAGCCGCTGCGACAGCTGCCCTGCTGCGTCGCACAGCACCTCGCCTACGGCGTAGGACAACCCGCCCTGCAACTCCCACGGGGGCTGGTCCAACACGGCGCTGCGCACCAGCAGGTTGGGCGGCGGGACCGAACCGAAGGCCGGCAAGGCTCGCTGCTCGACCTCACCCGCGAAGCCGTCGGCCAGCGCGACGGTGAGCAGCCGGGCCTTGGGCATCAGACCGTGGGTAAACGTCACCAGCGCGTCGGCGCCGCGCCCCGATCCGGCGGGGATGACCAGCAACAGCAGCACGGCCAGCGTGATGCCAGCACGGCGCTCCAACTGCGCGGAGGGAGCGACGACCAGCACGCGCCCGAGCAGCGAGCCGGCAAACAGCACACCCGCCCCCACCAGCAGGTGAAACGCTGGGTAGTGCCCGACCTCGATCAGGTTGTCAGCGACGGAGGCGCAGAGCAGCAGGGCCGCGGTCAGCAGCCCGAGCGGCGCCCGGTAGCTCGCCGGTTGGAGCGCGGCGACCCGCAACGCCAGGCGCGTGGCGGGCACCACGGCCAGAGCCACCGAGGAACCGAAGGCCAGCTTGAGCAGGCCTACACCCGGCAGGCTGCTCACCCAAGCGCCGGAGAACAGCGACGTGGAAGCCAGCCAGCCCAACGGCAGCGCCGCCGCCGCCAGCAGCCAGGCGGCCCGCGCGCCCGCCAGCCGGCGCGCCAAGGTGTAGGCCGCGCAGCACAGCGAGCGGCTGGCCACGACCAACACCGCCAAGATGGAACCCAGGGCCAGCAGCCGCGTGCCGTGCAGGCCCACGCCCAGTCGCAGGGCCCAGCCCCACTCGACAGCAGCCAGCAGCAGCACCGTCGCCAACAACGGCGCCCAACGGTCTCCAGGCGAGCCCGAACGAGTGAGCGGCAGTGGTTCGGGACTCGCGGGCATGACGTGCGCCATCGTAAGGAGTGGCTCGCCGGACAGGACAGGGCAATCAGCAGCTCGCCCCGGCCGTTGCCTCCGCCGGGCACGCACCGGCATCATCGTGAGCCCACGGCGCGCGATCCGCGCGCCCGCATCTGCTCTCGACACCCCACCCTCATGCGCTTCTCCCCGCCCCTCACCCCCGCCACGTTGCTGCGACGCTACAAGCGCTTCTTCGCCGACGTCGAGCTAGCCGACGGCACCGTGGTCGTGGCCCACTGCACCAACACTGGGCGCATGACCGGTTGCAGCGACCCGGGCTCGGCCTGCCTGATCCAGCCGGCGCCTGAGGACTCCAAGCGCAAGCTGCGATGGACCCTCAGCTTGGTGAAGGTCGGACGCAGCTGGGTCTCGGTGGACACCATGACGCCCAACCGCGTGGTGGCCGAGGCCCTGCGGCGTCGCACGATCGAGGCGCTCGCCGCCTACGACACGGTCAAGACCGAGGTGCCCTACGGCCCGGGCAAGCGCAGCCGCATCGACATGCTGCTGACCGACTCCGCCGGCGCGCTGCCGCCCTGCTACGTCGAGGTCAAGAACACCACCCTGACGGACGGCAATGTGGCCCTGTTTCCCGATGCCGTGAGCGAGCGGGCCACCAAACACCTGAATGAGCTCGCGGCCGAGGTGGGCAAAGGCAACCGCGCCGTGATCCTTCCGTTCGTGGCCCGCGGCGACTGTGACGCCTTCGACGCGGCAGGCGAGATCGACCCGGTCTGGGCCTCCACCCTGGAGACCGCCCTGGCCGCCGGCGTCGAGTTGCTGCCCCTGCGCGCGCGCATCGACAAGCGCAGCGTCACCCTGGGGGCGGTGCTGCCGTACGCGCGCCGAGCAGGTGTCTGATGCCCACGGATCGCACCATCTCGCCAGCAGACCAGGGACTGCTGGCCAGAACGCTTGAGTTGGCTCGGTCCGGATCACCCGCGTCGAGACAGGTCCTCTCCGATGCACTTGAGGGCATCTTAGCCTGCGGGTATCGGTCTTGGTACGTGGACATGGTGCTGAAGTACATCGACGTGACGGACCGCGATGTGCTGGAGATCGGCTGCGGGAGCTGCTGGCACGCGCCGCTCTATCTCGCGTTGGGGGCCCGGTCCTTCACAGGTATCGAGCCCACGTTGGACCTCACGACCAGACGGATCGAGAAGCTCGAGTCGAAGTTCG
>QNBX01000104.1 GCA_003644265.1 Planctomycetota bacterium
CCTCGTCCTCCATGTCGATCTTGAAGCCCTCGCCCCCGCCCATGTCGTCCAGCAGGTTGATCAGGTTGGTGCCGTAGAGCTGACTGGCCGTGGTGGCCAGGCGCGAGGTGAGGTCCTCGTGGCCCACGATGGTGACGCCGTGCTCCACCACCACCTGACCGGGTTGGGTCAGCTCGCAGTTGCCGCCCTGCACCGAGGCCAGGTCGACCACCACCGAGCCGGGCTTCATGGCCGCCACCATGTCCGCCTCCCACAGGATGGGAGCGGGCCGACCGGGGATCAGCGCGGTGGTGATGACGATGTCGGTCTTGGGCGCGATCTCCAGGAACAGCTTGCGCTCGGCCGCCAGGAACTCATCGCTCATGACCTTGGCGTAGCCGCCGCCGCCGTCGCCCGACTCCTCGAACTGCAGCTCGAGAAACTCGCCGCCCATGGACTCGACCTGCTCCTTGGCCTCGAGCCGGGTGTCGAAGGCGTGCACCACGGCGCCCAGGCCCTTGGCCGCACCCATGGCCGAGAGCCCCGCCACGCCCGCGCCGATCACCAGCACGTGAGCCGGCGGCACGCGACCGGCGGCCGTGATCTGCCCGGCGAAGAAGCCGCCGAAGTGGTTGGCGGCCTCGATCACCGCGCGGTATCCGGCGATGTTGGACATGGACGACAGGGCGTCCAGCTTCTGCGCGCGCGTCACGCGCGGCACCTGGTCCATGGCAAACGCGGTCACGCCGCGATCGGCCAGGCGCTGCAGCAAGTCGGCGTCGCTGGCGGGCCAGATGAAGCAGGCCAGGAAGCAGCCCTCGCGCAGCATGTCCACCTCGTGCTTGCCCAGGCCGGGGTGCTCCACCGGCGGGCCCACCTTGAGCACAATGTCGGCGCTGCCCAGCAGCTCGGCGGTGTCGTGCACCACCTCGGCGCCGGCCTCGCGGTAGGCGTCGTCGGTGTAGCTGGCGTGGACGCCGGCCTCCGACTCCACCGCCACCTCGAAGCCCAGCTCGATCAGCCGCCGCACCGTCAGCGGCGTGCCGGCCACGCGCTGCTCACCGGCTGCGATCTCGCGTGGGATGGCGATGCGCATGGGACGGGCGGTCCGCGGGGGGGGGGCGGGAGTGCGCCTCAGGCCAATGCCTGGGCGGGTCACGCTGCCGCCTATCCAAACAACCGAAGGGTCGCTTTGCCAAGGGGGCGTACAGCAAATCCAGCTGCGCCCAGTCGGGCTCCTGCCCAGGCAGCTTGGCCGCGGCGCTCCGGCGTGCTCAGCCCTCCCCCTCGGCCCAGACGGCGCCCTGCTCGATCCAGCGCTTCAAGGTCGCGATCTGCTCGGCGCTGAGCACGTCGCCCTTGGCCGGCATGACGTCCAGATCTTCGGGCGGCAGGGACACGCGCGTGAGCAGTTCGCTGGCGAAGGGCTGACCGGGCACGATGACCCGGGGCGAGTCGCCCTCGTCGAGGGGCAGGTCGAGGCGCAGGTCGCCCTTGGTCTTGGCCGCGCCGTGGCACTCCACGCAGTGCGCCACGAAGATGGGCGCCACGTCCCGGACGAAGTCGATCGGGGGCAGGCTGTCGGCAGCCGCAGCGTCAGCGGCATCAGCGGTCGGCTCGGCGTCGGTGAGCGCGTCATGGGCCGCTGCGTCGCCGGGGGCCTCGACAGACGCGTCGGCGGGCTCGGGCGCCGCCGGCTCCGATCGGCTGGCCTCGCCCTCGCTCCAACCCAAGGCCTGCCAGAGCGGGCCGCTGACGTACTCACGGCCGTGGACCATCTTGCCGCCCAGGCTGCCGCCGATGCCCAGGAACAGGCACACGAAGCAGAGGATGAAGCGGCTGGCCTCCACCGCCCGGGGGCGCTGACCCTTGCGGCCGGAGAGGGCCAGCACGGCCGCCACCGGCGCGCCCACGGCCACGGCGATGCCGAGCCACTCGTGCCACTGCAACAGGTCGGCTACGCCGCGGCCCGGATCGTCGTGCTCGTGCAGCAGCCACCCGCTGAGCCCGGCGGCCACGGCACCCAGGGCGCCGAACACGAGGCACGGCAGGGCGCTGGAGGACGGCACCGGCCCGCGCTTGCGCAGGCCCCACAGCTCCAGCAGCAGGGCCAGCATCAGCAGGGCCACGGGGAAGTGCACCAGCATGGGATGCAGGCGACCGACGAAGAACTCCCAGAGCGGAGGGAGGCCGAGTTGGGAGTCGGCAAGCAGCAGGATCGGGCTCATGGCAAGTCGTACGAGGGCGGGCGGACCGGCAGAGGGTACCGCGAGTGGCCAACTCGGCGCGTAACGAGCCTGGGGCGTTTCAGGGACGCCCGGCGCGGTGGGGCTGAGCCTCCGTGATCGCTGCTAGCCCGCGAGCTCAGCCTGCACCTCGGCCAGGGCTCGCTCCAGCCGGCGCTCGCTGACCTTGCCGTCGGTGCCCAGCTCCTGGGCGAAGACCGAGACGCGGAATTCCTCGAGCAGCCAGCGCAGCGCCTGCAGCGCGGGGGGCGTCGCGCCGCGGGCGGCGGCCTCGGCGCACATGTCGCCCAGGCGTGCGTCCCAGGGCTGCACGCGGGCGGCCAGCTCGGCGTCCCGGGCGGTGCCGCGCTGGGCCGCGCGCTGCAGCCGGCGGCGCACGGCCTCCACGTAGCGCGGCAGGTGGGCCAGGCGCGCGCTGGGCGTGCTGGCCACGGCCTCGTCGCTGAGCAGCTGCTGCAGCCGCTCGGTGAGCGTGGCGGCCAGGGGCGCGAGGGCCGTGGCCTGCACCGCGTCCAGCTCCTGGCGCGCGCGCTGGCCCGCGGCGTAGGCGGCCGCGAGCGGCGGCAGCGACGCGTCGAGCGCCAGCACCATGCGGTCGCGGCCGCGCCCCAGCAGCGCGCCATAGGTTTCCGCGTTGTAGATCGGATACGGGCGCTCGCTGTCGGAGCAGGCCTGGGGTACCTGCGCGAGAAACGCCTCCTCGATGGTGCGCGCCACCAGGCCGTCGCGCAGCTCGTCACCGCCGCCGAAGGCCGCGTGCTGCAGCAGCAGCTGCTGCCACTGCGGGTGACGCTGCATGCGATGCACGCTGGCGCCGCGCACCGAGAGGCTCAGCAGCCGCCCCACGCCGGCGCGGGTGGCGGCGGCCGCCGCGGCGCGCGTGGGCAACAGCCGCAGGGCCACGGCCTGCCCGGTGTCCACCAGCGCCGGGTACGCGCGGCGACCATCGGGCAGCCCCACGCTGGCGGGCAGGGCACCGAAGTCCCAGCGCGTCAACCCGTCGGCGCTCCAACGTGAATCCTCGATGGCAGCCATGGCCAGGCTGGCCTGGGCGCCGAGCTGCTCGCGCAGCGCACCCAGGTCCCGCCCCGAAGCCAGCACCTGCCCGCGCGGGTCCAGCACCTCCAGCCGCAGCAGCAGCGCCGGAGCCAGGCGCGTGAGGTCGAAGGCGCGCACCGACACGGGCCTGCCCAGCACGCGCTGCACGGCGCGGGCCAGGGCCGTGCGCAGCCCGCCCTCGTGCTCCAGCAGGGCCATGATCTCCACCGCGCGGGTGGGGATCGGTACCAGCTCCCGGCGCAGCTGCTTGGGCAGGCTGCGCAGCAGGGCGATGACCTTCTCCTTGAGCATGCCGGGCACCAGCCACTCCATGCGGCCGGCGTCCACCCGCGGCAGATCCTGAACGGACACCAGCGCGGTGACGCCGTCGTCGTCCGCGCCGGGCTCCAGGCGATAGCGCAGGGGCAACACCACGCCGCCCAGGTCGAGCTGGTCGGGGTGGGCCTGGCGCGCCTCGGCGCCGGGGTCCTGGCGCAGCAGGTCGGCGCGGCTCATGAAGAGCAGCTCGCGATCGTGCTTCTCGGCCGCTCGGCGCCAGCGTTGGAAGCTGGTGGAGCCCACCACCTCGGCGGGCACGATGCGGTCGTAGAAGTCGTAGCGCGCGTCCAGGTCGGCCAGCAGCCCGCGCTGGCGTGTGCGCGCCTCCAGCGCCGCCACCTCGTTGGCCAGGCTCAGGTTGTGCTTGAGGAAGGGCGCGTCGGTGTCGAGCTGCCCCTCGGCCAGGGCGTGGCGCAGGAACAGCTCGCGACAGATGACGGGCTCCACGCGCTCGTAGCGCGCGCGCCGGCGCGGCACCAACGGCAGGTCGTGCAGGGTCACCTTCTCGAGCGCCAGCACCTGGCCAGCGCCGCGCTCCCACCAGGGGTCGCGGTAGCTGCGCTTCAGCAGCGGGCCGCCCAGCTCCTCCACCACCTGCGGGTCGATGCGCGCCACGGTGCGGGCGAAGCGCCGGCTGGTCTCCACGATCTCGGCCGCCACGATCCAGCGCGGTCGCTTCTCGAACAACGCCGAGCCGGGCCAGATCCAGAGCGGCTTGCCGTCGGCGCCCTGGTACTCGTTCTTGTCGCTGCGGTAGGCCACGAAGCTGAGCAGGCCCGTGAGCAGGGCGCGGTGGATGGCGGAGCGGTCGCCCGAGCGGCGCCCGGGCAGCAGCCCCACGCTGCGGCACAGCAGGCGCAGCTGGCCGTGCACGTCGAACCATTCCCGCACGCGCGCCGGCGAGAGGAAGCCGGCCGTGAGCGCCGCGTGCCACTGGCTGCGGGTCTTGCCGTCGCGCAGGGCGCGCACGTGGTCCCAGAGCGTGAGCGACGACATGAAGTCGCTGTCGCCGTCGAGCAGCCCGCCGTGGGCGCAGCGGGCCTCGCGTTCCTGGCCGGGCGGGCGCTGGCGCGGGTCCGAAGCCTCCAGCGACGCGGCGATGATGAGCACGTCCGCCAGCACGTCCTCGTCCCGCGCGGCCAGCAGCATGCGGCCGATGCGCGGGTCGACGGGTAGCTGCGCCAGCGTGCGGCCGATGTCGGTCAGGCCGTCGTCGTCGTCCAGCGCCCCGAGCTCGCGCAGGGTGCGCTTGCCGTCCTCCACCATGGCCTTGCGCGGCGGGTCGAGGAACGGGAAGTCGGCCACCTCGCCCAGGCCCAGGTCGGCCATGGAGAGCACCACCGAGGCCAGGTTGCTGCGCTGGATCTCGGGGGTCGGGCGCTCGTCGCGGCGCTCGAAGTCGTCCTGGCTGTAGAGCCGCACGCAGGTGCCGGGGCCCACGCGGCCGCAGCGGCCCTTGCGCTGGTCGGCCGAGGCGCGGCTGATGCCCTCGATCGGCAGGCGCTGCATGCGCGCGCGCGGGCTCCAACGCGAGATGCGCGCGCTGCCCGTGTCGATCACGGTGGCGATGCCCGGCACGGTCAGCGAGGTCTCGGCCACGTTGGTGGAGAGCACCACGCGGCGCCCGCCGTGGGGCGCGAACAGGCGCGCCTGCACCTCGGGCGGCAGGCGCGCGTAGAGCGGCAGGATCTCGGTGGCGGGACCGGGCAGGCGGCGGCCGCGCAACACCCGCGCGGTCTCGTGGATGTCGCGCTCGGTGGGCAAGAACACGAGCACGTCGCCGGGCTCGCCGGCGCAGGCCTGACCCACGGCGTCGGCCACGTTGGCGGGCAGGTCGCTCTCGTCGGCCGGCGGCTTGTATTGCACCCGCACGGGGAAGGTGCGGCCCGTGACCTCGATCACCGGCGCGGGCACACCCGCGCGCCCGAAGTGCTCGGCGAAGCGCTGCGGATCGATGGTGGCGGAGGTGATCACCAGCTTGAGGTCCGGGCGCCGGGGCAGCAGCCGGTGCAGGTAGCCCAGCAGGAAGTCGACGTTGAGCGAGCGCTCGTGGGCCTCGTCGAGGATCAGCGCGTCGTAGGCCAACAGGTCGCGGTCGCGGCGCGTCTCCGCCAGCAGCATGCCGTCGGTGAGCAGCTTGATCAGGGTGCCGTCGCTGGTCTCATCACCGAAGCGCACCTTGCAGCCCACCTCCTGCCCGAAGCGCAGTCCCAGCTCCTCGGCCACGCGACGCGCCACGGCGCGGGCGGCCAGGCGCCGCGGCTGGGTGTGCCCGATGGCCCCCGCCACGCCGTAGCCCAGCTCCAACAGCAGCTTGGGCAGCTGGGTCGACTTGCCCGAGCCGGTCTCGCCGCACAGCACCACCACTTGATGCGCGCGCACGGTGTCCAGAATCTCGTCGCGGCGCGCGGCCACCGGCAGCTGGTCGGGGTAGCTCACGCTGGGCACCGACGCGGCCCGGGCCTTGCGACGCGCGGCGGAGGCGGCCAGCTCTTCGTGCAGACGCTTGAGGTTGCGGTCGTGGGGCTTGCCGCGACGCCGGGCCTCGATCACGCGTCGGCGCAGCTTGCGCAGCCGCGCGCGGTCCACCAGCAGCACCTGCTCGAGGGCCTCTTGCGGCGGCAGCGGCCGTGTGTCCGAGGCGCTCACGGCGAGAGCACCAGACCCACGTCGTCGAGCGGCTCGTGATGCCACCACCCACCGTCGACGCGGCGCTCATCCGGCGTGGCATAGCGGGCCTCCACCAGAGTCGCGCGCAGGAACGACGGCGGCCCGGCACCCAAGGGCTGGGTCCCCATGAGCGCCAGGGCGCCCTGGCGTTCCTGCACCAGGGCCCGCAGCGTGGCGCCGAACCAGGGCGAGCTCTCGTAGGCGTAGCCGCGTGACACGAACCACTCCCAGCGCAGGGCCTCGAACCACAGGCGCCAGTCGAGACGCGGCATGTGCGGCTGACACCACGCCGGGCGACGAGCCGGGTCTCCCGGCTTGTGGCGGAACGGCCAGGGCGTCCAGCGCTCGCCGTCGTCGCTCAGTTCCAACAGGATCTCGGGCCGCGT
Source organism: Planctomycetota bacterium (assembly GCA_003644265.1). The sequence goes on from QNBX01000104.1 coordinate 6,659, forward strand.
GGTGGTCATGCTGCGGAAGAGCCCGTAGTCGTTGACCAGCATCACACGCTGCAGCCGCTGGCGCAGAGGCTCCAACGGCGTGAGCGGCCCGGACAAGAGCGTTCGCGCGCGGCGCTGCAGCGTCGCCGCCCAGCCGTGCTCGTCGCCGCGCCCCACCCGCAGCGTGCGCGGGTCATCGCCCGGCCCCGCGGCCGAGCGCAGCAACCCGGGCGTACCCGCCGCGAGCGAGACCAGCAGCAGCGCCAGCGCCGTGCCCCGCTGCCACCAAGACGCCCGTCGGCGAGGCGGCTCCCGCAGACGCAACACACGATCGTCCAGCAGCGCCAGGCACAGCACCGCCGTGAGCAGGTTGAAGAAGCCGTAGTTGCCCGTGGCGGCGATCACGAGCTGCAGGCCCAGCAGCCCCGGCAGCGCCAGCCGCCGCCCCCAGCGACCGCACACGATCAGCAGCGGCAGGGCCAGCTCCACGCCAAACATGGCCAGGGCCTCGAGCTCGTGGGCGCGAGCGGGCAAGGCGTGGACCGCCGCGCTGACGCCGTGGGGCAAGGGCTGGGTCTGGTGGTGGTAGCTCATGGCCGAGAGGTCGGCCCAGGTGGCGTCGCTCCAGCTCAGCTTGACCAGGCCCGACTCGAGCATGAGCCGCAACAGGATCCACCACAGCAGCCAGCGCGCGGCGGCGGGCGGCTCGGGATCACCGCGGCGGTCGCGCCACAGACGCCAGGGCGCATAGAGCGCCATGGCCAGCGAGACCTCCACCATCAGGCTGTCCCACTGGAACGACAAGAAGGCGTCGCTCACCAGCACCTGGCTCAGCGTGACCAGCGCCAGCAGCAGCGCGCCCAGCGCAGGGGCCACGTCCAGCAGCACCAGCAGCGCCGCGCACACACCCAGGGCGCAGAGCAGATGCAGCCCGAGGTCGCTCGGCAGAAGCCGCAGCAGGGTAGGGAACTCCAGGGCGTCCGGCGGCTGGGGCAGGGCCTCGATGGCCGCCATGCGCTGGGCCAGGGGCAGGATGCCGGTGGAACCGATCAGCCCCTGGGCCTGGACCCAGAACGAGAGCTGGGCGCACAGGGCCGTGAAGCCGAAGGCCAGCAGCACCAGCTGCCGGCTGCGTTGATGACTGAGCGCGACCACGGCGCCAGCTTGGCGCGCGCGGGCCGGTGCGGCAAGCGGCCCGGCGTCAGACCGCGGGCAGTACGTCGAGCCCCAGCAGCTCGATGCGCGGCGACAGGTAGTGTTCGAGTACGGGCTCGGTCTTCACCAGGTCCGTGCTCAGGTACTTCTTGTGGGAGTCGGCAAACACGGTGGCCAGCACCGACCCACGCCCCTGGGCCGCGGCCACGGACAGGGCGCCGATCAGGTTGGCGCCCGAGCTGATGCCCACCGCCAGCCCCAGCTCGCTGGCCAGGCGCTGGGCCATGAGGATGGCGTCGCCGTCCCAGGCGTCGATCACCTCGTCCAGCACCGAGAGGTCCACCAGGGCCGGCACAAACTCGTCGCTGATGCCCTGGATGCGATGGCTGCCGACGCGCTTGCCGGTGCGCAGCGTGGGCGAGTTGGCCGGCTCCAGCGGATGGATGGCCACGTCCGCCAGGGCCTCCGTGAAGCAGGCGCCCACGCCCGTGACCGTGCCGCCCGTGCCCACGCCCGCCACGAAGCCCGAGGGCGTGCGCCCCACCGAGCGCAGCTGCGAGAGCAGCTCGGGACCGGTGCCGCGCTCGTGCGCCTCCGCGTTGTCGGCGCTGGAGAACTGCTGCGGCCGCCACACGCCCGGGCGCGAGGCCGCGTAGGCGTCGGCCGCCGCGATGGCGCCCAGGAAGCCGCCCTGCGCGTGGCTGATGGGTTCCACCGTGGCGCCCAGGGCGGTCATGACGGAGGTGCGCTCCACGCTCATCCAGTCCGGCATGAAAATGCGCACGGGGTGGCCCATGGCGCGCCCCACCGCCGCAAAGGAGATGCCGGTGTTGCCGCTGCTGGCCTCGGCGATCTCGTCGCCCGGCTCGATGTCACCGCGCTCGTGGGCGCGGGTGAGCATGTGCAGCGCCATGCGGTCCTTGACGCTGCCCGTGAAGTTGGCGGTCTCGTGCTTGGCCCAGACCGTGTGCCGCGCGCCGTCCAGCAGGCAGTGAATGCCCAGCAGCGGCGTGTGCCCCACCAGGTGGGTCAAGCCGCTCGCACGCCTGAGCACCTCGCTGCGATGCCGGCCGACATCGTGCTCGCGGGGCTTGGCGTGGCGGGCCGAGTCGAGACTCATGGGGAACTCCAGGGAGACCCCTGAACATAACATCATTTCGAAGTCATGTTTCGAGATCAAGGGCCGCCCCGGGCTATCTTCAGCGCTCGTCCCCGGAGGAAGCCCCATGGCCCTGAGCGGCCGCAAACTGCGCCTCACCCGCTACGCCAACTGCGCCGGCTGAGCGGCCAAGATCCCCGCTGCGGACCTCGTGCAGGTCCTCTCCAAGCTACCGCAACAGGACGACCCGCGCCTGCTGGTGGGCGCCGATCACTTCGACGACGCCGGCGTGGCCCTGCTGCCGGACGGCTCGGCCCTGGTCCAGAGCGTGGACTTCTTCCCGCCGGTGGTCGACGACCCCTGGTGGTTCGGGCGCATCGCGGCGGCCAACGCCCTGTCCGACCTGTACGCCATGGGCGCGACGCCCTTCAGCGCCCTGAACCTGGTGGTCTTCAACACCAAGGCCCTGCCCATGGAGGTGCTGGGCTCCATCCTGGAGGGCGGCTCCCACGCCCTGACCGAGGCCGGCGTCATGCTGCTGGGCGGACACTCGGTGGAGGACGAAGGCGTCAAGTACGGCATGGCGGTCACGGGCCTGGTGCCGGCCGGCCAGCAGGTCACCAACGCCGGCGCGCGCCCGGGCGACGTGCTCTACCTCACCAAGCGTCTGGGCACGGGCTGCCTGACCACGGCCGCGCGTAAGGGCAAGGTCTCTGACCAGGACCTGGAGGCCGCCTGCCAGCAGATGGGCGCGCTCAACAAGGCCGCGGCAGAGGCCATGCGCGCGGCCGAGGTGCGCGCGTGCACGGACGTGACGGGCTTCGGCCTGTTGGGGCACAGCCACGAGCTGGCGGCGGCCAGCGGGGTGCGCGTGGCGCTGGTCGGTCGCGATCTGCCGCTGCTGTCCGGCGCGCGCGAGCTCATGACCAGGGGCTTCGCCAGCGGCGGCGCGGCGCGCACGCTGAGCCATCTCAAGGACGTGCTGCAGCTGCACCCAGACGTCGACGACGTGACCACGCGGCTGGCCGCTGACTCCGAGACCTCGGGCGGGCTGCTGATGGCCGTTCCCGAGGCGCGCGTGGCGCAGCTCGAACAGGAGCTCGAGCAACGCGAGCTGCTGGTGGCGCGGGTGGGTCGGGTCGAGGCGGGCGAGGGTGTCGCGCTGCTGCCGTAAACGCAGTGCCCTGCCGGCGAGCGGGTTCCCGGCCAACGCAGGTCTTGCCCGTCCCCGAGCCCGGCAGCGCGCGTGCGTGCAGGTCTCGTGCAGCGTGAACTCAGCGGGCCGGCGCGGCGCCTTCCAACGCGAGCAGCTCGCGCTTGCGCCAGAGCCCGCCGCCGTAGCCTCCCAGCGTGCCGTCCGACGCCACCACGCGATGACACGGCACCACGATGGCCAGGCGATTGGCCGCGTTGGCCCCCGCCACCGCGCGCTGCGCCGTGGGGCGCTCGATGCGTCGCGCCAGCTCGGCGTAGCTGATGGTGCCGCCGAAGGGGATGCTGCGCAGCTGCTCCCAGACGCTCTCCTGGAAGGGCGTGCCGGCCAGGGCCAGCGGCACCTCGAAGCGTTGCAGCTCACCGGCGAAGTACGCGCCCAGCTCACGAGCCAGCTGCTCGGTGTGGGCGTGGGGCCCGTCCACCGGCGCCACGCCGAGGTGCTGGGTCAGGGCGCGCATCTGCCGCGCCAGACGGCGCGGATCAGCAAACTCGAGCAGGCACACGCCGCGCTCGACGGCCGCCACCACCAGCTCTCCGATGGGAGAGTCGAGCTGCATCACGTGCGCCACCTGTTCCGACGGATCGGAACGATGCCTCAGCGTCTGGCGCCCCGCAGCATGCATGGACGCAGCTTCACCTGTCGCGGCGAGTGCGTCTACCTCAGAATGATCTTGTCTCGCAATAGCGTGCGCCGCAGCGGCGATACAGTGGCACCATGCCCAGACCACTGATGCCTCGATCCCGCCTGTTCAGCCTGCTGCTGGTGCTCGCCGCCTGCGGCGTCTCCATGGACGCGTCGCAATTGAGTGACCCCGCGGCCACGCCGGCCGGCAGCGCCTCCCTCCTCACTGAGAGCCCCCCCATGAGCACGGACGCCGACCTCTCAACCGCCACCTTCGGGGCCGGCTGCTTCTGGTGCGTAGAGGCCGTTCTTGAGCAGTTCGACGGGGTGCACGACGTGTCCAGCGGCTACATGGGCGGCGAGGTGGATGCGCCCAGCTACGAGGACGTGTGCAGCGGCGCCAGCGGTCACGCCGAGGTGGTGCAGCTGCGCTTCGATCCAGAAGTCATCAGCTACGAGACCCTGCTGGACTGGTTCTGGCGGCTGCACGACCCCACCACGCTCAACCGCCAGGGCGCGGACGTGGGCACGCAGTATCGCTCGGCCATCTTTGTGCACGACGAGTCCCAGCGCGCCGCCGCCGAGGCCGCCCTGCGCGCCGCGGACGACGCAACGGCCTTCGACGCGCCCATCGTGACCGAGATCAGCGCGGCCTCGCGCTTCTACCCAGCCGCGGGCTACCACCAGGACTACTATCGCAACAACAAGAACAAGGGTTACTGCCAGCTCGTCATCAGCCCTAAACTGAACAAGCTGGGGCTCGATCACTAGCGGCCGAGCGAAGGAATACGCGCCCCGCGCCTGCCCCCGGCGCGACGTGGGCGAGGAGAGAGCGAGGGACGTCCATGCTGCCTCATTCCCTACCCCGGCTCATGGCCTGCTGCGTCCTGGCCCTCGGCTTGTTTCACGAACTGCCTGCGGTGGGCCAGCTCTGCTCAACCGTCTTGTTCGATGCCGAGTCGATGGGGCGCAGGCAGCTCGAAGCGACCTACGCGCCCCTGCTGGAGCTGATCGATCACGCCGTTCCCGCGGACGCCCCCGTACGCCTTGTGACGTCCTACGAGCCACTGTATGCATGGCTGCGCTTCGCCCTCTACCCGCGACACGTGTCCGTCGGAAACGGGGTCTTCGCGGAGCATGCTCGGGGCACGCCCAGCGCCCCGGGCGAGCAGCGCTCTGCCCAGGCGAGCTTCGTCGTGGTCGACCTGGACCTCCCGCTCCAGGGTCGGAGGCAGTCGGCGGGCGACTGGCTCGCCTACCTGTCCAGGACCCTCCAACCCGCGTCCGTGCGTGCCTGCGCGGCTCCTGTCGCCGGCGTAGCCGTGTTCGAGGTTGAGCATGTGGCAGGGGGCTGACGTGTGGGTCCACAGCCTGCTCTGCGGCGTCGCGTGTGTGGCGGTGAGCTTGATGGGAGCCCGCTGCCTGAGCTCGGCGCCCGGCAGCTCGATCGCGTCGCGTGGCCTGGCAGGCAGGCTCGGCAGCGGCTTCACGATGGGCAGCGGGATCATCAGCGTGGAACTGCTGCTCATGGGCTACGCAGGCGTGCCCTTCAGCCGTGGGCTCGCGCTGGCGGCTCTGTTCGTTCCGGTCGCGTTGATGTCGCTCTCTCAACGTGTGCTCAGGCGGCGGCGCAAGCACGGCCAGAGCCGCCTGCCGACGGGCCGGGTCATCAAGCGCGACAGCGATCGGAACCCGCGAGGGTGGAACATCACGGCCTGGGTGGTGGCGACCCTGCTCGCCGGGTACGTCCTGATGCTCGCGCTGGTCACGGTCTCGTACGGCGCCTCGTTTCCGGACGCGCACAACATCTGGCTGCTGAAGGCCCGCGCGTTCTTCGTGGATTCAGGCTTCGACGGGGACTACTTCCGCTCCTGGCCCGATTGTCATGACCGGCGCAGCTACCCGCCGGGCGTGTCGTTGTTCGCGACCTGGATCTACCTGCTGATTGGCGACGCCGACAGCCAGGCGGTCAAGCTGCTCTGGATCGGGTTCCTGCTCGCCACGGCCGGATGGGTGCGCGACAGCGTGCGGCGCTGGTCGACGCGCTCGCTCGCGCTCGTAGCTGGAGTGCTGACCTTGCTCTCGCCGATGGGCATGGTGCTCAGCATGTGGGGCGCCGCAGACCTGGCGCTCGCGGCGTACGGCATGGCCGCCGTGGCCCTCACGCTCGACTGGGTGGCGCGTCGACATCCCCGCGGCATTCCCTGGCAGGTCGGCATCTTCCTGGGCTTCGCCGCGCTGACCAAAGGGGAGGGTGCCGTCATGCTGGTGAGCGTTCCCTGCAGCATGCTCCTGGCGGCATGGGTCATGGCTCGGCGCGCTGCAACCGCCTCACGGGATGAGCCGCGCCCCCGGCAGCTGCTGCCGCTGGCCCGGCAGATCGGCGTCGCCTGCGCAGCGCCCATGGCGCTCGTGGCGAGCTGGCACGCCTTCCTGGCACATCGCGCGGTCGTCTTGGTCCCCGTGATGCCCGGGACGTCCGAGAGATCGGGACGCCTGTCCCAGCGCTTGGCGGTCATCGCTGACGCGGCCATCGAGCAGTTCTTTCTGCCGTCCTGGATGTACGTCTGGCCGCTGAGCCTCGCGGCCTGCTGCTGTCTGCTCGTCCTGCCGAGGTACCGCCGGCAACTCAGCGCGGGCTGGTTGCCGTTGGTCTGCTTCTGGGTCGTGGCGGCCCAGCTCGGGGCCTACGCCATGGTGTACCTGCTCTTCCGGGGGGATCTCGTGTACCTGCTTGAGACGACTGCCGGGCGCATCCCCTTCCACGTCTGGCCGATCGCGCTGTGCGGGCTCATGCTCGCGCTCTCGGGACCTCGCGACGCAGGCGACAAGCCGGGAGCCCTGGCCCCGGACCATGACACGCGCTCGGACACGCGGTCAGACTCCAACGCTCAGCGCACGTAGCCCAGGGCGCGCAGCTGCTCCAGTACGTCGTCGCCCAGCTCGGCCGTGTCGGCTCTGCGACCGCCCCGCGCCAGCAGCTCCTGCAGCGCGGCCATGAGCTGCTGAAGGCTCAGCGCGTCGTCCGGGCGCGCGTCGGCCAGGTCGTGCTGCTCACCGGGATCCAGCGACAGGTCGAACAGGCTCCACTCGGCGGACGCGGGCACACGCAGCTCAGGGTCCGTGCTGCCCCAGTGCAGCTTGAGCGAGCGCGCCTGCAGCGCGTTGCGGCGCGACACGGCCAGGTCGAGGTGCGCCAGCACGGGCTCGCTGGGCGGCAGCGGCGCGTCGCCCCGCAGGAACGGCGCCAGCGAGCGACCGTCGGCGGCCGGCAGCGGGGGCAGCCCCAGCAGCTCCAGCAGCGTGGGCGCCAGGTCGAGGATGGAGCTGGGCTCGTGCACTCGCCGCGCGGGCGCGCCAGGCACGCTCACCAACAGCGGCACGTGCAGCTGCTCCTCAAACAGCGTGAGCCCGTGCGCCAGGCCGCCGTGCTCCCAGAACTCCTCGCCGTGATCGCTGGTGATGACCACGACGGTGTTCTCGAGCAGGCCCTGCCGCTCCAGCCGCTGCATCAGGCGGCCGAGCTGCTGATCGGCGTAGCGGATGGTGGCGTCGTACAGATCGACCAGATGGCCCACGTCGTCGGGCGTGGGCTGCGCGCCCGGCGCCATCCAGTCCAGCATCAGCCGCCCGGGCATCTGGCGCCGCCAGGGGGCGTCGGGGTGCGCGTCGAAGCGCTCCAGCAGATGTGGCGGCGGCACGTAGTTGTGGATGGAGAACGTGTGCAGAAACAGGAACCAGGGTTCGTCGCCGCGGTCCTCGGCCCAGGCCGCCACGCGCTCGATGCCCCGTGCAGGAGCGTCCGCACGCGCGTCGCGCACATCCAGCGGGTCGGTGCTCACGAAGCGGTCGAAGCCGGCGCCAAAGCCGTAGTCGTCCGACATGATGGCGCCGCCCGTGAAGGCCGCCGTGGCCCAACCGGCCCGCGCCAGCAGCAGCGGCAGGTACGGCAGCTGATGACTGGGCACGCGCTGGTACATGCGCACGGCGCCGTGCTGAAGCGGGTGCAGTCCGGTGAACAGCGACGCATGCGTCGGCAGGGTGTAGCTGCTCACCGAGTGGTGCTGGAGGAACGCGCTGTGTTGCTCGGCGAAGGCGTCCAGGAACGGGCTCGTGTCGCGCGCGTAGCCATGGTATCCGAGGTGATCAGCGCGCAGCGTGTCGAGCGACACCAGCAGCAGATTGGGGCGCTGGGCGGCGGGTGGCCCGCGCACCACCGCCTCTGCCAGCACCAGCGGCCGCGGCCCCACGGGTTCGATGGTCAGGCGGACAGCCCCCCCCGAGGCCAATTCCGGCGGCCAGTCCAACGTCTGGTCCACGAAGTGCGGGCCGGCGCCGTCGGGGTCGCCGGGCGGCTGCTCGCCCATGGCGTGCTCAACCCCGGCCACATGCAACGAGACGCGCCAGCCCGGCGTCCCGTCCGTGTCGGGCATGCGCGCCACGGCAAAGCTGAATCGCTCCGCGCCCGCGGGCAGGTTCAGCGACCAGCGCAGGCCCCCGCGCGGCACGCGCAGCGCAGAGCGCAGATCGCCTCCCAGCTTGAGTCCGAAGACGGCGTCGGCCGAAGCGGCGGCCGCGCCCTCGGATGAGGAGCCGGCTGCAGCCACGACCTGCTCGCCGTCGCGCAGCGAGGGCGCCGATCCGGCCACCACCGAGGCACGCATCATGCGCAGAGCCTCGCCGCGCAGGGGCAGCATGAGCACACCGACGCGCTCCCTCGCCGCGCCGTCGAGGGTGTGCTCGGCCTCCACCAGACCCAGTTGAGCATCGACGCGCTGGATGCGTCCCCCAGGCCTGTCCTGCAACGACGCGAGCCGCGCGGGTAGCCGCTCCAGGAGCTGCTCCGGCCCGGACGCGCTCAGCGCCAACAGCCACAGCGGCGTGCGCTCGAGGTCGGGCGCGTCGCTGCCCAGCTGCACATGAGCCATCCAGCTGCGGCCCGGAGGCAGAGTCAGCGTGCGCAAGAGCACGCCGCGCAAGGGCGGCAGGCTGAGCACCCCGGTGCGCACGGAACCGCCGACCTCTTCGATGGACCGCCAGCGCGCGCCGCCCTCATGCTCGATCAGCAGGCGCCAATGGTCGAGCGATGCGTCCAGCGCGAAGTCCTGCCAGAACAGCGCGTCGGCCCCCGGCGCGCCGCGCGTGAACAGGCGCACGGGGAACTGAGCCCCCGGCTGGTCACTTGCCAACTCCGGCTCACCGCAGGCGCTCAGCAACGCGAGCAGCAAGACCGACAGCCAGCCGCCCCGGTGGGCAACGACGCGGGGATGGGGCATGTGCATGGCTGATTGGGCGGGAGGCGCGGCGCGGAGTGTAGCGCAGCCAGCTGCTCAGTCTGCTCACCCAGCGCTCGTCTTCTCTGCGGTGCTCGCCTGCCTTTGTCGCGAGACCCGCGGCGACGGCACCGAATGCTCCCTGGGGCCGGCAGCCTGGGCCCCCGGCAGCCTCGGCCCGTCACCCCGCGCACCAACCGCCCGCGGCTGGTAGATTGGCGCCGCCCACCTCTCCACCTCTCCACCTCTCCACCTCTCCACCTCTCCACCTCTCCACCTCTCCACCTCTCCACCTCTCCACCTCTCCACCTCTCCACCCCTCCACCCCTCCACCTCTCCCCCCCTCCACC
>QNBX01000105.1 GCA_003644265.1 Planctomycetota bacterium
CTCGGTACCCCAGGCTAGCAAGGCCCGCGGGCAGCGGGATGAGCCAAGCGGCGCTGCTTCCGGGCGGCGGAACGCCCGGTTCAAGAGCGCGAGGCGGCCTCCCGAGCCTACGGCGAAGCGTATGCTCTGGAAGCAGGGCGCGCCGTACGACGGGGGGCGAGCCAGCGACTCCGTGAAGGGAGGAGAGCATGAAGGGCAGCCTGATGGTGTTGTTCACGCTGGCGGTTGCGGTTTTGTCTGCGCTGTATTTCTGGGGCTCGCCGTGGGCGGACGCCCCCCAGGAGGATGCACCGCCCGGCCACCGCGTGATCCACTCCTCGTTCTTCAATGGCAGCGTGGGCCCGGCGTTCGACGAGCAGGGCTGCCCTACCTCGGTCTCCATGGTGCTGCAGGCCGACGCGATCGTGACGAAGGCGGCCCTGGTCTGGCACACGAAGTCCCCGTACGAGGGGGTGACGGACAGTGGTTCCGAGACGCCGGTGGTCCAGACCATTGAGAACGGGCTCTGGGTCGAGACCACGCTGCCTCGACAGGGCAAGCTGCGCCTCAAACATGCGTGGCCGAGCCCGCCGAACTGGCCCTGGGCGCAGTTCCTGGAGTATCACTTCGAGCTCGAGTATGTGACCGACATCGGCGACCTCGACATCGACCTCCCCGATCTTGGGGACGTGCTCGGGGACGAGACCATCCCATCTGGCGACGACGACGACAGCGAGCCCAGTGAGCCCAGGTCGATCCGCATGGACGGGCCCGATCTGCTGCTGGCATGCGGCGCTCCCGAGGTCTCCTTGCTCCTGCAGGGCCCCCAGGACTACTTCAATCTGTGTGAGTGCCCGACCAACCCGCAGTGGTGGGGCACGGCACCGAAGCTCCTCTCGCCGGCGAATGGGGCCAGCGGCAGCGCCGCGGGCGAGAAGCAGTGGCGCACACTCAAGTGGGCGTCCCTCACGGAGACGCCCGATTGGCATCACGCCTACTTGCTGGAAGTCCGTGTCACCGGCTGGAACAGAGATGACTTTGATGGCAGGGCAGACGAGATCTACGGCGACTGGTGCTTCGCGGATTACTACGCGAACGGCTCGCAGGGTCTAACGCTCCAGCAGTTCGATCCGGGCGATCTCGAGGGCTACTGCTACCTGGTCGTCGACCTCGCGGGCGCCTTGACCACCGAATACGAGGCGGAGTTCCACTCGGGTTACGAGTACATCTGGAGGGTGCGCGCCTTCTGTCCGGACCGGCTGGATTGCCCCACCGCCTGGAGCGACGAGACCAACTTCTGGATCGAGTAGGGGCTCCCGCTCCAGCGGGCGGCCTGCTCCGCAAGGCAGCACATGGCGCCCCCCGCGCTACCATGGTCCCCATGACATCCTGGCTCTCCCGCCCCTGCGCACTGGCCCTGGCCGCTGCGCTGCTCGCAGCCTGCGGCCCGGCCGCCGCCGAGGACCGCAGCTCGGAGCAGCTGCTCGACCGCGGCCCGCCGCGCGCGCTGGCACCCGCCGTACCCGCGCCGGTCATTCCGGCTGGCGCGCCCAAGGTGGCGTTCCTGGGCGACTCCATCACCGCCGGCCTGCACCTGCCCCAGGACGTGGGCTTCCCCGCCGTGGTGCAGCGCCTGCTGGCCGCGCGCGAGCTGCCCTTCGAGCTCGTGCTGGCCGGCGTGTCGGGCGACACTAGCGCCGGCGGCCTGCGCCGAATCGACTGGGTGCTCAAGAGCAAGCCCGACGTCGTGATCATCGAGCTGGGCGGCAACGACGGCCTGCGCGGCAAGCCCGTGGACGACATCAAGGCCAACCTGGCCGCCATCGTGCAGCGGGTGCGCGCGGCCGGCGCCCGCCCCGTGCTGCTGGGCATGCTGCTGCCGCCCAACTACGGGCAGGCCTACACCACGTCGTTCTCCGACATGTACGAGCAGCTGGCCCACGAGCTCGAGCTGGACTTCGTTCCGGGCTTCATGCGCCGCGTGGGCATGCATCCCGAGCTGATGCTGGGCGACATGCTCCACCCCAACGCAGATGGACACGCGCAGCTGGCCGAGGTGCTGGAGCCGCTGCTGGCGCAGGTGCTGCGAGCCGTCAGCTCGTAGGGCGCTGCCCCACGGAACCGGACGCGCACCAGGCCTCCCCGAGCTGGAACGCCCGCTCCGGCGGCGGCACGCGCTCCGGCTCCCTCGACACCTCCTCGGCCCGTGGAGTCGTCGGGTAGACTCATGAACGGAAGCGCGCCTCCTCTCTCGTCTGGGGGGCGCTTCGCAAGACGGACCCACGGCCGCTGGAGTTGGATCGATGCAGACCACCGTGACTCGAATCTGGCCGCTGCTCCCCATGCTCGCGCTGGCTGTGTGTGCGTCGGCGGCGTCAGCCCAGCTCAGCCCGTTCGTCGAGCCGCCCGTGGCCGCGGACGTCAACCCTGACCCGACCATCGTCGAGGTGTTCCTCGAGGCGGCCGAAGCCGACATCGAGTACGTCGAGGGCGTGGCCACGTCCGTGTTCGCCTACAACGGCAGCATCCCCGGACCGACCATCGAAGCCAACCTGGGCGACACGCTCATCGTGCACTTCACGAACAACCTGTCCGAGGAGACGACGGTCCACTGGCACGGGGTCGAGACCCCCGCGATCATGGACGGCAGCCACATCGCGCAGCGCCCGGTGGCGGCGAACGGCGGCACCTTCACCTACGAGTTCACGCTGCTCGACGCGAGCCTGTTCTGGTACCACCCGCACGTCCGCACCGACGTGCAGGTCGAGAAGGGGCTCTACGGCGCGCTGCTGGTGCACGACCCCGTGACGGACGCCGCGCTGGGCCTGCCCACCAGCGAACGCATTCTGATACTCGACGACGTGCAGCTCGACGAGTCCGGCCAGATCGCACCAGCGATCCCCAGCGACCCGCTCGAGAAGGTCACCACGATCCTCAACGGACGCCTGGGCGAGGTGCTGCTCGTCAACGGCGTCCCCGCGCCCGTGAGCCTGCCCGTCACCAACGGCGTGCCCGAGCGCTGGCGCATCGTGAACGTGGCCAACTCGCGCTTCTTCCGCATGGGCTGGGACGGCGACCAGACCATCTGGCGCATCGGCGGCGACGGCGGCCTGCTCGAGCATCCGCTGGAGCCCCAGCCGTACGTCAGCTCGACGGACGCACCCGATCGCGGCGGCAGCTACGAGCACGGCGGCAGCGCCGACCCGAACGAGGGCATCTTCCTCACCAACGGCGAGCGGGCCGATGTCGTCTGGGAGCCCTTCGCGAACGACGGCGGCACCCAGCTCGTGTCCAACTACGACTGGCACAAGGGCTCGCATAGCGCGGCCTTCGACCCGCGCACTGGCAACATCGTGCTGGGCGACCTGCTCAGCGACGGCACCGCGCCGTCCACTCCGCTGCTGCTCGTCGAGGTCTCCGGCCCGCTCGGCGGCGGGCCGCTGTATGAACCTCCGGCACTGCTGAGTGACATCGAAGAGCTCGACCCCAACGAGGTGGTCGGCACGATGACCCTGCACATGGGCCACACGCCCCCGCCCCTGCCGCCGAGCGGCGACGTCGGGATGTTCATCCAGCTGAAGGCCCCCGGACAGCCGATCCCGTTCGCCCAGCTCACCAGCCTCGACGCGCGCGATGTGCTGGTGGGCGAGACGTGGATCTGGGAGGTCGTGAACCTGAGTCACATGGACCACCCGTTCCACACCCACGGATTCTTCTTCGAGCCCTTCGAGATCGAGTACCAGGACGACGTCGTGCCCGCGAACAACATCGTCGTGCCCGTCGAGGTGCTCGAGCGCAAGGACACCGTCCGGGTGCCGGCGCGTCTCGGCGAGCCCCCCGGGACGTCGCGCACGATCCTGCGCGCCTACGTGAAGTTCGACGACACCGGGCGCGAGGGACTCGTGCGCGCCGAGGGCCTCGACCCCAGCGCGAACGACTCGGGCGGCTGGCTGGCGCACTGCCACATCCTCGAACACGCAGCCAGCGGGATGATGACCTTCTTCGAGACGCGCTACGCCGACCAGACCTTCTGGCTGCTCGGCGCGGGGCTGGCCGGCACCACAGGCATCCCTCAGCTGCGCGGGAGCGGCCAACTCACCAGCGGCAGCCCGGTGGCCCTCGACCTCACGGGAGCCGTGGAGTCCACTCCCGTGTTCCTGTTCCTGGGGTTCGACCTGCTCGCGGAGCCGTTCAGGCAGGGCGTGCTCGTGCCCACGCCGGACCTGCTGTTCACCCTCGGCACGGATGGCGCGGGCGAGCTGCATCTGGCGGACACCTGGCCCCCGGGCATGGCCGCGGGAACCGAGTTGTTCTGGCAGGCGTGGCTACCCGACGCCGGCGCGCCCGCCGGCGCCCAGGCCTCCAACGCGATCAAGTCGATCACACCCTGAGCTGCGCGGCTAGCTGTCGTCCACCAGCGCCCCCTGCAAAGCCCTGCCGTCGCTCTTGGTCAGCGGCGCGCCGACCAGCGCCGCGAGGGTCGGCGCCAGGTCCAGGATCGAGGTGTCCGCAGGCAAACAGCCGGGAGCGATGCCCTGGCCCAGGAAGGCGAGCGGCACGCGGCGCTCCTCGATCCGGTCCCCGGCGAAAGCCCTGCCCGACTGCGTATTGAAGACGGCGCCCGGCTCGAGCAACAGCAGCACGTCACCGCTGCGCTCGGCGTGTAGCTCGCGCCCCCACTGGGCCAACAGCCCGCCCTCGGACGCCAGCAGGTCGGCGCGAGTGAGCGCCCGCGACACCGCGGGGAGCTGCTGCAAGCCGTCGGCGACCAGCCGCGCCGCGACGGCGGGCTCGCTGCCGGCGCGACGTGCGACCTCGTGGGAGAGGTGCAGCCAGGGCCCGGCCAGGCCCAGGGTGAAGGCGCGACCGTCGCTGACCACGTGCTGGGGATGGGCCTCCCGCAGCAGGCGCTCGGCCGGCACGAGCATGTCGAGCGCGCCCACCAGGGAGCCCGTCCCCGCGTCCGGCCTGGCCGGCATGCCCTGGCCGGCGCAGAGCGCCAGGCTCCAGCGCCCGCTGCCCACGCGCTCATCGAGCAGCCCCAGCAGCTCACCCAGCGCCAGGTCCACGCGCAGGACCAGGTCCAGGGCCTCCTGGCTCTCGGGGCCGTAGTCGGCGCCCGCATCAGCCAGGGCGTCCAGCGCCACCAGCAGCAGGTCGGGCACGTCATCCCGCCCGAGCCCCGCGCCACCCTGCACGCGCAAGGCGGCGTCCACGGCGCCCAGCACGCTGCGGTCGGCGAAGGGTGTGCCCTGCACCGCCAGGCGCAGCCGCTTGGCCGACTCGCTCCACTCGGGCACGCCATAGGGGAACGTCGTCCCCCCGGCCCGGGGCTGCTCCCGCGCGTCGTCGTCTGGTCCGGCATGGGAGCGCCCCGTCTCCTCGTCGAACAGGCGCTCCCAGATCTGGCCCCGATGCACAGCGAGGCCACCCTGCTCGTTGAGTTCGACGAGCCACGGGGGCAATCGCGAGACATGCCGGCTCGAACCGACCCAGGTGCCCGTCGAGCCGTCGATCCAGAAGGCGCCGTCGGCCGTGGGGCCCGCCAGCAGCAACACCTCGGCGCGCCAACCCAACGCCTGCACCACGCAGCCCGGCCCGAAGCGCTGCCTGAAGGCGGCCCCAAGGGTGGGCAACTCGAGCTGGCCCGCCGAGCGCCCGCGCACATCGATCCGCGGGTCGCTCCCCACCGTCGTTGCGCGCGCATCGCTCACCGCCAGCACGCTCTGACGCCCGGCGCGGTCGAACCACAGATCGCCCGGGACTCCCGCCCGTCCTGGCAGCATGCCCGTGGCGATCGCCGCCCGCCCCGGGGCGCGACTGGTGACGCTGTGGGGCAGCAACGCCCGGGCCGCATGGGCGCCCTCCCGGAACAGCCGCCGGAAGCCCCCCTCGCTGAACAGCGGCTGCGCCCGCTCCAGCAGCGCCGACGAGAGGCCGTCCACCACCAGCACGACCACAAGGGCCGGCGGGTCAGCAGGGGCAGCGGCTCGCGTGACCGCAGGCTGAACCACGCTGGCCGCCACGAGACCGAGAAGCGTGAGGAGCAGGCTGCTCATGTCGCAACGTCCGAGGTGAGAAGGGCGAGCATACGCCGCCAGGCTGACCGGACCGCTACTCAGCCACAGGCATCAACGGACTGCCGCCTCCGGCGACTGAGCGCAAGCGCATGCGCGAGACGAGCTTGCGCGATCCGCAAACCTCGCCGACGATCAGGCCGCGCTCCAGGGCAGGGCTGGGCTGGGCAGAGATCCGAGGGGACGAGCGCCGCGTGTTCGCGTGCCTGCCATTCCACACCATTGAGGAGGACTGGCAGATGAGCTACCCGGGTGCCTTGACGATCACAGTCAACATCGAGTTCCCCAACGGCGACCGCACCGCCGAGCCCGTGGTCACCAACAGCTGCGACGAGATCGACAGCGTGCGCTCGACGTACAGCGCGGTGGAGTGGGCGCTGACGAGCAACCTGCCCGTGGGGAGCGACGAGAACCTCGCGCTCACCGGCGTGACCTTCTACACCGACGCCTGCAAGCGCACGACGTTCGATCCGCCATACTTCCAGAATCCGGGCTTCAGCAACGGCCGGCGCAGCTGGGTCATCAAGTTCAACGCGGCGACCGTCCCGGATGACTCCGACCTGACCTACGACCTGCTCTACCAGGACGACCTGTTCGCCAACCTGCGCTGGGACCCGACGCTGACCATCCAGAAGCGCAACCTGGGCTGAGGCGCCGGCGCTTGAACAGCCGAACGACTCAGGGCTGAGAGGTCGGCGACGCGCCGTCTGTGGCCACATGTCACCGGTGTGCGCGCCACGCAAGACGCCGGTGGTCCTTCGCTGCTGATCGCAGCGACGGATGATCGACTTCGGGCCCCGTGCCTTCGAAACCCACTTGAATTGCCGATCTGTTGGCTTCGATGCGCCGTGTGCTGTTCCCACTTGGAGCTGGCGCCTGTGAGCATGGCCCCCTCCTGGCTGGCATTCCCCGGCCCCATGGCCATACTCTCCGCTCGTCCAGCCGATCCGGGCAGAGCCCCGGGACCGCGCACCCCCCTGAGACGCACACGGGAGCCCCCATGAACATCGCCAAGAACGCCGTCGCCCTGATCGACTACACCCTCACCAACGACGCCGGTGAGGTGCTCGACACATCCGAGGGCGGCGACCCCCTGGCCTACATCCACGGCACCGAGAGCTTGATCCCAGGCCTGGAGACCCAACTCGACGGCAAGGCCGCGGGCGACGAGCTGAAGGTGCACATCGCCCCCGCGGACGCCTACGGCGAGCGCGACGACGAGGCCATCCACAGCGTCTCGCGCGACGACATGCCCGAGGGCGCGGAGATCGTCGTGGGCATGCAGCTCGAAGCGGAGAGCGAAGACGGCGTGCACCTCGTCACCGTCATCGGCGTGGACGGCGACGACATCCACATCGACGCCAACCACCCCCTGGCCGGCGTGGCGCTGAACTTCGAGGTCAAGGTGATCGAGGTCCGCGACGCCACCACCGAGGAGCTCGAGCACGGCCACGTCCACGGCGAGGGCGGACACGAGCACTGAGCCGCGCAACGCGGCAGTCGGTCCGACCGCGCATGTCGTCGCGAGAGGACGCCCGGGCAGCTCGCAGCGCGAGCCGGTAGAGAGCCGGAGCTAGCTCCGCCGCGTGAAGCGGCGCGTGATCGGTGAGGCGTGGTGCAGCACCAGACGCCAGCCGCCGTCGTCGTCGCGCAAGAACGCGTTGGTGGCGGCGGCCTCGCTGATGTCCTCGGGGTCGCCCGGATCGCCCATGCGCTCCACGCAGGTGGCCCAGGCCATGTCGCCCTGGACATCCACCGCCAGGTCGGCCAGCTCGAAGCGGATGGCGGTCGTGCTCTCGAAGATCGACCTCCACGACGCCAGCACGAGCGAGTGCCCCACCAGCAGCTCACCGCCCGGGTGCACGCAGCGCACGGTGGGGTCGTCCAACCAGACCGCCGCCATGGCGCCCACATCGAAGGTCTCGAAGGCCCGATAGAAGGCCCGGTTGGCCGCGGCCACCTGCTTGCGATCTTCGTAGGACGGGTGTGCCACGTGTGCGTGGGCTCCGGGCCAAGGGTCGGGTCGAGTTCGCCCGGGCGCGTTGGAGGCGCGGACACGGGCGAGCGCGGCAACGTAACCGGAGGCCGCCGCGAGCGTCCAGATGCCGCCAGCACGGCCCAAGAGCGGCCTGAGCCCAGATGGCGGACTTGTCACCCCACGCTGCCGCCCGCGGGGCGCATACTGCCACCTGCGATCATCTGAGTTAATTGTCGGACAGCTCGCCGGCCCGGTGTCCCTGTGCTGGCGAGCCACAGCACTCAGAGACCTGCACCCGCGCCCTGACCTCACTGCACGGGCGCCCTCCACAGGCACCTCTGGAGTCGGCATGAAACAGCTCGCGTTGACCAGTCTGATCTCTCTCACGCTCGCCACGACCCTCTGGTCCCAGACCCCACCTCCGGCGCCGGGCCATCGGCTGATCGCCTGGAACGACCTGGGCATGCACTGCATGGACAGCGACTACTCGGTCTTCTCGATCCTGCCGCCGTTCAACGTGGTCTGGGCTCAGCTGATCGATCCGGCGGGCCATCTGATCGACTCCGAGTCGGGCTTCACGCTGACCTACGAGGCGCTCAGCGATCCGTCGGGTTCGATCAACGCCAGCTCGGCCGGCAAGACCAGCTACTGGAACTGGGCGCCGGCGCTGTTCGGTGCGTCGAGCGAACCCGACACCGGGCTCTTCGGTTTCGACATGCCGGGGCCCGACAACACGCCCCAGGCCATGGCCTTCGATCCTGAGTACAACGCCTGGGTCGCCACCGGCATCCCGCTGGTGCCCACGGATGACGACGGTCACGTGCGCACCTACCCGCTGATGAAGATCGTGGCGCGCAACGGCAGCGGCGTGGAGCTCGCGAGCAGCTCCCCGGTGCTGCCGGTGTCGTCGGAGATGGACTGTCGCGCGTGTCACGCCTCCGGCAGCCAGGCCGACGCCATGCCCGCCGCGGGCTGGGTCTACGAGCGCAAGGCCGAGCGCGACTATCGCCTGAACATCCTGCGCCTGCACGACGAGCAGAAGCTGGGCACGCCGACCTACGACGCCGCCCTGGCCGCGCTGGCGTTCAACCCCGCGGGCCTCTACGCCAGCGTCAAACAGGATCAGCGCCCGGTGCTGTGCGCCAGCTGCCACCTGAGCAACGCCCTGCCGGGGACCGGCCTGCCGGATATCTCCTCGCTGACCTCGGCGGTGCACGCCTTCCACGCCGACGTGATCGACCCCACCAACGGGATGACGCTGCAGAGCGCCGACAACCGCTCGGCCTGCTACCGCTGCCACCCGGGCAGCGAGACGCGCTGCCTGCGCGGGGCCATGGGCGCGGCCGTGGCCTCCGACGGCGAGCTGTCCATGCAGTGCCAGAACTGCCACGCCGGCATGAGCGCGGTGGGCGACCCGCGCCGCGTGGGCTGGCTCGAGCAGCCCACCTGCCAGGCTTGCCACACCGGCACGGCCATGCAGAACAACGGCCAGATCCGCTACCTGGACGCCTTTGAGCCGGACGGCAGCCTGCGCCTGGCAGTCAACGACACGTTTGCCACCGACGTCGACGCGCCGGCGGCCGGATTCTCACTCTACCGCTTCAGCGAGGGACACGGCGGGCTGCAGTGCTCGGCCTGCCACGGCAGCACCCACGCCGAGTACCCCGCCGCCCATCCCAACGACAACATCGCGCCCAGCAACATCCAGGGTCACTCGGGCATGCTGGTGGAGTGCGATGCGTGCCACGTCGGGCAGCCCGTCACCATCACGGGCGGCCCCCACGGCATGCACCCCGTGGGCGACCAGTGGGTCAAGGACCACGAACAGCTGGGCGACGAGCACATGGGCCAGTGCCGCGCCTGCCACGGCGCCGACTACCGCGGGACCGTGCTGAGTCGCGCCCAGGCCGAGCGCAACTTCTTCACCGACGACTTCGGCACCAAGAGCTTCTTCGACGGCGAGCAGATCTCCTGCTACGCCTGCCACAACGGACCCGCCAGCAGCAACCCCAGCACCAACGCCAAGCCCACGGCGCAAGGCGGCAGCATCAGCGTGGCCGCTCAGCCCGTCGCACACACGCTGCTGGCCAGCGACCCCAACGGCTCAGCGCTGAGCTATCGCATCGTGACCCAGCCCGCCCACGGCCGCGTCGGGTTGTCGGGCAACGTCGCCACGTACATCCCCGACCCGGGCTTCGCCGGACTCGACTCCTTCTCCTGGTCGGCCTGGGACGGCAAGGCCGACAGCAACCTGGCTCGCGTGCGCGTCACACGACTGGCGGGCTGGAGCAGCTTCGGCGGCGGGTACCCGGGCACGGGCGGCGCCACCCCCCAGATGACATCCAGCGCGGCCCCGGCCCTCGGCTCCAGCATCAGCATCGGCATCGGCAACACGTCGGGCGTGCCCACCACCGGCATGATCGTCGCGTCCACCGAGTACGCCCTGATCGACACGTCCTTCGGTGGCACCCTGCTGACCGAACCCACGATCCTGATCCCACTCGTGATCGCGGCCGCAGGCGAGCTGCTACCGGTCGCCATCCCCAACGACGTGGTCCTGCTGGGCACCACCACCCACGTCCAGACGGCCCTGGCCGACCCGGGCGCTCCGTTCGGCTTTGCGTTCACGCCCGCGCTGAGACTGACCATCGGGCTCTGAGCTGCGTCCGAGGCGCCCGACCTGCCCGCCGAACACGCGCCCAGCCGCTCCCATCTGCCACAATCCGGCCCCGCCCCGGTTTTGTGCGAACACGTCGCGCCCGGACGGTGCCCATCAGGTCAGAGGAGATTTCGTGACCCTGCCGGCCGAGCCCTTGCCCCCCATCGATCGCTATCGGAGTTGGCTGCACGTGTTGGCCAAGACCCAGATGCACCCGGTGGTGGCCACGCGGCTCGACGCCTCGGACATCGTGCAACAGACCCTGCTGGAGGCGCACCGCGATCGCGAGCGTTTCTCGGGGCAGTCGCCGGCGCAGCTGGCTGGCTGGTTGCGCGCCATCCTGGGCCACAACGTGCAGAACGCCCTGCGTGACCTGCGGCGGGGCAAGCGCGATGTGGCAAAGGAGCAACCGCTCGAGCCGGCCGTCAGTCGTTCCGGGCTGGACACGCCGTCGTGGATGGCGGGCCCGGGCGCCACGCCCAGCGAGATCGCCGTGGGAGGGGAGCGCATGTTGCGCCTCGCCGACGGCCTGGCCGCGCTGCCCGACGAGCAGTGCCAAGCCGTCGTGCTGCGCTACTGGCAAGGGCTGCCGTTGGCGGACATCGCCGAGCGCATGCAGCGCACGCCGGCCAGCGTGGCCGGGCTGCTGCACCGCGGGCTGGGCCGGCTGCGGGAACTCCTCTCTTCATTGGAGGAGACCACATGAGCCTGGGCGACACCCCTGGACACGAGCAGCGCTTCGACGCCGTGCTGGCCGACTACCTGAGCCAGGTCGACCGCGGCGAGAGCCCCGACCGCGACGCCTTGCTGCGCGCGCACCCCGAGCTGGCCGAGGAGCTGGCCGGCTACTTCGAGGTGCAGGACCGCATGCAGCGCCTGGCCGGTCCGGTACCCGCGAGCCACGCCACCTTCGGCCTGGGCGGCGGCCCGGGCCCGGCCACCATCGCGGCGGGCGTGCGCGCGCGCGCGGGCCTCGACGACGGAGGCGGACGCGGCGACCCCGGCGCGCCCGCTCCCACGCCTCACGACCCGCCCCTGCCGCCCGGCTCGCTGCTGGGTCAGTACAAGCTGCAGGAGGTCATCGGCCAGGGCGGCATGGGGCGCGTGTATCGCGCGCGCCACCACCACCTCGACCGCACGGTGGCCATCAAGGTGCTGGCGCCGCATCTGTGTCGCGACGGCTCGCTGGTGCAGCGCTTCAAGCGCGAGGCGCGGGCCCTGGCCCGGCTGCAGCACCCGCACATCGTGGCCATCCACGACATGGGCAGCCAGGGCGACGTGCACTACTTCGTGATGGAGCACGTCGACGGGCCCAACCTGCGCCAGCTCATGGCCGAGGGCTCGGTGTCCGTCCGACGCGCGCTGTCCCTGGTGAGTCAGGTCTGCGACGCGCTGCAGTTCGCCCACGACGAGGGCATCGTGCACCGTGACATCAAGCCGGAGAACATCCTGATCGACCGCGCGGGGCGGCCCAAGGTGGCCGACTTCGGGCTGGCGTCGGTGCTGCAGGACGAGCTGGCTCCCAGCGAGCTCACGCACACCGGCATGGTCATCGGCACCTACAACTACATGGCGCCGGAGCAGAAGCACAGCGCGCGCGTCGACCACCGCGCCGACATCTACGCATTGGGCGTGGTGCTGTACGAGCTGCTCACCGCCAAGCTGCCGGCCGGGCACTTTGCGCCGCCCGGACGCATCACCGAGGTGCCCCAGGGCACGGACGCGCTGGTGCTCAAGGCCCTGGCAGCCGAGCCCGACCAGCGCTACCAACAGGCGGGCGCGTTGGGCGCCGACTGCACCAGCGTGCTCGCCGGTCACGGGGCGTCCGGGGCGCTGGGCGAGCGGCCCGTGCAGCGCCCGCCCGCAGAGCTCGTGGTGATCGAAGCCAGCAGCGAGAAGCGCCTGGGGGGCGGCCCCGCCGGCTGGCTGCGCGTGCTCGGTCCCAAGGACGACAAGCTCATCATCCGCGCCTGGAACCGCGACGAGATCGCCCTGCGCAGCGAGGGCAAGCTCAAGCAGCTGCTCGTCTCGAGCGTGGAGTCGCCCTCCGGCCCCTGGGCCGGCGTCGAGAGCCTGGGCAAGCCGGGCCTGTGCCTGAAGCTGCCCAACGACGACTGCACGCTGCACCTGCCCGCCGGCTTGCCGGTGACGGTGTCGGGCAACGAGACGGACATCGAGGTGGGCGGCCTGCGCGCCCCGCTGCGCATCGAGGCCGGCGAGGGCGACGTGCACGTACGCGACCACCGCGGCCGCCTGGAGATCGAGCGCAGCGACGACGGCTGGGCCTTGGTCGAGGGGCTGGTGACCGACGATGTCCGCATCAGCACGCGCAAGGGCAGCCTGACCGTGGCGGGCCTGGTGATGACCTCCGGCCAGGGCGTGCTGCACAGCGACGACGGCGACCTGGCGCTGGGGCTGGACGAGCAGGCCTGCTCACTCACCCTGGAGGCGCGCAGCCTCTCGGGCAAGGTGCTCAACGACATCGAGCAGCTGGGTCAGCCGCGCGGGACGTCGTTTGCCGCCCGGCTCGGCGCCGGCGACGGGCAGCTCGAGCTCGACACCTACAGCGGCGACGTGCGCCTGGGTCACGGCGCCCACCTGGTGCGCGCCGAGCTGCTGGCCCAGGCCCTCAAGAGCCTGGGCTGGACCATCCTGTGGGCCAGTCTGGCGTACTGGTGGCTCAACCTGAGCTGGGTCGCCCTGCTGTTCATCGGCTGGTGGGGCTGGGACAGCTTCTGCACCGTGCTGCGCCGCTTCCGACGCCTCGACCCCAACAAGGGCACTCTCGAAGCGCTCAAGCAGTGGGTCCGCCCGCGCGCGCGCCCCGGCACCTGGCACGACCCGGGGACAGGTTCCGGAAGCTGAAGGAAGCGGCCCGCTCGCGGCGCGTCCGGCTCCGCCCCCTACTCCGCGTCCATGCGCACGTCGCTGCCAAACGCGTCGGACATCTCCAGCGCGGCCTGCAGGTCGGGGTGGCGCAGCATGACGTGGCCGTCCGAGAGCAGCGTGGCCTTCCAGTTGCGGCGCTGGGCACCCACGGGCAGCAGGTCCACGCGCACCACGTGCTCGCCGAAGCGCGTCAGGAACGAGTCGAGGCCGTGCACGGCGGAGATGCGGCCCTGCCCCCGCGCGCGCTTGAAGATGCAGCTGCAGTTGTAGCGGCGCTGAACCTGGGCGCGGAACTGGCCGAAGCAGATGGCCTCGGCCCAGCGCGAGTAGCAGTTGGTGTCAGCGGCGAAGCTCATGGTCTCCACCGTGAAGGCGCCGGGCGGGCGGGCGGCGATCTCGCCGAAGACGGCCTCGCCTGAGGGCAGGCGGAACCACTCCATGTGGGTGAACCCGTCTTGATAGCCGAGGGCCTTGATGACCTCGAAGCCCATGGCCTTGCCGGCCGCGACGAACCCATCGTCGGGGTTGCGCAGCGAGATGGTCTGGCTGTCCATCCACTCGACGGTGCGCGCGATCAGGGGGCGTGGGCGGTACCAGCAGATGTTGTAGAACAGCACCTCGCCGCGGGCGCAGATGGTGTCGAAGGTGAACTCCTCGCCCTCGATGAACTCCTCGACGCTGACCTCCGGCACGTGGGTCACGGCGCCGATGATGTCCTCGAGCTGCTCGGGGCCATCCACCCTGTAGGTATCGGCGGCGCCCGCGCCATCGATGGGCTTGACGATCAGCGGGTAGCCGATGCGCGCGGCGGCAGCGCGGATCTCCTCACCGCTGGCAGCGCGCGCGTGGTGCGGCGTGCGGATCCCGGCCGCGTCGAGCACCTGCTTCATGACCCCCTTGTCGCGGAAGGGCTGGGTCTGATCGACGCTCATGCCGGGTACGCCCAGCACCTCACGCAGGCGCGCGGCCAGCAGCATGAGCGGCTCCCAGAGTGACTCCACCCGGTCGATGCGCACGCCGGCGCGGGCCACCTCGGCCTGCACCGTCGCGATCACCTCGCCCTCATTCATGATCGAGTCGACCTTCAGATAGGCCGCCATGGCCGCTCGCATGGGCTCGGGCAGCGAGTCCTTGTGGTGCTCGCCCACGCCGATCACGCGCGCGCCGCACTCGGCCAGGGCCTGCACGAACCTGGGCATCTCGTCGGGAAAACCGGGGGACAGGAAGAGCACGTTCATGAGCCGAGTTCCACGCGGATGAGTTGCAGCAGACGCGCCAGGCCCTGGGCCACAGGCTGCGTCTCGGGGTGGCGCAGGATGACGTATCCCTCGCCTTCGTATGAGCTGGACGGGCGCTGGCCCTGGCGCGGCAGCTTGACGTCGACGATCAGGTCGGCCAGCTCCTGCTGCACCTGGCCCATGCCGTGAACGGCCTTGACCGCGCCCCCACCCTGGCCGCGCAGGTAGGCGGCGCCGGCGGCATAGCGTCGCGGCGGCGGGTCGAACACATCGTGAATCACGAGCTGGCTCCAGCGCGCGTACATGTCGCAGTCGTAGGCGGCCGAGAGCAGGGTCGTGAACTGGGCGCCGGGCGGGCGCGCGCCCACCTCGCTGATGGCCACGCTGCCGTCCTGCCGCCGGAACCACTCCAGGTGCGCCAGGCCCTCGGTCATGCCCAGGGCCGCCAGCGCGGCGGGGCCGGCCTCCCGGATGGCTGCGTACTCGGGACCGTCGATCTCGCGCGGCAGCAGCACCGTCCACTGCACCCAGTCGTTCCGCAGCACCTCCAGCGGCGAGGGCGCGTAGCGGCTGATGCTGTGCCAGACCGTGCGACCGTCCATGACCACCGCATCAAAGGAGTGCTCCTCTCCCTGGATGAACTCCTCGACCAGCAGGGGCTTGGCGGGCGTGGGTGGCGAGACGGCCAGCAGCTGCTCGAGCTGGGCCGCGTCATCCAGACGCCAGGTGCCTTGGGCGCCGGCGCCGGCGGGCGGCTTGACCACCACCGGCAGGCCCGTGTGCTTGAGCGCGGCGCGGGCCTCGGCCGCGTCGCTGGCCAGGACCGAGCGTGCGCAGGGCAGACCGCAGGCGCGCAGGCGGTCCTTCATCTCGGACTTGTCGCGCAACCAGCGCGCGGCCTGGCGTCCGAGCCCCGGCAGGCCCAGGGCGGCGCGAGCTTCGGCCATGGGCTCCTGCAGCTGTTCGAGCACGCCCACCAGGCGCTCTACCCGGCGCCCCGTCTGGAGCTCGATGCCGCGCACGGCCTGGGCCAGCTGCTCGCCATCGAGCGCGTCGGCCACCTGCCAGTGGCTGCAGAGCCGCTGCCGCACTTCGGGCTCAAACTGCTCCAGCGGCGACTGGCTCAGCAGCGTCACCGCCGTGTCCGGCAGGCTCAGCGCGCCGCGCAGGAACCGCAGCGAGGTCTCGAAGACGAAGGGGACGACAAAGACGACGTGTCGCATGGAGCCGGCCGATGGGCGGGGAGGGCGAGCGCCGGTGCCGGGCCGGGGTCAGGGCGACCGCCGGGCCGGGGTGGCGCGCAGGAGCGGAGCGAGCGCGCCCACGGTACACGGGCGCCCCCCACCATGGGAGTCCCTGCGGCGGTGGTAGGATCCCCCCCGCCATGACCACGCCTGCCCGCCTCGCCGCCGCCGCCATGGCCTGCCTCGCCGCC
>QNBX01000106.1 GCA_003644265.1 Planctomycetota bacterium
CGACGGCGCCGAGGACCTCGACGCTGACTCGGCCTGCAAGGGCTACTCGCACGGCGACGGCTACGCACACTGCGACCGCTACAAGCACTGCGACGGCTACGCGCACCGCGGCGACCCGCACTGCGAGGGCTACGCACACGGCCACGGCGACCCGGACCGCGACGAGGGCTGAGGGCGAGGGCCGCTCCCGTGCTTGGCTCGTGGGTCGGCCGACGCCCTACGCGATGTCAGGCCGGAGTCACGGTCCGAGCAGTTCCGCATCGGTGACAGCGTCCATGAGCGCCCGGGCCAGCGCGCTGTGACCGTGGGCGGTGAAGTGGCCCATGTCACCCAACAGGTGCAGCGACTGCTCCGCTGACGCCAGCTCGTCCCCTCGATGAGTCCTCCCGGCGCTGTCGGTCCAGGTCAACGTTGTCAGGTCGTGGGTGGTCCCTAGCTCCATGCCTGTGGCGCGTAGGTCGGCCAGCACCGGCGCCATGCCCTGCTCGAACAGCGGCCAGGGCGAGACGCGCAGCACCCGCGGCCGGCGCTCCCAGGCCCAACCGGCCCAGAATGAGTCGGCGTCCATGACCTTGGGCCTGAAGTGCCGACGCCAGCGGGGCAGGGCCATGATGGCCAGGCGCCCACCGTCCTGCTCGACCTGCTCCAGCAGGCCCTGCATGCGCTCGCCGGCCAGCCGCCACCAGCGGCGGTTGTCGCGCTTGAAGGGCTGCTCGGTGATGCTCAGGTCGAGCGCCGCCCAGTCCCGGAACCGGAGAGGAAGCTCGTCCGGGGTTGGCCCGAGGGAGCGCACGCTCTCGGCGGCCTTGGGGGGCACCGGCGGCAGCCAGCGGTCGATCACGTGCCGCTCGAGCATGTCGTAGGTGGCGCTGCGCAGGACCCAGGTGCGGAAGTCGTAGTCGGCGTCATCCGCCGAGGGCCGCATGGGCATGATGTCGTGGGGATGAAACGGCACCACCAGCAGGTCGGGGCGCCAGCGCGCGGCGATGTCGTCGTAGACCCGGGCCATCTGCTCGAAGACGTAGCCCTGCACCGCAAAGTTCATCACCAGGGCCCGGCGGTCGTCTCCGCGCGAATCGAGTTCCACTTGGAGCAGGCGCTCGAGTTGCCGGCTGTAGACACCCTCGATGGGCACCGACGTACCGAAGCTCATGGAGTTGCCCAGCACGGCCACGCGGAACAGGGTCTCGTCCTTCTGCCACGCGCCGTCCGGGCCGCGCTGAGGCGCCTCCCACTCCCGGTCGCGGAAGCCCTCGCTGTTGATGGACTCCACCACGGTCAGATCGCGCCCGCGGGCGTCCTGTGAGGGCAGCATGCGCCAGCCGTAGCGCTCGCTCTGCTCGTTGACCGTCCACCAGCCGAAGCCGCCCACGTGCTTGAGCGTCAGCTCCGTGCCCACCAGGCACAGCAACACCACCAGCGTGCGTGCGCCGATGAGTTGCTGGGGGGAGTTCACGGGCTTCATCCTAGAATTGGAAGTACACGAATGGGCTCAGGCCAGGGGGCCGCAGGGCAAAGAACAGCAGGATGGCCGCGGCCAGCACGAGGCCTTGCAGCGCGGCGGGAGTGGCGACCCAGCGCGCCTCGGTGCGCGTGAGCCAGCGCTCGGGCATGAGGTGCGTGGCGTAGCCCAGCAACATGACCAGCAGGACTTGCCAGGGGATGGAGCGCAGCGCACCTGCGCCGGGGAACATGAGCGCCAGGCCCCGCGGGCCACTCTCCAGGCTGGGCAGCCCCGCGCTCCAGTCGCCCAGGCGCGAGACGGCCACGCCGAACTGCGACAGGTCCTGGCAGCGGAACAGCACCATCGAGAAGGCCACCACGTGGAAGGTGAAGGCCCAGCCCAGGAGGCGCACGAACCAGCGGTCGGGCAGCTTGCCGCCGGGCAACACCTGCCGGATCAGCCGCACCAGGGCCAGCCAGGCGCCGTGGTACATGCCCCACAGCACGTAGGTCCAGGCCGCGCCGTGCCACAGGCCCACCAGGGTCCAGGCCACGAAGGCGTTGCGGCAGGCCTTGAGCAGCCCGGCCCGGCTGCCGCCCATGCCGATGTAGACGTAGTCGCCAAACCAGCTCGACATGGAGATGTGCCAGCGCGCCCAGAAGCCCTCCAGGTTGATGGCCTTGAAGGGTGCATCGAAGTTCTTCTTGAGTTCGAACCCGAGCACGCGCGCGCTGCCGATGGCGATGTCGCTGTACCCGGCGAAGTCGCCGTAGAGCTGCAGCGCGTAGGCGTAGGTCACCAGGATCAGGGCCGGCGCCCCGAGCTGCCCCAGCGACTGTCCGTCGGCGAAGGCGACGTCGACCACATGTGCCCCCAGCACGTCGGCCATGAGCAGCTTCTTGACCATGCCGCGCAGGATCTGGAACAGCCCCGACGAGACCCGCGACGGCTCCAGCTTGGGCGGGTTCTCGAGCTGCGGCATGAAGTCCACCGCGCGCACGATGGGCCCCGCCACCAGCTGCGGGAAGAACGACACGAACAGCGCAAAGTCGAGGAACCGGTTGCTGGCCCGCATGCGCCCCTTGTAGATGTCGATGGTGTAGCTGAGCGTCTGGAAGGTGTAGAAGCTGATGCCCACCGGCAGCGCAACGTCCAGGTGCCACAGCTCGGCGTCCATGCCCATGCGCGTGAACAGCGCCTCGAAGCCGTCCACGAAGAAGTCGAAGTATTTGAAGACCCCCAGCATGCCGAGGTTGCTGGTGAGGCTCATGGCCAGCCAGCGCCGGGCGCCGCGCTTGTCGCCGCGCTCGCGGGCCCGGTCGATACCGAGCCCTGCGAAATAGTCCACCACCGTGCTGATGGCCAGCAGGCTGGTGTAGCCCCAGTGCGCCTGGCCGTAGAACCAGTAGCTCGCCACCAGCACCATGGAGTGGCGCCACGAGCGCCGGTCGCGCCACGTCCAGAACAGGACGTACACGGTCCACAAGAAGAGCAGGTAGCTGAACGAGTTGAAGAGCACGGCGGGTGGGGCTTCTCCGGGCGCTGAGGGCTGCTGAGCACCGGTGCGGCGAACGCGCGTCGGGCGGGCTCGGAGGGAGACTATCAGCCTCCAGGGGGCGATGCCCTCGCGCGCCTCCCGGGCAGGGGCTCGGCGCGTGGCTACTCCCGGAGCCCCTTTCCATTGGCTATCGTGCACGGCCCCCTCTCCCGACCCGTAACGCGAGCCTCGCCCCGCCATGACCGCCACCCGCGTGAAGGTGCCCCTGCTCGACCTCAAGGCGCAGTACGCGCCCATCCGCGACGAGGTCCACGCTGCCGTGGACGAGGTGCTCGACTCCATGGCCTTCATCAGCGGGCCCTACGTCGAGAAGCTCGAGCGCGAGATCGCCGACTACGTGGGCGCCAAGCACGGCATCGGCGTGTCGTCCGGCACGGACGCCTTGCTGGTGGCCTTCATGGCCCTCGGCATCGGCCCCGGTGACGAGGTCATCACGAGCTCCTACACGTTCTTTGCCACCGTGGGCTGCATCGACCGCCTGGGCGCCACGTGTGTGTACGTGGACATCGACCCAGCGACCTACAACCTGGACGTGTCCCGGGTCGAGGCGGCCATCACCGAGCGCACCAAGGCCATCGTGCCGGTGCACCTCTTTGGTCAGTGCGTCGACATGACCGCCCTGGGCGAGATCGCGCAGCGCCACCAGATCCCGCTGGTGGAGGACGCGGCCCAGGCCCTGAGCGCCGCCGACACGGGCGGCCGCATGGCCGGGTCCATGGGCGCGGCCGCCTGCTTCTCGTTCTATCCCAGCAAGAACCTGGGGGCCGCGGGCGACGGCGGCATGATCACCACCAACGACGACGAGCTGGCGCACAAGATGCGCATCATGCGCAACCACGGCATGGAGCCGGCCTACCACCACGAGATCATGGGCGGCAACTTCCGCCTGGACGGCATCCAGGGCGCGGTGCTGAGCGTCAAGCTGCCGTACCTCGACGGCTGGACCGAGGGCCGCCGCAAGAACGCGGCCGAGTACCGCCAGCGCTTCGCCGACGTCGGGCTCAGCGAGCACGTGCAGCTGCCCTTCGAGCGCCCGGGCGTCAAGCACATCTACAACCAGTTCGTGATCCGCATGCCCGCCGCGCAGCGCGACCCGCTCATGCAGCACCTGCGCGCGCACGACGTGGGCTGCGCCGTGTACTACCCCAGCGGCTGCCACACCCAACCCTGCCTGGCGCACCACGGCTATAGCGAGGGCGACCTGCCCCTGACCGAGGCGGCCGCGCTCGAGACCCTGGCCATCCCGGTCTTCGGCGAGCTGACCGACGAGCAGAAGGACGCGGTGGTCGACACCACGCGCGCCTTCTTTGCCGGGTGAGCTGCGCCTGCGCCCCACGGCCGAGGGGCTGAGCCGACGTGTGCGGCATCGCCGGCAAGGTCTTGTTCGATGCGGCCGCGCCGGCGCCCGTGGAGCTGGTGGCGGCCATGACCGCGGCCCTGGCCCACCGCGGGCCGGACGGTCAGGGCCTGGCCTCTCAGGGGCCCGCCGCGTTCGGCCATCGGCGCCTGTCGATCGTGGACCTGTCGGCGGCAGGAGCTCAGCCCATGCTGCGCGAGGGCGGCGAGCTCATGGCCGTCATCAACGGCGAACTCTACAACCACGAGGCCCTGCGCGATGACTTGCGCGCGGCCGGGCACAGCTTCGCCGGCCGCTGCGACAGCGAGGTGCTGCTGCCGCTCTACCTCGAGCACTGGGAGCGCGAGGGCCCCGACTTCGTGGCCCGCCTGGAGGGCATGTTCGCCTTCGCCATCTGGGACGGTCGTCATCGGCGCCTGGTGCTGGGCCGCGATCGCAGCGGCCAGAAGCCCGTGACCTACTGCGCCACCGAGCGCGGGCTGTCGTTTGCCAGCGAGCTGCCCGCCCTGCGGCACGACCCCGACCTCGACACCACCCCCGACGACCAGGCCCTGGCGGACTTCCTGGCGTTTCGCTGCGTGCCCCATCCGGCCACGGCCTGGCGCGGCGCCGCCAAGCTGCCGCCGGCTCACGTGCTGGTGGCGCAGGGCGGCCGCATCAGCACGCAGCGCTACTGGCGCCTGGCGCCGGGGCCCGAGCGCGGCCCCTCCCTGGACGAGGCCGCCGAGGAGCTGGCGCCGCTGCTGGCCGCGGCCGTGCGCCGCCGGCTCATGGCCGACGTGCCCCTGGGTGCCCTGCTATCGGGGGGCGTGGACAGCGCCGCTGTGGTGGCGCTCATGGCGCGCGAGGGCGCCGGGCGCGTGTCCACCTTCAGCATGGGCTTCGACGACCCGGCCTACGATGAGACCAGCGACGCGCGCCGGGTGGCGCGGCTGTTCGACACGGATCACAGCGAGCGCATCGTGCGGCCCGACGCGCTGGAGCTGCTGGACCGCGTGCTGGCCCACCACGGCGAGCCCTTCGCCGACGCCAGCGCCCTGCCGACCTTCCTGGTGAGCGAGCTCGCGGCCGAGCACGTCAAGGTGGTGCTCAGCGGCGACGGCGCCGACGAGGCCTTCGGCGGCTACGATCGGCACCGGGCCCTGCTGCTGGCGGGGCACCTGGAGGGGCCCGTCACGCGCCGCCTGATCGCGCTGGCGGCCCGCGTCACGGCTCTGGGAGGCGTGGGCGGGCAGCGCTCACTCTCGGCGCGCCTGGGCCGCTTCGCCGACGCCCTGGCGGCCTGCCCGCGCCGACGCAACCACGCCTGGCGCCTGGCCGGGTCCGCCGCGCGTCTCACCAGCCTGCTCAGTCCCGAGGGCGCCCTGCGCCTGGGCACGCCCGCACACTACGGCCCCGACGTCCCCGGGCCGCTCTCGCTCAACGAGGCCCTGCTGCTGGACAGCGAGCGCTACCTGCCTGACGACATCCTGATCAAGGTCGACGTCGCCTCCATGGCCAGCTCGGTGGAGGCCCGGGCGCCCTTCCTCGACCAGCGCGTGCTGGAGTTTGCCGCCTCCCTGCCCTCCGCGCTCAAGGCCTCGCCGCGGGTGGGCAAGCGGGTGCTGCGCCGCGCCCTGTCCCGGCTGCTGCCCGCCGACGTGCTCAGCGGCAAGAAGCGCGGCTTCGGCGTGCCGCTCGACCGCTGGCTGGCCGGCCCGCTGCTGCCGCACCTGCGCGAGGTGTTGCTCTCGCCCCGGGCCGCCGCGCGCGGGCTCTTCGACCGCGTCGCCGTGGAACGCCTGATCGACGCCCACGCCGCCGGCAAGCTTGCAGCCCACGAGCAGCTCTATACCCTGCTGGTTCTTGAACGCTGGTTCCTGGCTGAGGAGACGACCCCGTGACCGCGCCCCCGACCGCGCCCCGAAGTGACCTGCTGTGCTGGATCGACCTGGAGATGACTGGTCTCGATCCCCAGCAGAACGTGGTCATCGAGATCGCGACCCTGATCACCGACGCCAAGTTGGAACTGGTGGCCGAGGGCCCCGAGATCATCATGCGCGCCAGCGAGGAGCACCTCGGGCGCATGATCCCGATCGTCAAGGACATGCACACCAAGTCGGGTCTGGTCGAGCGCGTGCGCGCCTCGACCATGACCATGGCGGACGCCGAGCGCGAGACGCTGGCCTTCCTCAAGCAGCACCTCAAGGAGAAGAAGGCGCCCCTGTGCGGCAACTCCATCTGGTGCGACCGCATGTTCCTCAAGCTGCAGATGCCGGCCATCGACGCCTGGCTGCACTACCGCTGCATCGACGTGAGCTCGTTCAAGGAGTGCGCCACGCGCTGGGGCGTGCGCTCCATTGCCGGGGCGCCGCGCAAGGGTGATCAGCACCGCGCCATGGGCGACATCAAGGAGTCCATCGCCGAGCTCAAGCACTACAAAGAGAAGTGGCTCAAGCCTCCGCCCGAGAAGCCCGCCAAGACGGAAGCGAGCGCGTGAGCCCGGCAGCTCGCAAGGGCTACTGGTTGGTGAAGACCGAGCCCTCGGTCTACTCCATCGACGACCTCGCGCGGGACGGCGTCAGCATGTGGGACGGCGTGCGTAACTATCAGGCGCGCAACAGCATGCGCGATGACATGCGGCCCGGCGACCGCGTGTTGGTCTATCACAGCAACGCCGACCCGCTCTGCGTGGCGGGCGTGGCCGAGGTGGCGGGGGAGGCCTATCCCGACCCCACCGCGTTCGACAAGCGCGACAAGCACTTCGACCCCAAGTCCAAGGTCGAGAACCCCACTTGGGTGCTGGTGGACCTGAAGCACGTGGAGACGTTTGCCGTGCCGGTGACGCGCAAGCAACTGCTGGCCGAGGCGTCCCTGGCCGACATGGGCCTGCTGCAGAAGGGCAGCCGCCTGTCGGTGCAGCCCGTGCGCGCGGCCGAGTTCAAGCACGTGTTGGTCATGGCCAAGCGCGCGGGGCGCGGCGCCGGCGCCTGAGGCGGGGCTCCCAGGGCGCCGGGACGCCGCTGCGCGCGGGACCGGTTAGGCTGAGTCGAGCCAGCTGGCTCCGCCCGACCTGCCGCCCAGCACCGGAGTTGCCATGATCATCGCCGTCCAGACTGCGTTCACGCGGTCGGTCCTGCCGCTGCTCGCGCTGTTGTCCGCGAGCCTGCCGCTCGCCGCACAGGCTGAGCTCTCGCGCTACGGCGGCGATACCACTCGGCCCGCGCCCCTGCGCGCCAAGCCCGCGCTCACGCAGGTCACCAGCGAGCACCTCCCCGGGGTGATCGAGCTGAAGTTTGCGCACGACTCGGGTGTGCGCCTGGCGGACGGCCTGTTCGTGCGCGGCGGCGCGCTGCTGCACGACGTCAACGCGGCCCTGGCTTCACGCGGCGCCACGCCCCGGCGCATGTTCGCCCAGAGCGAGGCCTGGCTCGACGCCTGGCGTCAGAGCGGCGAGCAGCGCAGCGGCATCGCGCTGCATGACCTCAACCTGTTCTGCTTTGTGGACGTGGCCGCCGGGCAGCCCGTGGGGGCCCTGTGCGACGAGCTGAACGCGCTGCCGCTCGTGAGCCTGGCCTGGCCTGCGCCCCGCGGCGGCGACCCGCTGCTGTCGGTCGGCGGCGGCGGCGACGCTGGCGCGACGCCCGACTTCACGGGCTCCCAGAGCTACCGTGAGGCCGCGCCCCTGGGCGTGGACGCCGACTACGGCAACAGCTTCAGCGGCGGTCGCGGCGAAGGCATCACCGTCGCCGACTGCGAGACGGGCTGGACCGACGACCACGAGGACGTGGCCGCCAGCCTCGCGGGCCAGCACGTGGGCTTCACGCCGGCGCCCTACCCCTGGGACCATGGCACGGCCGTCATGGGCGAGCTGTTCGGCGGCGACAATGGCTTCGGCGTGCGCGGCATCTGCCACGCGGCCGACGGCCTGATGAGCACGCACTCGCCGGTGGGCGGTCCCCAGAACATCCCCGGCGCGGTGGCCAACGGCGCCGCCGCGGTGGGTCCGGGAGACGCCCTCGTGATCGAGATCCAGTGCTACGGCTCTCCGCCCGGGCCGTTCCCCTGCGAGTACGACCCGGCGATGTTTGCCACGCTGCAGACGGCTACCGCCAACGGCATCCATGTGTTCGCGGCCGCGGGCAACGGCAGCCACGACCTGGACGCGCCAGCCTACGGGGGCGCCTTCGATCTGAGCGTGCAGGACAGCGGCGCCGTGCTGGTGGGGGCCTCCGACGGCGGCGCGCTCTCCAAGGCCAGCTTCAGCAACTACGGCAGCCGCCTGACCTCGCAGGGTTGGGGCTTCTCCGTGACCACCACGGGTTACGGCAGCCTGCAGTCGGGCGCGGCCACGCAGGAGTACTCCGACGACTTCAGCGGCACCTCCAGCGCCACGCCCATCGTCACCGGCGCCGGCGTGATCCTGGCCTCCATGCACCGCGCGGCCTTCGGCGCGGACATCGACCCGCTGGCGCTGCGGGCCCTGCTGGCCAGCACCGGGACGCCTCAGCAGGGCCTCCAGATCATCGGCAGCCGGCCCGACGTCCGCGCGGCCGTGCGCGCCCTCGGCATCCCGGAGATCGAGCTGTCAGGCAGCTGGGTCCCGGGCGGCACGCTCTCGGTCACCAGCCGCGGTCAGGCCGGCGATGGCTACCTGCTGTTCTGGGCGCCCGCGGTCCTCGCGACGCCGCTGCCGCTGCCGCCCTGGGGCTATCTGTCCCTGGACCCGGTGGCGCTGGTGCAGCTCCCGAGCGGCGCCGTGCTGGGCCCCGGCGGCACGGCCGTGGACAGCTACCACATCCCCAGCAACTCCTCCCTGTCGGGGCTGGTGACGTACTTCCAGGGCGCGCAGGCCTTCGCGACCCAGTCCGGCACGGGCTCGCTGAGCAACCTGAGCGCCTGGACGTTTCCATGAGGCCGGCCACGCTGCCGCGCCACGCTGCCGCGGCGACACGCCCGCCCATGACCCCGTGCCGGTTCAGCCCTCGGCCGACTCGCGCCGGACGCGCACCAGCCGCGTGAGCTCGGTGATGGCGCGCGCGTACAGCATGCGCGCTGCGTCTGGGCTGGGTGAGCCCAGCAGCTCGGCCACGGTGGCCCAGCTGCCGCCCTCGTAGTCGCGGATCAGGATGACCTCGCGATACTCGGGGCTCAGGTCGGGGATGGCCTCTTCGATGGCCGCCAGCTGCTCCCCGCCGATGACGCCCTCGAGGGGCGGCCGCTCGTCGCTCGGCAGCTCCATCTGGAAGTCGTCCGACGAGTCGCTCCCGGGCGTCACGCGCAGCGACTGCTGCCGGCGCCCGTCGCGCTTCTGGGCGTAGTGGTAGTCGGCCGCGTCCTTGATCTGGTGCTCGGCGATCTTGCCCAGCCAGTGCAGCAGGCTGGACTCATCGCGCATCTCAAAGCGGTCGAGGGTGCGCACGGCGCCGATGAAGGTGCCCTGCAGGATGTCCTCGCTGTCGAGCCAGCGACGCAGACCGCGCCCCAGTCGCAGCCGCACGATGCGACGCACCTTGGGGTAGTAGCGCGTGATGAGGCTGTCGAGCGCGGCTGGATCGCCGTCCTGAGCGCGCTTCACCAGGTCGATCGACTGGGCCAGGTTGTCGTCGTCAGAGGTCATGTCAGCCGCGGGTCGGGGAGCACAACGATGATACGGCATGGGCGTGGCCGGTCCGGGCCGCGGGCGGCCGGGCTCACGTATACTCACGTGCGCAGCGGGGCCGTGGGGCGCCGCAGCGGGGAGGCAGCGCATGAGTGGGCCAGCCGACGCACAGCTCGAACAGCTGCTGGCTAGCTTCCTGTACCAGCGCGAGGCCGACCCCGAGTTCGACCTGACCCACTGGTTGGACGGCCAGCCGGCGGAGCTGCGCGGCGAGCTGGCCGGCCGCTGCCAGGAGCTGCTGGGCATCCACGGTCTGCTGGCGGGCGTACGACCGGCGACCAGCGAGCGCCCCGCGCGCTTCGGTCCCTATCGCGTCGAGCGTCAGATCGGGCGCGGCGCCATGGCCGAGGTGTTCCTGGTGCGGGACGAGCGCAGCGGTGAAGAACGGGCGCTCAAGGTCATGCGCCGGCCCAGCGGCGCGTTGGGCCGTGACGAGCTGCGCTTCCGGCGCGAGGCCCAGACCCTCGCCAAGCTGCGCCACCCGGCCATCGTCACCATCCACGAGGTGGGCGAGGCCGAGGGTCGGCTGTACATCGCCATGGACTACGTACCAGGCCGCACGCTGCGTGGTCACATCGCCGACGAGCGCGCGCGGGCGCTGGCGCGCTCGGACAGCTCGCGCTCCGGGGACCTCGCCAGGGACGCGCTGGTCGATGACATCGACAACGCCCGCGCCGCGCGGCTGGTGGCCGAGCTGGCCAACGCGCTGCACGCGGCTCATCAGGTCTCGATCATCCACCGTGACCTCAAGCCCGATAACGTGCTGGTGGACGAGCAGGGCCGGCCGCACCTGCTCGACTTCGGTCTGGCGCGCGACCTGGCAGAGGCCTCCATCTCGGGTGATGGCGACTTGGCCGGCACGCCCTACTACATGAGCCCTGAGGCGGCGCGCGGCGACCGCGCCGCGCTGGGTCCGACGTCCGACGTGTTCTCGTTGGGCGTGCTGCTGTACGAGCTGCTGACCCTGCGCCGGCCCTTCGTGGCCGACGATCTGAGCGCCCTGCTCGACGCCATCGAGGCCGCTGAGCCTGTGCCGGTGCTCGAGCTCAATCCGAGCGTGCCGAGGGACCTGGCGGCCGTCTGTCACAAGGCCCTGGCGCCTCGTCCCGAGCAGCGCTACGCCCAGGCGGACGAGCTGGCCCGCGAGCTCATGCGCTTCGTCGAGCACCGCGCCGTGCGTGCGGGCGCGGACGCCGTCGGGGCGGGGCGGGGGGCGGACACACGCGGCCCCGAGTGCTCGCCGAACGCTGCGTCCGGCGGCGCTCTCAGGGGCTCGCTGGAGGCGGGCAGCCAGGGGGCCTGGTGGGCAGCGTCGTGGCCGGCCCTGCTGACGAGGCGCAGCGCTGCGTTGCTGCTGGGCCTGGCCGCGGGTCTGGGCCTGGCCGCCGCGCTGGGAGCGGGCTGGATCGGGGCTCAGCGGGCCCGGACGAGGGCGGCGCTGGAGACCCTCCCCGCACCCGGGGCCGTGGCCGGCATGCCTTTGCCGAAGCTGCTCGATGTGGCCGGCGCCGTGCGCGAGCTGGCCGCCGTCGCGCAGCAGGAGCCCGCGTGGTGGGTGCCGCTCGCTGCCGACGACCACGCGCGCGTGCAGGCCTTGCGTTCGGCCCTGGCCGCCCGCGGGCGCAGCGAGCGTGACGCGGCCCTGGCCGCCGCCGACGCAGAGCGTGCCGGGCAGCCCTGGCCGGCGCCGCGGGGCGTGGCGCCCGGGCTGCTCAGCGCCGCCCTGCTGTGGCCCGACGACCCGGACCTGCTGCCGCTCAGCGCCAGCGACGCCTGGTGGCCCTCGCTCGAGCTGGCGGCCCCCGGCGCGAGCGGCGCGCGCCTGCGCCTGCGCCGGCTGGACCCCTGGCATCTGACTCCGCTCGGCCCCTGGCAGGACGGCGGCGAGCTGCCCCTGGCGTCCCGTGCCCTGGCGCCCGGGCCCTGGCTGCTGGTGGTGAGCGCGGGCGACGCCGTCTGGGAGCGGCTGCTGGAGCCGCGCCACTCGCGCGAGCATGTGACCCTGAGCGCCGCCCCGCGCCCGCCTCCGGTCGAACGGCTGGCCTTCGAGGCCTCGGCCCTCAGCTATGGCTCGGGCGAGCAGGCCCGCTCGCCCTACGGCGCGCGTCGCCTGGCGCTACCGGCGTTCTTCCTGGCCCCGCGGCCGGTGTCGCGCGCTGAGTACGCACAGTTTGTTCGCGCGACTGGATATGCGTCCGGGCGCTCGCTGCTGCTTGGGGAGCCGCCCTCGGACGTGGGCGCGTCAGCGCCGGTGACGGGCGTGCGCTTCGACGACGCGCGGGCCTACGCGTGCTGGCGTGGGGCGCGCCTGCCCAGCGCCGCCGAGTGGGACCGCGCGGCGCAGGCCCGCAGCGCCGTCGAGCTGGGGCTCGACCAGGCCGACCCGGCGTTCATCGAGTGGACCGCCTCGCCTCTCGTCGAGCGTGACGCGGGCGGGCACGACCGGGTGCGCCCCGAGCGGCACCTGCTCAAGCGGCGGGGCGACGACCCCGGCCACCCGACCTGGGCCCACGACGACGCGGATGAGCTGCAGACGGGCTTCCGGCTGGCGTTCTCGCGCCTGCCCTGAGCGCGCGGGCAGCTCGGAGCGGCCGTGCCCTGACCCGGCGTACGCACAGGGCCGCGGGCGCTCCTGGGCCCGTGCTACCATCCCGCCATTCACCGGGCGTGGCCCCGCAGGAGCTTCAACAGCGTCCCATGGTTGCCTCCACGGACGGCTTCTCCGACGGCGTGTTGCCCACGTCTGGGCGCGAGCGCGGATCCCAGCGCGAGCCCCCGCGCGGCCCGGAGACCGAGCTGCATGTCGCGTCGCTGCGGTTCCGGCTCGAGCTCGCGGAGCAGCTCGATCAGGTGCGCCGCTCGGACAAGGCGCTCAAGACCGTGCTGCGCCTGGCCTTGCGGCTGTTCTCAGCGCAGGCCGGCTGCGTCGCCGTCACGCCCCCGGGCGCCGCTGTCGCCACGCGCTTCCTGGCGCCACGCGGCGTCCAGTTCGACCAGCAGCGCCTGGAGCTCCTGACCGACCCGCGCCGGCCCAAGCTGCCTCCCGATCTCATGACCGGCGGGCTGCAACGTCGCGGGCGCGTGTGGGGGCACCTCGTGCTGCGCCGTGCCGCGCCCTTCACCCTGGCTGAACGGCGCGAGCTGGCGTCGGCGGCCGTCTTTGCGTCGCGCCAGCTGCGTCGCATCGACGACGCGCGCGCGGCCGAGGTGCGTGCCCGCATCGACCGCAAGATCCTGGAGCAGCTGCGGCCCAACGACCTCTTCTATCAGGTGCTGCACGGGCTGCGCTCGCTCACGCGCTACGACCACTCGGCGGCGGTGTTCATCTTCGACGCGGGGGCCGGGGCGCTGCGCCTGGCGGCCGAGCAGATCGCCTGGCGCAAGGCGCGCAGCGGGCGCATCGGCGCGCGCCGCTCCCTGGACGACGAGGCCCTCTCGGTGCTGGAGGCCGGGGCCGTGCATCTGCTGCGGCGCGACGCGGACGGGCGCTGGTGTGCGCGCTCGGACGCGCCGGGCGGCTGCGTGCTGGCGGCCCTGTTGCAGGGCAGCCGCGACACGGCGCTGGAAGACACGCATCAGCACGCGGGCTCGGTGCTGCTGGCGCCGCTGGTGGCGCGCGATCGCCTGCTGGGATTGCTGCAGGTGGCCAGTTGCCAGCCCCAGGCGCTGGACGCGTGGGAGGCCGGGCTGGTGCACGGCTTCCTGCCCCAGGTGGCGGTGGCCGTGGCCAACCTGGAGCGCACCGAATCGCTCGAGCAGGGCATGTTGCAGGCCGAGCGCAAGCACGTCATGGCGGACCTGGCCCGCGGCGTGTCCCACGATGTGAACAACGCCATGGGCGCCGTGTTGCCGTTGGTGCAGCAGATGTCGGCCGACCTGCGCGCGGGCCGGCTCGAGCCCGACGTGCTGCTCGATGACCTGTCCCAGGTGGAGGCCTCGGTGCACGTGTGCCGGCGCATCTTCAGCGGCATGCTCGCCCTGGGGCAGGGTCAGCGCGGCCAGTTGGGCCACGCGGAGGTGGGCCGCGCCGCGCGCTCAGCCCTGGCCGTGCTCGAGGAGGGCCTGCGGCGCCAGGGGGTCAAGCTGAAGCTCGACCTGCCCGACGCACTGCCCTCGGTGCGCGGCAGCCTGGGCGAGCTCGAACAGGTCGTGCTCAACCTCACGGTCAACGCCCGCGACGCCATGCCGTCCGGCGGCACGCTCTCGGTCTCGGCGCGCGCCGCCCAAGGGCACGTCGTGCTGACCCTGCGCGACACCGGCCGCGGCATCGCCGCAGACGACCTGCAGCGGGTCTCCGAGCCCTTCTTCACCACCAAGCGCCACGGCAACGGTCTGGGGCTCTCGATCTGCCGCTCGATCGTATGGACCATGGGCGGCGCCATGAACATCGAGAGCGTGCCCGGCGAGGGCACCAGCATCCTGGTCCACCTGCCCTTTGCGGAGCTCGAGACATGAGCGAGGCACGCATCCTGATCGTGGATGACGACGCGGCCATGCTGCGCTCCACCGAGCGTGTGCTGGGCAGCCGGCACGAGGTGCTGGCCGTGCGCCTGCCGGGCGAGGCGCTGGTGATCGCGCCGGACTTCGCGCCTGACATCGCCCTGCTCGACATCCGCATGTCCCACATGGACGGCTTCGAGCTGGCCACCCGACTGCGCAAGGTGGTGCCCGATGTGGACGTGATCTTCATGACCGGCGTGGTGCACGAGCTGGACGCCCAGCTCATCCGCTCCATCCGCGAGAAGGCCTTCTACTTCGTGCAGAAGCCGTTCGACCGTGACGTGCTGATCACGCTGGTGGAACGCTGCCTCGAGGTGCGCCGTCTGAACGCCGAGAACCGCGCGCACACCCAACGCCTGGAGGCCGAGCTGCAGGAGGCCCGCGCGTTCCAGCTCGGGCTCATGCCCCAGGGCACGCAGCGTCTGCAGCGCGTGACGGTCTCGGCGCGCTACGAGGCCTGCGCGGCCATGGGCGGCGACTTCTACGACTGGGTGGATGCCGGCCGCGGCGGCGTCTCCGTGATCCAGGCCGACGTGTCGGGCCACGGCGTGTCGGCCGCCATGATGGTGGGCATCATCAAGGCCGCCTACCGCGCCACGCGCGTCGACCGCTTCGAGCCGCTGGCCGTGGTGCGCCGCATCGCCAACGCCATCGCGCCCTTCGACGAAGGGCGCTTCGTGACCCTCTTCGCCGGGCGCATCTTCCGCGACGATCGCATGCTGGAGTACGTCACCGCCGGGCATCCACGCCCGCTCATCCGCCGCGTCGAGGGCAGCCTCGACGAGCTGCAGCTCACGGGCCCGCTGGTGTCGCCGGCGCTGCCCGAACTCGACTGGGAGCAGACCCGCGCCGAGATCCACCCCGGCGATCAGTTGCTGATCTACACCGACGGCATCATCGAGGCGCGCAACGGCGGCGAGCAGTTCGGGCGCGAGCGCCTGGCGCAGGTGGTGACCAGCGGAGCGCATGAAGGGGAGGCCCTGCTCGATCGGGTGCTGGGGGCGGTGGATGAGTGGCGGGGGGGGCGGCCGGCGGATGATGATGAGACGTTGTTGGGGGTTTCGCTGGATTGAGGGGCTGCGGGCGTTGGCTGGGGTGGGGGCGAGGCGTCGGGGGGTGGTGGCCTCTCTCCGGCACGGCGCGGGGGGGCGTGGTGTCGGTGGGATCGCGTGGCGGCGCCGTGGGTCGGTCGGCAACCACCCCCCGACGCCTCGCCCGCTCACGCCGCGCCCGGGGTTGAGTCTTGGGGGGCGTGGGCTGGGGTGGGATCGCGGGGCGGGGGGCGGTCGGTAGCCAGGCCTCGGCGCCGAGTTTGCAGACGCTGCGCAGGGGGTGGTTTTTCGGCGGCATGGCGCTACGTCGTGCGTGCCCTGGATGAGCGTCGGATCGACGGGATCCACGCGCTTTCGCAGCATCTCTGTTGCGCTCGTCTCAAGGAGTACGATGAGGGCACTGCTCAATCAGAGCAACGCGACCGCAGGCATCCCATGGCGCGCCCGATGAGGGTTCTGCTGCTCAACGAGCGTTGCCACGAGAATCCCCTC
>QNBX01000107.1 GCA_003644265.1 Planctomycetota bacterium
CACGCTCCTCGGGCGGCGGAGCGCTCGCCAGGTCCACCCACGGATCTGAGCTCAGACCCGCAGGCGGCAGGCTCTCCGGCGATCTCGCGCCCCCGACTCACCCCTCAAAACGTGAGGAGAGCCATAAGATCCAGGTCCGCAGGATCACCACATCTGATACCAGGGGGCCGGAACATGAAACCAACATCGCGTCTACAGCACTGGATCCTCTCCCTCTGCCTGTTGGTGTTCGCCGCGCCCATGGTCGCGGCGCAGGATGTGACGCTCGACTACGGTCAGCCTACCTTCGAGGGGCCCGGCTTCATGACCGTCACCGTGACCGGGCCTCCCGGGACACAGGCGTGGTTGCTGATCAGCCTTGAGGAGGGCGAGACGACCCTCCCGAAGTTCGGCACCTTCGGCATCAACTTCACCCCCGATCTGATCATCCTGCCGCTCGGTGTCATCGGCCCCTCAGGTGTGCTGACCTTCCCGTGCTGGATCGACTGCCTGAGCGACATCGTCCCGGGCATCAGCGAGCTGATCACCTACTCGCAGGTGGCGGCCCGACTGCCCACGCAGGAGTGGGAATTGTCGAACGTGGTGCGCTACGACCTGGTGCTGGGTGACTGCGACGCGCTGTGCGAGCACGGCATCGAGCAGCTCGGGCTGGAGACCGTCCTCGAAGGCGTGTCCGGATTGCCGGAGACGCTCCTGATCGAGGTGCGCAAGGACGACGCGACCGGCGACCTGAACGCGAGCTTCTCTCAGCTGATCGACCTGGCCGACCTGCCGGCGCTGCCCCTGTCCAACGCGGAGGGCAGCATCCAGGTCACGCTGCTGGAGTTCGACGGAACCAAGCTGAGAGTGCGCTTCATCATTGACGCGCTGCTGGCTGAAGGCCTCGACAACAAGCTCAAGGCCTGGACCTACTTCTCCGTGAGCGCCGGTGCCGTGTCCGAGGTGAGCACCTTCCACACCTCGTGCTCGCAGCCCATCGAGGTCGGTTCGGTCTTCGACGGCTTCGTCGTGACGAACATGATCGACGTGGGCCCAGACGGTGGCGGCATGGGCGGCATGGGCGGCATGGGCATGTGATGCCGGTGGCTTGAGGGCGGGCTCTCACGAGCCAGGCCCGCAGCACAGGAGGCGGGGCGACCGTGGTCGCTCCGCCTCCTGCCGTTTGGTGCGGCGCCAGGGAACAATCGGCCAGGCGATTGGCGTGGGCGGTCACATGAGCCACGTTTGGGTGGGCGCGCGATGCCTCTCGCGTCGGCGGGGCGTCCGACCCGGGCAGGGGAGGATCGGTCTCTACGCTGACCGGTTCACCCCCGACACGGGCGAAACCCGCACGGACACCTACCATCGTCCCGGCGACCTGCCGGCCGAGCTCGACTAGCGCTACTTGCGGCGGGTGGCCCAGGCGACGGGACGCCGCCGCGCTCGAGTTGGCGCGGCGCTGAGCGCCGCCTGCGCCTCAGCGCTGCCGGGCTGCGGCTGCGCCCGCGGAGCAGCCCTCGCCCAAAGGCCTCACTGCACCGTGACCTGCGCGTCCTCGATGATCAGGTCGTAGAGGTAGCCGTAGCCGAAGTCCCGGTCGGCCACGAGCACGCCGCGCACCACCACACTGTCGCCGACGGTGACGCTGGCGGCGGTGGTGACGGTGAGGTCATCGCTACCTTCGCTGCCCGTGCCGTCCTGCAGGTGCAGCCAGTTGGTGCCCATGATCTCGGCGCTGTACTTGACCACCTCCGCCAGGATCGTGATCTCGGTGCCCACGAGCTCGGCGCGCCGGCTGAAGACCTGGCCGATGGTGACGCGGCCGTCCGACGTGGCGTCGTCGCCGGCGTCCACTGCTGCGGCCGCCACCGGCTCGACCGCGGCGGGTTCGGTGGACGCCTGGGCAGCGGGGGCGGCCTGCGCGGCCTCGCCCTCAGGAGTGCTCGTCGGCGTGTCGGGCGACTCAGAGGAGGAGCAGCCCAGGCAGCAGATCAGGGCCGTGGCCAGAAGGGGAGTGGTCCAGCGCGTGCTCACGTCTCGACTCCATCGGGAAACACAGGGGAGAGGCTGCCGCGCGCTTGGGGAGCGCGGCGGGCGAGCCTGGCGGCGCGTGGTTCAGCGTCCGCCAGAGTCAGGATATCAAGTCCGGCGCGCGGGCCGGCGCGACTTCGTGCCGCCCGCGCCCAGGCCCCTTCGTGTCGCCCGCGCCCGGGACCCCGTGCGGCCTGACACGCTGGCGCCGTCCCACGGCGAT
Organism: Planctomycetota bacterium; assembly: GCA_003644265.1. The sequence goes on from QNBX01000107.1 coordinate 2,234, forward strand.
CGAGGCCAGGCCAGCGCCCAGGGGCGCTCACTCGATGGAGCCGCCCATGAGCGGCTCATCGAGGGCGCGGATGCTCGCGTTGGGCAGTCCTGTCGGCCAGTCCGCCTTGGCCAGTCGCATGGCGCGAATGGCCACGGAGAGGTGCTTTTGCTTGGTCTCCCGGTAGAACTGGACAGCCTTCTGGCCGAGTTTGGGCCGGCCGTGTAGTGGCTTGTCGGAGACACACAGCAGCGTCGCGTTGGGGATGCGGTACCGGAATCCGTTGGCGGCCACCGTGGCCGATTCCATGTCGATGGCCACGCTGCGGCTGACCTGCAGGTCGCTGCGGGTGCGTCGCAGCGCCAGCTCCCAGTTGCGATCGGCGGTGGTGTAGACCGTGCCGAGGCGGTAGTTCAGCTGCGCCTCTTCCAGCGCCTTGGAGAGGTACGTGTTGAGCAGGAAGCTCGGCGCGATCGGTACGCCCAGCGGCAGCAGGTCGTCGAGCACCCGGTCGGCGCGCATGTAGCCCGAGGCCAGCACGTAGTCGCCGATGGCCTGATGGTTCCGGATGCCGCCGCAGTGGCCCACCATGATCATCGCGTCCGGTCGCAGCACGGCCAGGTGGTCCGTGAAGTTCTTGGCGTTCGAGGGCCCCACGCCGATGTTGACGATGCTGACGCCGAGGTTCTCATCCATCACATGGTGGAACGCCGGCATCTGCACGCTGCCTTCCGGGCGCACGCAGCCGGGAAACGCCTCGGCGAACGCGTCCATGTGCATGGCGTAGTTGCTCAGCAAGACGTAGCGCTGGAACTGCGCGGCCTGCGTCCCGGTGTAGTGCTCGAGCCGCTCGATCGAGAGCTCGACGCGCTCGGGCGCAAACAGGAACAGCTTCTTCCGCGTCAGGTCCCAGTCGTGCTCGTCGACGCGCTCGAGCAGCGAGGCGTCGTCCAGCGTGACGATCGGGCGCGAGGCCTCGATGGTCAGTGTGGCGCCCTTGGCGACCAGGCGCTTGAGCTCGCGCAGGAGGTACCAGCGCGACGACGCGGGGCGCGCGACCTCGCCCGTGATGGCCGGGTTGTGGCCCGACCACGAGCGCACGACGGTGACGCGCGGATAATGGCCCGCGGCGTAGATCTCGTTCATGCACGCCAGCGCGGACTCGATGCGTTCGGTCAGCTCTGCCGGGCTGTCGCCGTCGGCGCTCGCGATCTCGAGGGGCTGTGTCACACGCCGCTCGCGTCACCCAGCCAGTGGCCGTGGCGGTTGCAGAAGGAGTAGGCCGTGATGCGAGTGGTGCCGGCCGGCAGCTCGAAGCCATGCCGCGCCTCGGCGTCTGTGCCGGCGTACTCCTGCAGCCCGATGACGACGCCGGCCTGGTTCTTGACGTAGTGGGTGGTGATCCAGTGCTCCGGGCTCATGGAGTGATCGGTCAGGACCTCCACCGTGCCGCTGCCCTGCGTAAAGCTGAGCTGGGGCAGGTGGCTGGCCTCCTTGCCGGCCCACTCGCCCGGCTCGGTGGCGGTCAACACACCACTGGACTCGAGCTCCCGGGCGCGCGCTTCCCAGTCCGGGTTGGCGCTGACCACGGCCGCGCCGTCGTCAGCGGAGTCCTCGCCTGGCCTGCCGCAGCCCCAGAGCCCGGCGGGCACGACAGCGGCGACGGCGAAGAGCGACGCGCCTCTCAGGAGCGTGCGACGGGTCGGGTGTGACGTCGAGTTCATCTCGGGGTCTCGCAAGCAGGCGGGGGGTGGCGGGCCAGGTCCCCTATTGGATGGGACGCGCTCCCGTCCTGTCCACTGCCGTCGACGGGCACGGGGCGGGGCCGGAGTGGGATGAGCCGTTGCGCCTGTGTTTCGCGCATGAGTTGGAGCTGCGCCACGCTTCAGGCAGCCCGCACCCGAGGCCCCCGAGCTGACGACGTCGGCGCCTGTGTCGTGCAGCAGGTCGTCGCCCGCGAGCTGCGTCACCGTCAGCGTGGAGCAGGCTGAGCGCAGTGGCACTCCAGCCTGCGGTGGATTTGGCCTCAAGCCCGGCGCCCAGGCGTGTCGATGGCTTCCGGATGGACTCTGATTCCACCAAGGTGCGGCCGGGGTCCTCGCCCGCGATCCTCGACGCCATCCCCGAGGCGCTGGTGGTCACGGATCTGGAGTTCAGGATCGTGAACGTCAACCGCGGCTTCACGCGGCTGACCGGGCTGACGCTGGCCCAGGTCGCCGGGCAGAACCCGCGGGTGCTGGCCTTCGAGGCGCCTTCGACCGAAGACGCCGACGCGCTGCGCGAGGCCCTGGCCACGGGCCGCAGCTGGTACGGGCGCTTCCACAACCGGCGGCAGATCGCGGGGCAGTCCGAGAGCTGGTGGGCGGCGGCCACCATCACGCCCTTGCTTGGCGACGACGGCGCGGTCACGGGCTACGTCTCGGTACAGCGCGACGTGAGCGCGGCGGTCGTGCGCGAAGATGAGGAGACCCACGCGCGGGAGGCGGCCGAGCTGAAGGCCGTGGTGGGCCGCATCATGGCCGAGCACAGCCCGCTCAAGAGCCGCGTGGCGCGCGTGGTGGAGACCCTGGCCTCCATGACCGGCGCCGAGTGGCAGGACAAGGCCGGCTTCTTCGTGGTCAACCACGACGCCGGCCAGCTGGAGATGGTCGCGCACCACGGCAGCTACAGCGAGGACTTCCTGCGGCGCGAGCAGCGCGTGGCCATGGGCTCCTGCCTGTGCGGACGCGCCGCCGTCTCCGGGGAACTCATCGTCTCGGACGACTGCTTCGAGGATCCGCGGCACGAGCACCAGTTCGAGGGCATGCAGGCCCACGGTCACTACATCGTGCCGGCCGTGGCCGACGGCGTCGTGCAGGGCGTGCTGTTCCTCTACACCGACCCGTACCCCAACCGCGGCTCCGCGCGCCTGGAGCTGCTGCGGCGCGTGGGCGAGCTGCTGGCCCTGGCCCTGTTGCACGAGGCCGCCCGGATCGAGCTGCTCAATGCCCGCGAAGAGGCCCTGCGCGTGGCCCAGGCCCAGGCCGTGTTCCTGGCCAACATGAGCCACGAGATCCGCACGCCCATGAGCGGCATCCTGGGCATGGTCGAGCTGCTCGGCGACACGCCGCTCGAGGACGCGCAGGCCGAGATGTTGGGTGCGGTCAGGTCCAGCGCTGAGACGCTGCTCTGCATCCTCAATGACATCCTGGATGTGAGCAAGATCGAGGCGGGGGGCATGACCGTCGAGAGCATCGACGTCGACCTACGGGCCGTGCTCGAAGACGTGGGCGAACTGCTCGTGCCTCAGGCGGCGCGCAAGGGGCTGGAGCTGGCGGTGGAGGTCGACCCGTCCCTGCCGCAGCGGGTCAAGGGCGACCCGGTGCGCCTGCGCCAGGTCATCACCAACCTGGGCTCCAACGCGATCAAGTTCACGCAGCGCGGCGAGGTCGTGTTGTCGGTGCGCGCCGAGCGTGAGCTCGAGGGCAGCGTGGTGGTGCGCTTTGCCGTGCGCGACACGGGCCTGGGCATCCCGGCCGACCGGCAGGACGCGATCTTCGAGGTCTTCGCCCAGGCGGACGACGCCACCACGCGCAACTTCGGCGGCTCGGGCCTGGGCCTCTCCATCTGCCGCCAGCTGACGGAGCTGATGGGGGGCTCGATCGGCGTGAGCAGCGCGCCCGGAGAGGGCAGCACGTTCCACGTGACCATGGCCATGGCGCGCGTGGACAAGCCCGAGCCCGTGCAGCGCGCCCGCATGGGCGGGCGCGTGGTGCTCGTCGTCAGCGACAGCGCCACCCAGCGCGCCATCCTGCGCGCTCAGCTCGAGTCGTGGGGTTGCCGGGTGCGCGAGGTGCGCTCAGGGCCCCGGGCGCTGACCCTGTTGGAGCGGCTCGACACCCGTCACTGGGACCTGGCCGTGGTGGATCAGCAGCTGCCCGGCATGAGCGGCCTCGAGCTGGCCACGTGCCTGCGCGAGCACGCCAACTGGCTGGCGTCGCCCGTGCTGCTGCTGTCTTCCGATGGTGCGCCCACGGACGCACTGCAGCGGCGGCACCACGTCGCCGCGGCGCTGGCCAAGCCGGTGCGACAGGAGCGGCTGCGCAAGGCGCTGGAGCGCGTCCTGGGCATCGTCGCCCCGGCTCCGGTTCCGGCTTCGGTTCCGGCTTCGGCCCCAGCGCAGGCGCAGTCCTCCGCGCAGGTGCAGGCTCCTGCTCCTGCGCTGGCGCCAGCCGCCGCCGTGCAGAGGCCTGGGCCGGAGCGCGTTGACCTCTCGGTCTTGCTGGTGGAGGACAACCTCGTCAACCAGAAGGTGGCCGGCATGATGCTGAGCCGCTCCGGCTGCCGCGTGACCGTCGCCAACGACGGCGTCGAGGGCGTGGAGGCCGCGGCCCAGGGCGGCTTCGACCTCATTCTGATGGACGTGCAGATGCCCCGACTGGACGGCATCGAGGCCACCCGCCGCATCCGCGCGGTCGAGCGTGCAGCGGGCGCCTCGCCGGTGCCGATCATCGCCCTGAGCGCCCACGTGCTGGAGGCCGAGCGCAGCCGCTGCCTGGAGGCTGGCATGGACGCTCATCTGGCCAAGCCCATCGTGCCCAAGGAGCTGGCCGCCCTGCTGGCATCGACCGCGGCGCGTCGCGCGCCCGCCTCGCTGGGTGGCAGCTGCGGGGACTGCACGAAGCCCTGCTGATCAGGCCGACGCGGGACCGAATGTGCGGGCGCATGGCGCGCCGGAATGGGACCATGGGCTTGAGGCCCCTGCCTGTGCCGCGAGCGCCCGCGGGAGCCTTGTCCTCACTCACACCCGGGCGCGCGCGCCCTCCCGCAGGCTGCGCCGTCACATCGATGGAGCCCCGCGATGAAACGCGAGCACAGCGACGGTCACAAGGAGTTCAACCCGGAGACCCTGGCCCTGGGCCTGGGCTACGACCCGGCGCTCTCGCAGCAGGCGGTCAAGCCGCCGATCTTTCTCACCTCGACGTTCCAGTTTGCGTCCGCGGCCGAGGGCAAGCGCTTCTTCGAGCTGGCCTACGGGCTGCGCGAGCCCGACGAGGGCGAGTCCCGCGGGCTGATCTACAGCCGGCTCAACAACCCCAACCTGCAGATCTTCGAAGAGCGCATGGCGGCCTGGGACCGCACCGAGATGGGCGCCACGTTCGCAACCGGCATGGCGGCCATCTCGACCACTGTGCTGGCGCTGGTGAAGCCGGGCGACGTGGTGCTGTCGTCGTCACCCGTGTACGGCGGGACGCATTACCTGTTCCATCACATCCTGCCGAGCTTCGGCATCGACGTGCGCTTTGTGCCGGCGGGGGACGACGTGGCCCAGGGCATGCGCAGCGCCGCGCAGGAGCTGGGCCCCGAGCGCGTGCGCGTGCTGTTCCTGGAGACCCCTGCCAACCCCAATATGGAGCACAGCGACATCGCCGCCGTGTCGGAGCTGGGGCGCGAGCTCTCGCGGCCGCGCGACCAAGGCGACGACGTGGTGACGGTGGTCGACAACACGCTGCTGGGGCCGGTCTTCCAGCGCCCTGCCAGCCTGGGCGCTGACGTGGTGCTGTACTCGGCCACCAAGTTCCTGGGCGGGCACAGCGACCTGGTGGCCGGCGTGGCCACGGGACCCGAGGCCATCATGCGCACGATCCGCGATTTGCGCACGATCCTCGGCACGGTGACCACGCCCTTCAACGGCTGGCTGCTGCTGCGCTCGCTGGAGACGGTCTCGATCCGCATGCGGCGCCAGGCCAAGAACGCGCGCAGGTTGGCTCAGCTGCTGAGCGAGCACCCGCGCGTGACGCGCGTGCTCTTCCCGACGCTGCTCGAGCCCGGCTCGCCGCAGCGCGAGCTGTTCGAGCGGCAGTGCACCGGCAGCGGTTCGCTGCTGGCCTTCGAGCTGCAGGGCGGCGAGGCGGCGGCCTTCGAGGTGCTGGATCGCTTCGAGGTCTTCCGGCTGGCGGTCTCCCTCGGTGGCACCGAGAGCCTGGTCGAGCACCCCATGTCGATGACCCACGCGGACGTGCCGCCGCCTGAGCTCGAGGCCCTCGGCGTCACGGCCGGCATGATCCGCATGTCCGTGGGCATCGAGCACCTCTCGGACCTGCAGCGCGACCTGAAGTTCGCCCTGCGCAAGTGAGGCGGCGCTGAGCGGGGGCAGGGCGACCGGAATCGAGGCGGCGCGCACCCGGCCGAGGCGGGGGCTCGCGGCTCGTCGCGAGGGCGGACCTCAGGCCGGCAAGACGTGGATCAGGCCCACGGCGGCGGCGGTCCAGGCCAGGGCGAGGCCGGCCTCGCGCAGCCCCTGACGACGCAGCTCAGCTCGCGACCAGTTGCCGCCCGTGTTGAGCGCCGAGCGGATGCGCCACGTGCGCCAGACGAAGAAGGGCGTGAGCAGCAGCCCCAGCAGCCAGCCCTCGCGCGCCGTGCCGCCGCCCGCGCAGGCGGCCGAGGGTGCGGCCACCGCCAGCGCGGCCACAGCGAAGCACAGGGCCAGGGGTGACTGGAAGCCGCGCTTGACGGCGAACCAGACCGCCGCGCCCGCGGGGAACATGGCCACCAGCGCGTACGCAAAGAAGTTGGGGTCGGCGTCGAGCGCCAGGGCCAGGGCCGGCGCACCCGCGGCGCAGGCCAGGCCGGCGCCGGCGCGCCGCAGCCACTGGGGCCGCGGCCAGAGCGCCCCGGAGCTGGCCAGCAGAAAGATGCCAGCGTAGCCCAGGCCGGCCAGCAGCGCGGGCAGGAAGCCCTGGCCGGCCACCGACATGGCGCCGGCCAGGATCGAGACGATCAGGTAGACCCAGGCGCCGTGGGCGCGAGCCGGGTCGGGCATGGGGCGGGAGAGCAGGGAGACCACCGGCCCATGGTCCCCGCTCAGCCGGCAGGTTGCCAGCCTGAGACGTCCGCCCGGGGGTGGTCGCCGCCCCAGTCGTGCAGCTCCAGGGTGTAGCGGCCCGGGCCTGTGATCGAGGGCTCGCCGCGCAGCTCGATGCGCTGATCGATGCCGTCGAGCTGGAGCCACCATACGTCGCTCGCGCAGCGCTCACAGCGCTCGCGCAGCGCGTGGCCCGGCAGCAGCAGGGTCAGCTCGCGCAGTTCGTAGCCCGCGTCGGCGGCGGCCTCGTCGAAGTCGGCGAAGACGATTCGGCCCGGCTCATCGAGACCGAAGCTCGCGAAGGAGATGAGTGTGTCGAGGGTGACGAAGTCGGCGCCCAACTGGCGCCGCAGGGCCTGGTCGAGACCAAAGGCCGTGTCGTTTCATACTCAGCCGTCGAAGACGAGGATGGCCTCCATCCAAGCGTCGGAGCGGTCCGGAGCGGGCGTGACGGCGCAGCCGAGGGGCAGCAGGCCCACGAGGGCGAGGCCGAGCGTGGCGAGTGGGCGGAGCAGCGGGGCGGTCATGGGGCGTTCCTCTAGAAGCGGAGACCCAGCGCCAGCTTGAGGCGGGAGTCGGTGCTGAGTTGGGTGGCGCGCACGTCCTGGCGCAGCGGCACATCGTAGGAGATGGACAGGTCCCAGGCGGGCGCAGGATGCCAGCTGATGCCGCTGCGCAGGAAGTACTCCTCGGCGCCTGAGGCGAGCACCTTGCGGCCGGCGGCGTGGTCGCGCTCCTGGTGCCGCCACTGCAGGCCGAGCCGCGCCGAGGCGCTAGGGCCCGGGTACTGCTCGTGCAGAAAACGGTAGGCCACGGCGGCCTCGAGCACGGTCAGATCGCCCTCGTCGTAGCGCTGGTCTCCGGTGCGGTTGAGCTTATGGAAGACCGAGGCGTCGAAGCGCCAGAGCCCGCGGCTGGCGGTGGCCACCACCGCGGCGAACGGGTCCCAGCTGCCCGAGCCGGGCTGCAGGCCGGGGGGCAGGCGCACGCCGCCGTCGTGCTCGCGCGTCTCGCCGGTGGGCGTCTCCACGCCGGTCACCAGCGAGACGTGGGTGGCGCCGCGCTCCTGGGTGTGATGCAGGAAGCGCCACTTGGTCATGACGGCCACGTCGCCCAGGCCCTCGCCGCGCAGGGCGCCGGCCCGGCCGCTCAGGCGACGGGAGACACGCGGGACCAGCAGCGTGAAGGTCAAGTTGCGGCTCAGGCCGTGGTCGATGCCCAGCACCTCGCGCCGCTCGGTGTAGCTCAGGTTGCGAGGATTCTTCACGCTGCTGGTGCCGGAGCGCAGCGTGTCCTTCTGCTCCACCAGCGAGGTCAGCGAGACGCGCGTGCCCTCGGCGAAGAGGGTCTCACCCGCAAAGGTCTCGATGCCGCCGGATTGAGCGGACACAGACGACGCCAGCAGTAGCGCGGCGATCGCGACGGAGATAGAGAGGAGCGCTCGGGGCACCGGGCAGTGAGCTCGGACGGGGCCGGTTGCCTGGCCTCCGGTCGGGCGGAGCGCCAAGCTCATGCTGTCAGCCAACAGGCTAGCAGCACGGAGCCCCGGCTCACGCGCGTCGAATCGCCCCGCTCGTTACGGTTCGTTCACGTACAGCAGGTGATCGGTGGGCATGACGCTGCCGACAAAGGGCCCGGGGTAGGGGCCGAAGAGCGGCGCCGAGTAGTTGTCCGCCAGGTCGGTGAAGTCGTCCACCGTGATCGGGATCGGCAGCACCGCCGTCCAGCCTGCGCGCGTGGAGCCCCCGTACTTGATCTCGGCGAAGTCACCCGTACAAGGATCGTCGATGGCGAAGACGCCCTCGTCCACCCAGCATTGCTCCTTGCCCGGATACACGGCCGGGCTGGTCCAGGAGCCGATGCTGGTGGCCACCAGGTGCAGCCACGGGAAGGCCGGGAATCCGACGTCGACCGAGGTGAAGCTGCCCGGCAGTCCGGCCGCGTTGCTGCAGGCCGTCACGCCCTTGAGCTCGCGCACGGTCTGCTGATTGGGCGTGGTCGTGAAGGCGCAGATGCAGCCCGCGCCGAGCTTGGTCATGCTGCCGCTGACCACCGCGTCTTCCACCGTGCACATGCTGGGCGGCCCGCTCGAGCTGCCGACGTTGCGCGTGGCCTCGCCGACCAATGGGCCGCCCGTCGCGATCATGTTCATGGGCACAAACGGCTGCACCGTCGAGTGCGGCGCCACGATGCCGTACGAGCCGTCGGGGTGGAACGAGCCCGGCTTGTTGGAGAGGCCCGGCCGGTGAATGAACTTGTCGCAGTTGTGATACAGCACCAGCACGGTGTCCCAGGGCACGGTCGGGTCGCACATGGCGTAGTCGACGTAGCCGTAGTAGAAGGCCGTGCTGTAGGGACCGATGGGCGCGATGCAGCTGGGGGTCACGCACGGTGCCGGCGGCGTGCCCGCCACGGCGGAGAGGTCGACCTTGGCGGCAAAGCGCCAGACCTGGGAGACCGCTCCGGTGGTGTCGATCTCCTCCCAGGTGCGGGTGTAGTCGAGCACCAGGGTGCCCGAGAGCAGCGTCACGCCGGTGCCGCTGTCAAAGACCGAGAGCTGGGAGATGTACTGGCCGCAGGTGACCTGGCTGGGCGGCGACCAGAGCACGCGCAGGTTCTGGGTGCCGAGCACGCTGCAGTCATCCCAGCAGATGCCCAGGCCCGGCGGTGTGCCCGCGGGGAACGGCGGCAGGTGCGGCAGGGTCGGTTGGCAGCAGGCCCCGATGTCGAGCTGGTCGGGACCGAAGCACTGGGCCGACGTGCGCGGCGCGGCGATGACGAGCGCGGTGAGCGCGAGCGAGCACGCGAGCCGCACGGAGAAACGAGTGGACGACGTGGACATTCAGCACCTCCTCAGAGGGGCCGGTCTGTCGATGGGATCCCCGGCCCCGATGACACACTCTACTCCCGCGGGGCGGCCGCCGTCAGCTGCCTACGCATACGGATTCGCCGTTCTCTCCTCGACGCGGGACGGCGTCCTGAGAACGGCTGTTCCGGCAGGGCCCGACTCCCGCCGGCCGTGCGCCTGCGGCGGCTCGCCGAAGCCGACCGGGACCCGGCGCTCCAGCATGGGCGCGAGGCCCGGGATCTGCTGGGCCCACGTTGCTATCGTCACGCTGGTGAAGACGGACCGCCCAGCCCTCGCCCGGACGTTCACGCCGGGCGCGCTCGGTCTCTGACGATGCCCGGCGAACAGCCCAACAACCCGCTGCACGGCGTCACGCTCAAGGCCATGCTGACCGAGCTGGTGGAGCGCCGCGGCTGGGAGCAGCTGGCCTCGCGCATCGACATCCGCTGCTTCCGCATCGACCCCAGCATCAGCTCCGCGCTCAAGTTCTTGCGGCGCACGGACTGGGCCCGGGTGAAGCTCGAGCGGCTGTACCTGGCTGACCTACGTCGGCGTCGGCGGCGGGATGAGGGCGGGTCATCTGGCGCCTCGTCCGACGCGCGTCCCTTGAGCCCGTGAGGCGCTGATTTCCGCCAGCTGCGAGGTCCCGCGCCATGCCCAATCTGAGTCCGGAAGAACGCGAGCAGCTCGCGGCGGCCGCCGCGCTGCACCGCCCCCTGGCGCGCGCGGCCTCGCTGGGGCGCAAGAACGGGTTGAGCCTGTTGGTGTTCGGCTTGGCGACGCTGCTGCTCAGCGCCCTGGGTCCCGACGTGGTGGGTCTCGCCATCGGCGCCGTGGTGACCGTCACCGGGTTCATCGAGCGGCGCGTCGCGACGCGCTTGTGCAGGGCGGATGAGGGGGCGCCACTGATCCTGGCTCGCAACGAATTGGCCCTGCTGGCGGGCATCGTGCTGTACGCCGGACTCAAGCTCACCTGGCTGCGCGAGAGCGGCGCGGAGCTGGCCCGGCAGATCGGCGACACGGGCGGGCTGGGCGTCGATATCGAGGCGCTGGCTCAGTCGTTGAACACCGCGGTCTACGCCACGGTGATCGCCGTCGCGCTGGTCTACCAGGGCGGCATGGCACGCTACTTCCTGCGGCGGCGACAGATGATCGCCGTCTACCGCGCGCAGGCGCCGGCCTGGGCACGTCAGATCGTCGAGCAGCTCGGCGAGTAGGCGCGCGGCGCGCCCGGCCTCACGCTCCCGGTGGAGCCTCTGGCCGTCGGGCGTCCTGGAGCAGCGCCTGGCCGGCGGCCGCGACCCACACGGCGATGGCCGGCAACAAGTGGAACAGCACGCGCTTCATCGAGGTGCGCAGGTGCCAGTCGATGTCGTGGGGGGTGGCTACGTAGACCGTCACGATGCCCAGCAGCGCGAGCACAACCGCCACCCAGGTGATGGTCCGCACAGGCCCCAGGCGTCGCGGGCTGATCAGCAGCAGCAGCGACATGCCAGGCAGCAACAGCTGCGATTGCTCCAGGTTCAGCACGGCGTGATCGAACAGGGCTCGCAGGGTCGCGGGCAGGTGTGTCCCCAGCTGCGCGAGCGCGCGCGTCAGCAAGGGCTTGGCCTGCGGCGTGCTGAACAGGTCGTTGCTGAACGCATGCGCTCGGTTGAACAGCGCCTGCGCAGCCACCAGGGCCAGCGGCGCCCACACCACCCCCAGCAGGCGCCCGCTCGCCACCCGCGCTCCGTGTGCCCTGATCCAGCTGACGCTGGCGGGGAGCATGAGCGCCAGCGCCAGCAGCAGCCCCTCGTTCTTGCTGGCCAGCATGAACGCCAGGGCCACGGCGAGCAGTCGCGCGTGTCCCACGGACCACTGGCGACGCAGCCGCTCGAGCAGACCTGCGCAGGCCAGGAACCCGAGGGCCAACATGCCGTCCGCTGTCGCCATGATGCACGACATCCGGAACGGGCTGGAGCTGACCACCACGATCAGCAGCGCCGTCGCCAGCAACGGCCCCGCGGCGCGCCGCAGCTCCGAGGCCAGCAGCAGCACCAGCGCCAGCACGCAGGCCTGGATCGGCAAGCGGTTGTCGAGATGCAGGACCTCGCCCGCGTGGCTGAAGCTCCAGACCATCAGGGTCGGGTTCAGCATGGGGTAGTCGAGGTGCATGGTGCTGGGCCGGTCACCGGCGTCCCGGAAGATGTCGTCCAGGGCGGCGCCGAGGTCTGCGGCCAAGTACAGGCCCTTGGCCTTGTTGGCGAAGATGCCGACCTCGTCCCCAACCACGATCAGGGATGCATTGGCCGCGCGCATGTGACCGACGCACAGGGCCAGGGCTGCCACCAACACCACGCCGAACAGAACCTGGCCCAGGCGCTCTCCACGGACCGGCCCGGCGGGGCGCTCGAGCGCCCCGCCGTCAGCGCGGGCCTCCACGCAGGCCTTGGCGTTGAGCCGACCTCGGCGCAGGCAGAAGGTCAGCAGGCCGAGCGATCCCAGGCTGCTCCCGATCAGCGGGAGCGCGTGCATCGGGAGGCCCAGCGCGAGGCTCGACATGACCACCAGCCCCAGGCACAACGAGCCCAGGATCACGGACCAGGCGACGAACGCGAGGCGCTCGAAGCGGTCCCCGACGCCCAGGGCGGCCAGCCCTCCGGCCCCGATGAGGAACGGCACCAGCACCAGGTTCAGCAGCGCGCCCAGGCCCAGCGTCAACGACTCGCTCCGTACAGGCGCAGCAAGGTGAAGCTCGCGTGCTTGCGCAGATCGCTGGACGCGATGCTGCTCGGCGGCGGCCGCGGATGTTCACCCAGCTGCACCAGCAGGATGGGCTCGGGCAGGAAACCCATGCCCGCTGCCGGCGTGGGCAGGGCGCGGGCCAGCTGGCCGAAGCGGGTGGGGAAGTGCAGCACGCCCAGGGCGCCCCGCAGCGCATCCAGCTCATCAGGGTCCATGTCCGGGGCCATGAGCAGCACCCGCTCGCCGGGTGCTTCACGCCGCAGGAGTTCGCTCAGCGCAACGCGCAGCGGAGCCCACTTGACCAGCGTCTGCCGCACCCGTGGGGCCCGGGGCGATGGCCGGGCCCAGCGCTCCTCGAGCTCCGGGATGAGCAGCAACGAACTCGCCACCCGCCAGCCGAGCAGGAGCAGCAACGCGCCCGCGAGCGCGGCCGGCTTGCGACGTTTGGGGGCCATCGGGAGCGCTCCGCGGGTCGGCTCGGACCCCAGCCCGAAGGCGCGGCGATCCCGAGGGCCATGCTAACGCAGAGGGCGTCCCCCCGGGGGGTCCCGCAGCGTGGGGGGCGCCGGAGCGTCCGGCTCCGCATCTCTGCAGCGTGTCTCTATCATGGGCGGCCCCGTCTCCTGTGAGCAGCGCGCGCATGTCTTGTCGTCGCCCAGCCTGGCTGTTGGCCCTGACCCTGCTGCTCGGGGGCGCGTGCTCAGACAAGGAACCCGATTCTGATCCCGCGCGCTCGTCCGGTCCTGTTCGCAGGGCCGAGCCCGGGCGTCCGCGCTTGTCGGGCCTGCTGATCACGCTCGACACCACCAACCCGGGGGCGCTCGGGTGCTACGGCGGCGCGCAGGGCCTCTCGCCGGCGCTGGATGCGCTGGCACGCGAGAGCGTGGTCTACGACTACGCGCACAGCGTCGCGCCGCTGACCCTGCCGGCGCATGCGTCGATGTTGACCGGGCTCTATCCGCTGCGGCACGGCGTGCGCGACAACGGGCACACACCGCTGCCCGCGGCCGCCGCGACGCTGGCGGAGTTCGCGGCCGAGGCGGGGCTCCAGACGGCGGCGTTCGTGGCCGCGGCGGTGATGGACGCACCCTACGGCCTGGACCAGGGCTTCGATGTGTACCGCACGCCGCGCGCGGGCTCGGCGCAGGTCGGCGGGTCTCCGGGCTCGCGGCCGGGCGCAGAGATCTCGGCTGACGCCGTGCGCTGGCTGCGCGAGCGCGACACGAGCCGGCCGTTCTTTCTGTGGGTGCACTACTTCGAGCCCCATGCACCCTACGAACCCGCCCCGCGCTTCCTGGACCGGGTCGCGGGCGACGCCTACCTGGGCGAGGTGGCGGCCATGGACGACGCCGTCGGCGCGCTGCTGTCGGTGCTGCGCGGCGAGGGGCTGCTGGATCAGACGC
>QNBX01000108.1 GCA_003644265.1 Planctomycetota bacterium
CCCAAGCCCCCCACGCCCCCCACGCCCCCGGCGCCCCCGGCGCCCCACTGCCCGGCTGCAAAAACCCCCACTTGGCGCCCACGCCCCTAGCCGCGACAATCCCGGCGAGGTTCTTGGGAATCTCTGCGCCTCGCCCCGGCATGCAACAACGCCGTCGCGGAACGCTGCCCGCTGCGGGCCCACCCAAGACCGCCCAGGCGACCTGACCCCATGTCCGACCCCCAAGACCCCGCCACGCGCTCGCTCGCATCCCTGGCCACGGCGCCCACCACGCGCCTGACCGAGGGCCGCTACGAGGTGCGCTTCGCGCGCACGGCCGAAGACCTGCACAGCGCCCTGGCCCTGCGCTACCGGATCTTCAACCTCGAGCTCAACGAGGGCCTGGACGCCAGCCACCTCACCGGCCTGGACGAGGACGGCTTCGACGCCGCCTGCCACCACCTGCTGCTGGAGCACACGGGCAGCGGCGAGATCGTCGGCACGTACCGCCTGCAGACCGCCGAGATGGCCGCCGCGCACCAGGGCTTCTACTCCGACGGCGAGTTCCGCATGGGCGACCTCGGTCCCGAGATCCTGGCGCAGGGCGTCGAGCTGGGACGCGCCTGCATCAGCGCCGAGCACCGCAACCAGAAGGCGCTCTTCGGGCTCTGGCGCGGGCTGGCGGCGTACCTGGTGTTTGCGCGGCGGCGCTACCTGTTCGGCTGCTGCTCGCTCACCAGCCAGGACCAGGACCTGGCGCTGGCCGCGGCCGAGCACCTGCGCGTCAAGCAGTTGGTCTGGCCCGACCTGCACGTGAGCGCCCGGGCGCCCTATCGCTGCAGCGGCGCGCAGCCCGACGCGCGCGCCGTCAAGGCCGTCTCTCTGCCGCGCCTGTTCCGGACCTACCTGCGCTTCGGCGCCTACGTCTGCAGCGAGCCCGCCATCGACCGCGCCTTCGGCACCATCGACTTCATCGTGCTGATGGACACCAAGGCCCTGCCCGAACGCTCGCTCAACACCTTCTTCGGGGACGCGCGGCCTTGGTGAACCCGTCGGCGGCAGCGGCATGAGCAGCCTGCGCGCGTCCGCCCGGCTGCTGGGGTTCCTGGTCTGCTCGGGCACCGCGCTGTTGCTCTACGTGCTGGGACGTCTGCTGGTGCGCGTGCTGCCCCGGCTCGACGCACCGCTGCACAACAGCGCCTGCCGCTTCTGGACCCGCAGCGTAGCGGCCGTCATCGGCATGCGCGTGCGCGTCATCGGCGCCCCGCCCAAGGGGCCCTTCATGCTGGTGAGCAACCACCTGGGCTACATCGACATCATCACGCTCATGACCGCCTGCCCGGCGGTGTTCGTGTCCCGCGGCGACCTGAAGCACTGGCCGCTGCTGGGCGTCATGGCGCGGGCCTCGGGCACGCTCTTCATCGACCGCGAGCTGCGGCGCGACGTCATGCGCATCAACGCCCTGATCCGCGGCGTGCTCGAGCGTGGCCTGGGCCTGATCGTGTTCGCCGAGGGCACCAGCTCCGACGGCAGCGGCGTGCTGCCGTTCCGTTCGTCCTTGCTGGAGCCGGCCGTGGCGAGCTCTCTGCCCGTGCACTGGGCCTGCCTGCACTACCAGGCACCTGCCCACGGCCCGCCCGCATCGCGAGCCGTCTGCTGGTGGGGCGAGATGACCTTCCTGCCGCACTTCTGGAGACTGCTCGGGCTCAAGCGCGTCGACGCCACGCTTCGCTTCGGCGAGACGCCGGTGGCGGCGGACGACCGTCGCGAGCTGGCTGCAGCGCTGCAGCGCTGCGTCTCCGACGCGCTCAGGGAGCTCCAGACGCAGCCCACCAACGAGAGGGGCTGAGGCGCTTCCGTGCGAGCTGCGTTCCACAAGGCGCTGCGCTGGCTGCTGGCCACCTGGGCCCTGGCCGCCCTGCTCTCGCTGGCCTGGCGCGGGCTGAGCCCGCCCCGTCCCCTGGCTCCGCTGCCCGACGGCGTGCAGGCCGTGGAGTTGCCGCGCGCCGGAGCACCGCTGCGTCTGGCGTATCGCTCGTGGGGCGCACGGCAGGGCGACGACGGCGCACCACGCCCGGCGGTTCTGCTGCTGCACGGCAGCCCGGGCGACAGCGGCAACTTCCGCAAGCTCGCCCCGCTGCTCGCGCCGCGCTATTTCGTGCTGGCGCCGGACCTGCCCGGCTTCGGGCACAGCAGCCTCGACGTGGACGGCGTCTCCATCACCGACCACGCGGCCCACAGCCTGGCGCTGCTCAACGCGCTGCAGATCGAGCGGGCGCACGTGCTGGGCTACAGCCTGGGCGGCGGCGTGGCTCTGCAGCTGTGGGAGCGCGCGCCCGAGCGCGTGGCCTCGCTGGTGCTGCTGGCGTCGATCGGCGTGCAGGAGATGGAGTGGCTGGGCGATTATTCGCTCAACCACGGCCTGCACCTGCTGCAGCTCGCGATGATCCGCGGGCTCGACCTGGCCCTGCCCCACTTCGGGAGCACCGACGCGTTGCAGCGCGCGTTGCAGTACGCGCGCAACTTCGCCCAGACCGATCAGCGGCCGCTGCGTGGCCTGCTGCAGCGCTACGACGGCCCCGCGCTGGTGATCCACGGCGAGGACGACTTCCTGGTGCCGGTGGAGGCCGCACGTGAGCACCTGCGCCTGCTGCCCCAGGCCCAGGCCTGGATCGCGGCCTCCGCGCCGCAGGCGGGCTGGGGCACGGCCGACCACTTCATGCCCTTCCGCAGCCCCCCGCCGTTCGCCGAGGCCCTGCTTGAGCAGCTCGACCGGGTGCAGCGCGGCGCGGCGCCCACCCGCGCAACGGCCGACCCCGAACGCGTGGCTGCGGCCGCCCGTCCCTTCGACCCGGCCGCCGTGCCCCCGGCCCGCGGCCTGTTTCTGTGGATCCTGCTGCTGCTCATCGCCCTGTCCACCTTCGCCAGCGAGGACCTGGCCTGCGTGGGCGCCGGCCTGCTGGCAGCCCAGGGACGCCTGGGCTTCGTGGAGGCCTCCGCCGCGGCCTTCATCGGCATCTTCGTGGGCGACATGGCGCTGTTCCTGGCGGGCCGCGTGCTCGGCCGCGCCGTCGTGCGCCGAGCGCCGCTCAAGTGGATGCTGTCGGAGGCATCGCTGGAGCGCTGCGCCGCCTGGTTCACCAAGCGTGGCGGCGCGGCCATCTTCGTGAGCCGCTTCACCCCCGGCCTGCGCCTGCCCACCTACGTGGCCGCCGGCGTGGTCGGCACGGGCGTGCTGCGCTTCGCCGCTTGGTTCGCCCTGGCGGGGCTGGCCTGGACGCCGGTGCTGGTGGCGCTCTCGATGCTGGCCGGGCGCCGCGTGTTGGAGGCCACTGACTGGGTGGCCGAGCACACCGCGCTGTCGCTCCTGATCGTGGTCGCGGCCCTGGTGCTGGTCACGCGCATCCTGCCCGGCAGCCTGACCCACTACGGACGACGCCGACTGCTGGGCCGCTGGCTGCGCCTGCGCCACTGGGAGTTCTGGCCCATGTGGCTGATCTACCCGCCGGTGCTGGTCTGGATCGCCTGGCTGGCCCTGCGCCACCGCAGCTTGGCCGTGGTCACCGCCGTCAACCCGGGCATCCCCGCGGGCGGCATCATCGGCGAGTCCAAGGCCGACATCCTGGCGCGCCTCGCCGGCGCGGGAGACGCCCTGCCCCAGGCCACGTCGCTGCCGGGCGACCTGCCAGAACGCGAACGCCTCTCGCGCCTCGACGCCTTCAGCGCCACGCTGGCCCAGCCCTGGCCGCTGGTGCTCAAGCCCGACGCAGGACAGCGCGGCAGCGGCGTGGGTGTGTGCGCCGATCGGGCGGCCGCCGTGGCCTGGCTCGACCGCAACCCGGTCGACATGCTGGCCCAGGAGTACGTAGGCGGCCAGGAGTACGGCGTGTTCTGGTACCGCCGGCCGAGCGCGTCGCGGGGTGAGATCTTCTCCATCACCACCAAGTTCCTGCCGGAAGTGCGAGGCGACGGACGGCGCAACCTGGAGCAGCTCCTGTTGGACGACGCGCGCGCACCGGCCATGCAGCGCGCCTACGCCGAGGCGCTCGGCGCGCGCCTGACGGACGTGCCCGCTCCCGGCGAGCGCGTGCGCCTGACCGAGCTGGGCACCCACTGTCGCGGCGCCGTGTTCGAGGACGGCGCGGAGCTGGCCGGCGAGGGCCTGCGCGAGGCGCTCGACGCCATCGCGGCCAGCTTCGAGGGTTTTCACTTCGGGCGCTTCGACCTGCGGGCGCCCTCAGCCGCGGCGCTGCGCGAGGGTCGCGACCTGAAGCTGCTGGAGCTCAACGGCCTCACCAGCGAGGCCACGCACATCTACGACCGACGGCACTCGATCTTCACGGCTTGGCGCGTGCTGTGCCGGCAGTGGTCGATCGCCTTCGAGCTCGGCGTGGCCCAGCGCGCGGCGGGCGTGCCGCTCACGTCCCTGCGCGAGGTGCTGGCCATGGCCCTCGCCTATCGCCGCACGGCCGCTCGCCGCCGGGGCTGAAGCGACCCACACGCCTGGAGTGCGCTGCCCGTGAGCCTCTCCCCGCGCACACACTCGCCGCCCGCGGCGGCTACGGCTCGCCGCCGGGCAGCCAGGTCGGCGTGAGCGCACCGGTCACCAGCCCGTCCACCACCGCCAGGGCAGCCTCCCCCGCCAGGGCCATGTGGTCAAAGTCGAGCGTCCCGACCTCATCGCTCACCCGGTGGTAGTCGCTGTGCAGCGCGAAGGACGAGAGCGTCTGGGCCGGGATGCCCACGCGCGCGAACGAGATGTTGTCCGAGCGCAGAAAGAAGTTCTGGCCGGGGTATGGGTCGGCGAAGACGGGCAGGCCGGCCGCCTCCAGCTCGGCACCCAGGGTCGTGCGCTCCCAACCGCTGAGCCACAGCCGGCCGCGGCCGCCCAGGCTCTCGTCGGGGCGCCCCACCATCTCGAAGTTGAGCGCCGCCACGGTGTACTCAATGGGTACGGGCGCGCCGGCCACGTAGGCCCGGCTGCCCAGCAGGCCCTTCTCCTCGCCCGTGACCAGGACCGCCATGACCGTGCGGTACGGCGGCCGACCGGCGGCCAGCGCCCGCGCCAGCTCCAGCACCATGGCCACGCCGGAGGCGTCGTCGTCGGCCCCGTTGAAGACGCGGTCCGCGCCCGCATCGGCCAGACCCAGGTGGTCGTAGTGCGCGCTGAGAATGATCACCTCGTCCGAGGGCCCCGTGCCCGGCAGCAAGCCCACGACGTTGACGGCCAGCACGGGCTCCTCGCTGTCGAGCGAGAGGTGCAGCGTGTCGAAGCGCCCCGCAGCCAGCGCCGCGGGCAGCGACCCGCGCGTCATGAGCAGCACCGGGTCGTTGGTCGCGCCCAGCAAGAGCTTGGGCGGCGGGGTCGGCATGCCCTCGGTCGAGGGGCCCATGATGAGCAAGGCTCCCCAACCCTGGCCGCGATCCTCGTCCAGCCAGCTCATGGCGGTGCGACCGTCCGCCAGCAACACCAGGGCGTCGTGAGGGTCAGGCGTCGAGGGGATGTCCTCGGGGCCCTTGACCAGCACGAGGTCGAGCGTGACGTGCACGGGCGGACCGCGCAGCCAGCGCAGCTCGGCGCCATGGTCGGCCTTGAGGAGCGCGCCGTCCGGGCCCTCGAACAGGGCCTGTAGCGCGCCGTCCCGCTCGAAGCCCGCCATGCCGATGTTCTGGAGATACGTGCCCTCGTTGCCGGCCGGCGCCCAGCCCGCCTCGCCAAGCACCGCGGCGATGTACTCCGCCGACCGCATCGCCGCCGCGCTGCCGACCTCGCGGCCCTGCATGTCGTCGGCGGCCAGGACCTCGACGTGGGAGCGCAGGGCCTCAGCCGAGAGCGGCGGGTGCTCGAACGCAGCGGGCGGTCCGGCGCAGGAGCAGAGCGCGGCGGCCAGCAGTCCGGCGTAGGCGAGGGCGAGGCGGGAGGTCGTCATGGGGCGCAGGGTACACGCGGCCCGGCAGCGCCGCAGCGTCAGGCCGCTGAGCGAGCGCTCCCCAAGCAGAAGCGCCCCCGGCCGAGGAGACGGCCGGGGGCGCTTGAGGCACGGATCAGGGCAGCGGCGCTCAGGCCGCGCCATCCTCCGGGTCGAGCTCGGCGGCCGCGCCGTCAGCCATGGCCAGCGGCGGGGCGTCGTCGCGGGCCGTCACCGGGGCCACGTGCCCCAGCACGCGCGGCAGCTCGATGCCGGCCTGCCGCGCCAGGTCGTGCATGGCGGGCAGCGAGCCCATCAGGCCGCTCAGGAAGTCGGCCGTGGCGCCCTTGCCTCCGCGCCCCGAACCGCTGCCGCCGTCCCACACCGTGACCTTGTCGATCTTGAGGTTCTGCACGGCCTTGACCTGCTCGGCCACCAGCTCGGGCAGCTTCTCGATCAGCAGCAGGCTCGGCGCCAGGTCCGGGTGTCCGGAGCAGGCGTCCATCAGCTGGCGGTAACCCTCGGCCTTGGCCTCGAGCACGGCCCGCGTGCCCTCGGCCTCGGCGTTGTAGCGGGCCAGGATGGCGTCGGCCTCACCGGCCGCGGTGCGACGCTGACGCTCGGCCTCGGCCTCGGCGGCGATCTCGATGCGTTGCTTCTCGATCTCCTGCGGAGCGAGCTGTTCCTTGGACAGGCGCGCCAGCTCCTGCTCGCGCTCGGCCTTGAGCACGGCCTCGCGCGCCTCGGCGGCGGCCACCTCGGCGCGACGCCGGGCGCCCGCGCGCACCTCGGCCAGCACCGCGTCCGACTCGGCCACCTTGGCGGCCGAGGTGTTCTCACCCAGCTTGGCGGTGGCCTCCTCTGAGGCCACCTTGACGCGCTGGGCCTGCTCGGCCTGCTTGGCCGCTGCGATGGTCTCGGCGTGCCGCTGGGCCCGCACGATCTCTATGTCGCGCGTCGACGTGGCCTCGCCCTCCACGGCCTGGGCCTCGAAGCCCGCCACGGCCACGCGCTGCTCGCGCTCGGCGTCCTTCTCGCCCTGGGCGGCGGTGGCCTCCTCGCGCGCCACGCTCACCGAGCGCTCGCGGTTGGCCATGGCCTGGCCCGTGGCGCCGTCACGCTCCTGCTGCGCCACGTCCACGATGGCCGTGTTGATGGCCTCGGCCGCGGCGCGCTTGCCGATGGCGTCGATGTAGCCCGACTCGTCGGTGATGTCGCGGATGTTCACGTTGATCAGCTCGAGGCCGACCTTGTTCACCTCCTGGCCGACGTTCTCGTTGATCAGGTTCATGAACTTCTCGCGGTCCCGGTTGATCTCCTCGATCGAGAGCGTCGCGATGACCAGGCGCAGCTGACCCAGGATGATGTCCTGGGCCTGATCGCGGATCTTGGCCTCGCCCAGGCCGAGCAGGCGCTCGGCGGCGTTGTTCATGAGCACCGGATCGGTGCCGATACCCACCGTGAAGGTGGACGGCACGTTGACGCGAATGTTGTTGCGCGAGAGCGCGCCCGACAGCGGGATCTCGATCACCAGCGGGTCGAGGAACAGGTACTCGTAATCCTGGATCAGCGGGATCACGAAGGCGCCGCCTCCATGGATGCACTTGGCGGCCTGGCGCCCGGCCACGCGGCCGTAGATCACCAGGATGCGGTTGCTGGGGCAGCGCTTGTATTGGCGCGTGACGAAGAGCGCGGCGAACAGGAAGAGCAGCAGGGCGAAACCGCCCAGGCCTCCGTACCACACGAGGTCCTCGGAGATGGCGGCAAGGATCGGGGTGAACATGTCGTCCTCCAGTAGTGAGCGGGGAGTCAGGCCTCGGTGACGGTCACGCTGCGGTCGTCATTGACCGACAGCACGCGCACACGGGCCGAGCGGGGCAGCGCGCGGTCGTCGGAGACGGCGTCGACGATGCGCATGCGCTGCTTCAGGATGAGGCGCACCTGGCCGCGACCTTCGCCGCGGGCCGGGACGCCGACGTAGACGTCGCCGGTGACGCCGATGGCCGTCTCGAGTTGCACGGTGCCGGAGCTCTGCAGGTCGTGCATGCCCTTGAGCAGCAGCCCCAGCAACCAGACCATGGCCACGGCGCCGGCCACGCCGACCGCGGCCGAGCTGGTCATGCCCCAGCCCGAGCCGAGGTGCGCGCCGATGGCCGCCCAGCCGAAGCCGGCCATGGCCGCGGCCAGGCCCTGCACCGACAGCACGCCGAAGGCGCTGTCGCTGTCGCTGCCGTCAAAGCCGGCGTCGCCGTCGAGGTCGAAATCGACGTCGGCATCCATATCTGCGTCGCCGCCCATGAGCATGAGCAGCACACGCAGTGAGAACACCGCGGTGCCGATCAACGCCGGGACGCTGAACCACAGAACCTGAGTATCGAACAGCTGACTGAACATGCTTTCCTCCTGCAGACCAGCGCCTCGTCCGGCTGCGCCTCGCCCGGTCTTTGGGCACTCGAACCGGCTGATTCCGGCCTGTGCGGCACCTCCCGGCACCACCTGCAATACGCCGCGCGGGCTTCCCAATCAACTGCGCGCATGCGCGTGGCTGCGTCAGCGAGCGCTCGCCTCGACGACAAGCGGCGCCAGCAGACCCATCAGCGCTCTCCGGGCTCCCGGCTGCAAGTGGCACGCGTCCATCATGACCTCGTAGCCCACCAGCCCGGCCTGGCTGTGCTCGGCAAACTGCGCCGCGACGTCCAGCAGCAGCACGCCCGGTCGTTCCGCGGCGAGCACGCGCAGGATGTCGTTGGAGATGCCGTTGGCGCTGTGGGGCGCGCGGTCGTAGCGGCGCGCGACCTCAAACTCATGCTTGGCCGCGACGTCATCGCGCAGCAACCAGTGCGCCAGCCCCAGGTCGAAATGGGCGTCCGGGTCATTGGGGACCAGCAGCAACGCCTGCTCGAGCGCGGCCACGGCCCGACGCAGGCTGTGCTCCATGGGCGGCGCGAGCTCGCGCCGCACCAGGCGTTCGTAGGCGCTGAGGACCGCCACGACCTTGGCGTTCCACTGCGCGATTGGGGGCCAATGCCAGCCCGCGAGCGTGGCGTCCCCGCCCTTCGACTCGGGCGTGGCTCGCAGGTCCGCCAGCGGGCCGCTGAGCGCACGCAGGGGCGGCAACTGCTCGACATCGATGGCGGCGGCCGCGCCATCACCCCGGATCCAGGATCCCAGACGCAGGCGCAACGGCGGGCGCAAGAACTCCCGGAAGGGCCGCGGGATCTGCACCAGGCCAGCGCGCCGGGCGGTGTCGAAGGCGGCCCACGCCTCCGGCGGCATGGGCTCAGCGCGCGACGACACGTAGGGCGGCGTGAAGTGGTTGCTGGCCAGGGTACACAGCACCAGCTGGACATCCGCGGCCCGGATCAGATCGCACATGGCCGCGACGTTGCTGCGGTAGACCTGCCACTGGGCCTGCGTCGTCGACCACGGGATCTCGCGTGCGGCCGGATCATCCGGGGACAGCTCGGGCGCGGGCCGGGACAGCTCGGGCGCGGGCTGCGGTGGGCGCAGGGCCTGCTCCACCACGCGGAACAGCCGCGTCCGGGCCAGCCCGCTCGCGGCGGCGCGGCCGGCAGCGCCACCCAGGGCTGCGTCCAGCTCGGCGGCCAAGCCGCGCTCCACGAACTCGTTGTGTCCGCTGTAGATCACGACCACGTCCGGCTCGAGCACCAGGGCCTGCTCCAGCAGGATCAGCACGCGCCCGCTGCCGTACCCCGAGCGCCCCAGGTTGATCAGCTCCCACGGGCGCGAGGGGTCGGGCGCGTGCTCGCTCAGCAGGTCCTCCAGGTAACGCTCCGGAAAGACCTCGGTGTTGCTGCCACCCATGAGCAGCACGCGCCGCGTGGCGCCCTTGTCCGGCACCCGCTGCTCGCGCTCGGGATCACCGAAGATCTGCGTGACCCAGCCGCCGTCCACGCGCAGCAGGTAGGCCGCGTCGCGGTCGAAGCCCCGGCTGAGATCGCGCTGCCCGCCCAGCCCCAGAGCCCACAGCGACAGCTCGGTCAGCGCCACCAGCAGCGCCAGCGGCAGCACCATCAAGGTCAGCTTGGTGAGCGGCGTCAGCGTCGCGCGCGCTGGGTTGGCGCGAGCCTGGTCGCCGGCGCTCATGCCGCGAGCCCCTGCGACATCCAGGCCGCCACCCACACCGCAGGCGGCATCAGTTGAAGCGGTAGTCGAAGGTCTCGACGGGCGCTTCGGCCGACAGAGACGCCAGCCACACCACGACCACGGCGTAGATGACGATGGGCGCAACCCACCAACGCTTGTTCAGGGCCAGCAGCGTGAGCAGTCGCTTCATGAAGCCCGGAAGCGCCTGTGCGTGCCGGCCGAAGCCTCGCCCGACAGGCCCTCGGCCTCACGCAGTTCGGCCCGCTTGACGCGCCAGCTCTCGAAGTTGCCCGGGTGGAAGTGCACGCCCAGGTCGGGATCGAAGGCCAGGATGTGCGTGGCCACGCGGTCCAGGAAGTAGCGATCGTGGGTCACCACGATGCAGCAGCCGGGGAACTCGAGCATGGCCTCCTCGAGATGCCGCAGGGTGGGCAGGTCGAGGTCGTTGGTGGGCTCATCGAGCAGAATCAGATTGCCGCCCTTGGCCAGCATCTTGGCCAGCTGCACGCGGTTGCGCTCGCCGCCGGAGAGCGTGTTCATGAGCTTGTCCTGCTCGGAGCCGCGGAAGTTGAAGCGCGACACGTAGGCCTTGCCGTTGAGCTGGTCGTCGCCCACACGGATCATGTCGGTGCCGCCCGTGATCGTGTCGTAGACGGTGGCCTTGGGGTTGAGCTCCTCGCGGCTCTGATCGAGGTAGCAGAGGTCGACGGTCTTGCCCAGCTGCACCTCGCCCTCGTCGGGCGTCTCCTGCCCCACGATCATGCGCATGAGCGTGGTCTTGCCCGTGCCGTTGGGGCCCACGACGCCCAGGATGGCGCCCGGCGGCATCTCGAACGAGAGCTCGGAGAAGAGCGTGCGCCCGGCGAAGCCCTTGGTGACGTCGTTCACGTTGAGCACCTGGGTGCCGAGGCGCTTGGTGAAGGGCACGTGCAGGCGCAGCTCGTCCTTGACGATCTTGCGGTGCTCGCGCACCAGGTCATCGTAGCGCTGCACGCGCGCCTTGCTCTTGGTGGTGCGGCCCTTGGGGTTCTGGCGCGCCCAGTCGAGCTCGCGCGTGATCTGCTTGCCGCGCTCGTTGTCGCCCTTCTGGCGCTGCCGGTAGAACTCGGCGCGTTGCTTGAGGTAGTCGGTGTAGTTGCCCTCGTACACCCGCGCGGCGCCGCGATCGATCTCCAGCATCCAGCCCACGACGTTGTCGAGGAAGTAGCGATCGTGGGTCACCAGGATGACCGTGCCGTTGTAGTCCTGCAGGTGGCGCTCCAGCCAGGTGACCGTGTCGGCGTCCAGGTGGTTGGTGGGCTCGTCGAGCAGCAGCAGGTCGGGGTGCTCCATGAGCGTGCGGCACAACGCCACGCGACGCCTCTCGCCGCCCGACAGCTTGGTCACCATGGAGTCCGAAGGCGGCAGGCGCAGAGCGTGCATGGCCTGCTCGATGTGCCGGTCCAGCTCCCACGCGTCCTTGGCCTCGATCTGCTCCTGCAGCCGGCCCATCTTCTCGAGCAGCCCCTCCATCTCGTCGGGCGAGATGTCCTCACCCATCCTGGCCGAGATCTGCTCGTACTTCTTGACCATGTCGCGCACCGGCTGCACGGCCTTCTCGACGTTCTCCATCACCGTCAGCTCGGGATCGAGCTCGGGCTCCTGGTGCACGTAGCCGATGCTGAGACCGGGGGCGGGCAGGCGCTCGCCCTCGAACTCTTGATCCTCGCCGGCCAGGATGCGCAGCAGGGTCGACTTGCCCATGCCGTTGGGGCCGATGACGCCGATGCGCGCGTCACGCAGGAACGACAGGGTGACGCCCTCGAAGAGCGTGCGCCCCCCGATCATCTTGGCCACGTCGTGAAGGGTGATGGAGATGTCGGAAGTGCTGACGCCCATGGGGCTGATGAACCGTCGTAGAGAGGGAGCGGGCGTGGACCGGAACGTCTCCGGAACACGCGAGGTCGAACGAAGCAGTGTAGCGACTGGCCCGGGCAGCGTCGCTCACGTGCCCGGGCTGCGCGACGGCAGCCCCCCCCGTAGGCCTCAGGACCGCTGTGGACGGCGCTGCCCGATGCCCCAGGGCCCCCTGCCGCGGGTCCCGCCCATGCACTCTTCGGGGCAGGCAGCGGGCTCGCCCGGGCCCGGCGGCTATCATCGCCCCGCGACTTGCGGCCCGGCAGCCCGCCTCGGCCGGCAGGATCACAGCGCGCAACCCCACCACGCCCCTCCCTCCCGGTGAGCCTGGCTCATGACCGAACGAGATCCCACCGAGCCCCTGGCCGACGTGTTGGCCGACGGCGGCGCGGACTACATCGAGCTGCGCTACCACGGCAAGCGCACCCGCTCCGTGGCGGTCGAGCAGGGCCGCGTGGACCAGGCCAAGATGGCCGAGCACAGCGGCGTGGGCGTGCGCGTCCTGGCCCACGGCACCTGGGGCTTTGCCAGCACGGATCGCCTGGAGCCGGCCGCCGTGCGTCGCGCGGTGGACGCCGCCCGCCGCGCCGCCGTCAGCTCCGCCGCCGACCGCAAGCACAAGATCGAGGCCTTGCCTCCCGCCAATCTGGCGGTGGGGCGCTTCGACTGCGACGGTTACGACGAGCTGGCCGCGCGGCCCCTCGACCAGACGCTCGAGCTCGTGCTGGCCATGGAGGCCCAGGCCCGCGAGTCCTCGCCCTCCATCACCAGCGCGGGCTGCGGCTACGCCGAGATCTTCGAAGAGAAGGGCATCGTCACCTCCGACGGCGCCCGCGCCTGGACGCGCATCGTGCGCCCTGAGTTCCGCGTCTCGGCCGTGGCCAGCAAGGGGGGAGAGATCCAGCGCGCGTCCGAGTCCATCGGCGTCACCGGCGCCTGGGACTGCCTCTTCGGCAAGCAGGCGGCGGCGGCCTACGCCGAACAGGCCGCCGCGGGCGCCGTCGACCTGCTCAGCGCGGGCTACCCCGAGGGCGGCCGCAAGCGTGTGCTGCTCTCGCCCGCGCTGGTGGGGCTGCTGACGCACGAGGCCATCGGACACACCGTCGAGGCCGACTTCGTGGCCTCCGGGTCCTGCGCCGCGGGCAAGCTCGGCCAGCGCGTGGCCAGCGAGCTAGTGACCCTGTGCGACTCCGGCGCCTCCGAACACCACCCAGGCGCCGGCGGCACCCTGCGCGTGGACGACGAGGGCGTGCTCGCCGGGCGCACGGTGATCATCCAGGACGGCGTGCTCGCCAGCTACCTGCATGACCGCGAGTCGGCGGCGCGCTTCGGCGTGGCGCCCACCGGCAACGCCCGCGCCTGGGAGTACGACGACGAGCCCCTGATCCGCATGCGCAACACCTACATCGAGCCCGGCCAATCGACGCTGGAGCAGCTCATCGCGGGCATCGACGACGGGCTCATGCTTGACGGCCCGCGCAACGGCCAGGCCGACGCCAACGGCGAGTTCATGTTCGGCACCGCGCGCGCCTGGCCCATCAAGAACGGCAAACGGGGCGCGCTCATGCGCGGCGTGAACATCTCCGGCATCGCCTTCGATGTGCTGCGCTCGGTGGACGGCGTCAGCGGCGAGTTTCAATGGGATCTCGGCTCGGGCCACTGTGGCAAGGGCCAACCCGCCAAGGTCGACGCCGGCGGACCCTGGCTCTCCTGCCAGGTGCTGGTGGGAGGACGCAACGCATGACCGCCACCGACACCAGCCGCCCCACCGAGAGCACCGACCAGCGCGAGCAGCGCCTGCTGGCGGCCTGCGCCGAGGCGGTCGAGCTGGCCCTGACCCAGGGCGCCGATGAGGCCGAGGCCTTCAGCGTGAGCAGCAACTCGACGGCCGTGCGCTACGAGAAGGGCGACCTGCAGCTGACCCAGGTGGACGAGGGCACATCCCTGGGGCTACGCGTCTTCCGCGAGCGGCGCCAGGCTTTCGCCTCCACCAACCAGCAAGGCCGCGCCGCGCTGGAAGGCACCGTCCGCGACGCCCTGGCGCTGGCGAGCTTCTCGCCGCCTGATGACGCCAACCTGCTGCCCGCGCCGCGCCCCATCACGCGCCTGCCCGCGCTGGTCGAGCCCGAGCTGGCTGCCCTGCCCATCGAGGACATCGTGCGGCGCGCACGCGAGCTGGTGGCCGCCGCCCAGGCCGTCGACCCGCGCCTCTCGCTGGACCAGGCCAGCACCGACGTGTCCTGCACCAGCCTGGCCGTGGTCAGCTCCGCCGGCGTGCGCGCCAGCGAGAGCGACGCGGCCCTGTCGCAGCTCCTGTTCGGCATGGCCGTGGACGGCGACGACGTGGGCGGCTTCGACTACCAGGGCGACAGCGTGCGGCTGCTGGCCCGGGCCCCCGCCTCCAGCGCCGAACTGGTGCGGCACTTCACGGAGTCGGCCCTGGGCAACCTGGCCGCCGGGGCGGCCGAGACCTACCGCGGCCCGGTGCTGTTTGCTCCCGCGGCGTTCGCCGACGTGTTCATCGACCCGCTGGTGTCGGCCGCGTCCGCCATCGCCGTCCAACGCGGTCGCTCCGCCCTGGCCGGTCGCGTGGGCGAGGCCGTGGCGGCCGCGTCGCTGCAGGTGGTGGACGACCCCACCGATCTGGAGCTGGCCGGCGCCGCCAGCTTCGACCGCGAGGGGCAGCCCTGCGGTCGGCACGCCATCCTCGAGGGCGGCATGCTCTCCGGCCTGCTCTACAACGCCTACGCCGCCCAGGTCGACGGCGTGCTCTCCAGCGGCCACGCCCGGGGTGGCGCGCGGGGTGTGCCCGGCCTGGGCCCCCACGCCCTCGTCGTGGCCCCCGGCGAGGGCGGCGACCAGCGGCAGATGCTCAGCGCCCTCAACCGCGGCCTGCTGGTGCAGCGCTTCTCGGGCACGGTCGACCCGGCCTCGGGCGACTTCTCCGGTGTGGCCAAATCGGCCCGCTGGATCGAGGGCGGCAAGCTGCAGCGCCCGGTGCGCGAGACGCTCATCTCCGGCAACGTGTTCGAGCTGCTGCTGCAGAGCCTGGTGCAGCTCTCGAGCGAGCGCGAGCGGCTCATGGGCGCCGCTCGCGTGCCCTGGGCCCTGGTGGACGGCGTCTCCGTGACCGCCGGCTGAGGGGGCCCCGACCGCGCGTGGACGCCCGGACCGCCCGAGGCTACGCTGCCGGGCTTCCCCGCCTATCGGAGCCCCCATGACCGCAACCAGCGACCCGGCACTCGCCGCCCTTGAGACGCACCTGGCCAGCAACCCTGTCGACACCGCCAAGGACGGCTGGCGCACCCGCCTCTCGGGCCCGCCCGAGCTGCCCTTCACCGACGACACCACCTACCACTGGGTGCTGAGCACCAACAAGGGCACCCTGACCGTGCTCCTGCGCTCCGACGTGGCGCCCCGGCATGTGGCCTCTACCCTTTATCTGACCCGGCTCGGCTTCTACGACGGGCTGGCCTTCCACCGCGTGATCCAGGGCTTCATGGCCCAGGGCGGCTGCCCCCTCGGGCGCGGCACCGGCGGCCCGGGCTACACCATGAGCGGCGAGTTCGACCCCTCCGTGAAGCACGACCGCCCTGGCCTGCTGAGCATGGCCAACGCCGGCCCCGGCACCGACGGCAGCCAGTTCTTCCTGACCTTCGTGCCCACGCCCCACCTGGACGGCCTGCACACCATCTTTGGTGAGGTGCTGGGCGGCGAGACCACGCTGGCAGCCCTGGAGGCGGCCGGCAGCCCGAGCGGCACGCCCTCCGAGAGCCTGCGCATCGAGAGCGCGGTGGTAGAGCTGGCCTGAACAGCCGGCCCCTAAGCGCCAGATCTGGCCCTAGCAGCCTGTGGCGTAAGTGCTTTCGTGCGCGGTGGTGCGCTCGTGGTGCAGATCAAGGCGACAGATCGCAGGCGAATCCGTGGATTCGTCGAGATCTGGCAACGCAGAGCTGCGCCACGA
>QNBX01000109.1 GCA_003644265.1 Planctomycetota bacterium
GGAGATGTCCATCCAAAAGTGACCCACTTGATCAGCCAAAGTTGACCCACCCCGAGCGGTGGGTTCCTCCCGTGATCAGGGCCTGGACCGAGCGGGAGGTGTCCCCGAGCCAGGTGGTTGGTGGGTTGCTGTTGCAGGGCCGCCAGGCCCTGCCTGGGCCCCCCATGGGGGGCCGCGCCGCCGTCGCTGCTTGCGCGCGACCGCGACTGGTTCCTGGTAGCGCACCTGCCGTCGCGTCGCCGCGAGTTGGCGGATGCAGCGCGAGCCATCGCAATGGCGCATGCGGAGTGAGGGGTGGCGCCGGTCACTCCCACAACGAGCACATCGGCACGGCCCACAGCCGGTCCCCCATGGGCAGCCGGTGCTCGCCGTCGTACAGGAGCACCCCGACGACGAAGCGCTCGCCGACCGCGTCGCGCAGCTTCTTCAGGCCCTTGAGATCCCGGGTCCGGGGCGTGCTGCCCGCCTTCACCTCGATGCCGATCTGGGCCCGGGCCCCGTGCTCGATGACGATGTCGACTTCGGAGGCACCGTTCTTCTCGCGGACGTGATGGAAGGCCAGACGCTGGCCGAGCACGCTGGCCTGACGCCGCAGCTCCTGGAACACAAACGTCTCGACAAGCTGGCCGAGCAGCGAGCGGTCGGCGAGCAGCGCCTAGCCATCCAGGCCGAGCAAGGCGCAGGCCAAGCCGGTGTCGCCGAGGTGGAGCTTGGGGCCCTTGATCAGCCGGCTGAGCCGGTTGCTGAACCACGGTGGCAGGCGCTCCATGAGGAACAGGCGCTCAAGCAGCGTGACGTACTCAGCGATGGTGGGCCGACTGAGCTGGAACGGCGCCGCGAGGTCCGCCACGTTGATCAGCCGTCCGGTCTGCCCGGCCAGCAGCTGCAGCAGGTCGGGAATGACCTGCAGGTTGCGGATCTGCCGCACGTCACGCACGTCGCGCTGCACGAGGGTCTCGACGTAGTCCGCGTACCACGTCTGTCGTCCTCGAACGCTCTTGCGCGCCAGGGCAGCGGGGTAGCCCCCGGCCGCCACCCGTTCGGCCAGCTCAGCTCCCAGGTGGCGGCCCTGAAGCGGACCGACCTCTCCGGCCAGCAAGCGTTCCAGCAGGCTTGTCCCGCCGCCGGCGAGCTCCGCTTGGCTGAACGGGTGCAGGCGCACGATGGCCATGCGCCCCGCCAGCGAATCGGAGAGTGACGGCAGCAGCAGCACGTTCGTGGACCCGGTGAGCAGGAATCGCCCCGGCGTCCGCTCGCGGTCCACAGCCAACTTGATCGAGGTGAACAGGCCAGGCGCCCGCTGCACCTCATCGAGCGTCACACGCTCCGGCAGGTTCGCCACGAAGCCCATGGGGTCCTCGACGGCGAACTCGGGCACCGCGGGGTCATCGAGGCTCAGGAACGTCCGCTGCTCAGGCTCCCCGACCATGCGCGCCAAGGAGGTCTTGCCCGCTTGCCGTGGCCCGTGGATCAGCATCACGGGGCTCTCCGCCAGCGCCTCCCCGAGCCGAGCGGCTGCAGCGCGAGGCTTCATGGCGGGGTCGGGCATGCCCCAATCGCAAACTCCGATGTCCCCAAATGAAACTCAGAGGCTGTCCAAATGGAAGTTCCAGCCAGCGCGCTGCCAGCCGCCAGAGACGAACGGACTTCAACCTCACTACACCTATGGGTCTAACAACCCCATCAGCCCTGCCCCCACGGTTCCAGCAACCAGCGCACCGCGGGCCACCAGCTCACGTCATCAGGCAACTCCTGGGTCGGCGGGGTCGCGTCCAACGTCACCAGCTGCGCATGAGCGCCGGCGTGTTCGGCCAGCGCTGTGCGCAGGCTGCGCAGCTCGCGCTCGAAGGTCGCCTGATCGCCCAGCGTGGCGCAGACCTGCACCAGCAAGGGCGCCGCACCCGGGATGCGGGCCATGAAGTCGACCTCCCAGCCCTCCTTGGTCTTGAGGTAGGCGACCTCGGCGCCGCGACGGCGCAGCTCGTGCAGCACGACCGTCTCCAGCGCGTGGCCGGTCTGAGGTCTGCCCGCGCGCTCGAACAGCGGGATCAGGCCGGGGTCGACGGGGTAGGCCTTGCGCGGATTGACCATGCGCTGGCGCTCGGAGGCGGTGTGCAGGCTCACGGTATGCACCAGGAACGCGTCCTCCAGGTGCGCGAGGTAGGCGTGCACGGTGTCCTTGGCCACGGGCACACCCTGGGACTTGAGCGCATCGAAGTGCTTCTGCGCGCTGAACGCGCCCGCGGGGTTGGCCAGCAGGTGGCGCTGGATCCAGCGCAGGGCGACGGGATTGCTCACGGCGTGGCGCTCGATCACGTCCCGCAGGACAACGACATCGACGTAGCTCTTCAGCAAGGCATGTCGGTCGCGCTGGCTCACGCCCACCGTCTCGGGGAAGCCACCCTCGACCAGGTAGCGGCCCAGGCGCTGGTCGAGCGACGCACGCTCGGACCTGGGCAGCCGGGCCCACGAACGGCTGGGCTCATGCCCGCTGTGCCGCAGCCACTCACGGAATCCGAAGGGCTGCATGAGCACCTCGAGCGCCCGGCCCCGCATGGACGTCGCGACCTCGCTGCTGAGCAGCTTGGCCGAGCTACCCGACAGGAACAACTCGACGCGCCCCTCGTCGAGCAGCCTGCGCGTCAGCGACTCCCAGCCGGTCACCAGCTGGATCTCGTCCAGGAACCAGGTACAGCGCGTCTCGGCCAACTCGGGGTACAGCCGGCCGTGCTGCGAGATCAGCCAGCCCACATCCGCGGCGCCCAGCCCCACCAGCCGCTCATCCTCGAAGTTGAGGAACACCAGGGACTCCCGGGGCGCGTCGGCCGCCAGGCGGTCCCCCAGGCACTGCCAGAGGAACGACGTCTTGCCGCTGCGACGCATGCCGATCACAACCAGCGCCTTGCCCGGCACCCCAGGCAGCTCGATCTCCCGCCGCGTCAGCGTGGGCGGCTGGCGAGCCAGGGACTCGGTGAGCTTGTCAATGAGGACCTGTCGCATGGGGCGTCTGATTTCTCCTTCTGAGAAGGAGAATATCGCCGGTATTTATCCTTTTCAAAAGGATAAATCTGCGAAATGGCCAGATGGACCGCCCTCCGCCGCTCGGCAGCGGGGCGCGGGGAGCCGGACACGCGAAACCAGCAGCCCCATCCGTCGGGGCGTTCCGCATGCGCGCTCGTCGTGTCGATCAGGGCTCTTGGTACGCCGGTGATATCCGCCCACCCCGGACGTCGAGCAGGCGACAGTCCGGACGCCACCAACGGCTCCACTACCGTCAGCCAAGCGTTCGACCCGCCGCCCGATGAGGGCTCTTCTTTGACAGCTACCGGGAATCGCCTACCATCTCGTCGCGCTCGGCGGAGGGCGCTCTGGGCGCTTCGGGCAGGCCCGGATGGAACGGCGGATGCCTGCGGCGCGCCCCGCGGGCAAGCTGCATCGCGAGGACCTGAGGAGACCTGCTGCGTGTCGCCCGGGCAACCTCAACGCGAACCTACCGCCACGCCGGACCCCGTGTCGACCGCCCCGAGCCTTGAGCAGGACGTGGCCCGGCTGCTGTTCGCGTTCCTCGACGGCAACGATCGCGCGGCCTTCGAGCGCTTGGTCCATCGCCTCGCGCCGACCCTGGCACAGGCAGCCCAAGCCGCCGTGAGCGACCAGGGCTTGCTGGCGGACCCGAAGGACATCGCAGGCGAGTGGTTCTCGGCCGTATTCATCGATACGCGCCGCCCGGTCGTGATGCCCGGCCAGCCCGTGGCCCAGGCCGAGCAGTGGATCCACGACCGCGCGCGGGAGATGACTGCAGTCATCGCCGCGCGCCCCCTCCCTGGGGAGTGGGGCTACCATGACGGGCTGAATCAGACCCCGTCGGCTGGCACCAGCACCGACGCCCCATGCGCGCCTGCAGACGCCGAGCAGATCTACGTGACGAACGTCGCTTTCCATCGCCTCGACAAGTTGGACCGAACGATCCTGCGCTCCACCGACGTGGACAGGATGCTGCCCGCTGATGTAGCGGAGCGCCTGTCGCTCACCGAGGACCAGGTCATCGACATCATGGCGGGCGCCCGCCGCCGGCTGGCCGCCCTGTGCCTCCGCCCCACCACCAAAGGACGCCAGCGATGACTGAGAGTCACGCCCCCGAGCGCTGGCCCGTCGACCCGGCGCGGATCACGCACCCACAGATCATTCGCCACCTCCAGGCCTGCGCCCCCTGCGCCGCGAGCCTGCACGAGACGCTGCTCGACCCACGCCCCGGCGCCCGCCTGGCCCGCAAGGAGCGCAGCGGCCCGGCCCTGATCGAGAACGTCCTGGCCCGCGCCCTGTCCGACGGCGACGGCCAAGCCGCCGTGCTGCTCTATGAGATGGCCCGCGCCAGCCTGCGCCAGATCAAGCCCTACGCCAGCGAGATCGAGTGGACGGAGATGCCCGCCCCCTTCATGGACCTGCGCGCCGACGTCTGCACCCTCAGCAAGCGCCTGACCGACGGCGAGGGCAAACTCGACGGCCTGCCCGCCGCGACACCGACGGTGGACGCCTCAGCGAACACCGCCGACCGCTGCCTCGACCTGGCCGAGCGATTCGCCCCGGGCTGGAAGTGGGTGGAGTTTGAGCGGGCGCACGTTCTTCTCGTGCGAGACGATTGCGAAGCTGCGGCGGACGTGCTCGGTCGGGTCGAGGCAGGAACCGACGAGCCAAGACTGCGCTACTGGGCACTCCGGAACGCCGCGCATCTTGCCCTGCGGTCACAGGATTGGCGCCAGGCCCTGCACATCGCTGGGAGCATCCAGGAATCGCACAGGGACGACATGGCGCCGCTCATCCTCCACGTTGAGTCGCATACGCGACTCGGGGCAGCACAAGCTGCAAGCCAGGCGATTCTCGCGCTCACCGACGCCGTGAGTACGTGGACGCCAACCGACGCGGAGCAATGGGGGGCGTACCTCGTGACTCGTCTTACTGCCCTCGGCGATACGAATCCACTCGCCCGCACACAGTTGGCACGGCTCGCAGACCTCCTGGGGAGACAGCGGTCGTGAGCATGCGAAAGCGACGAAGGACGAGCCGCCTTGGGGCGAGTCGAGTGTTTGCAATCTGGCTCACGGCACTCGCCCTCACAATGGGGTTGGCCTTCCCACTGAGCGGCCGAGCACCCACACTGGCGGCCGGAGGCATGGGCGGCAACCCGTCACCCAACCCGCCCAAGCAGCCACCCCCACCGGCCGGGCGCACCGCCACCCCCGGCAACTTGAGCGACCCGCTGCTGCTGCTGCAGGTGCTCGGCGGACAGCGCTGGCGGTGGACGCTGCGTACGATCGATGGGCGGCCCGTCGATGCGGGAATCACGGATACTCGTGGCCTCGGCGGCATCCTCCTGACGCAGCGCGTCATGCTGCTCGACGTGCCCGAGGCGGGTGTGTTCGGATTGCCGGTCTGCTGGGGAGTGATCGTCCAGGTTGCTCCGGACTCCTGACGCACAGAGTGCAGCACGTATTGAGGCGCATCCGGAGCAGCGGGGGCTTGAGTCGGCGCTCCGACTCAGCTTGACGCGGTCATTCCATACAGGAGATCAGTGTTGCACCCTCAGACGACCCGAACAGCCCGCCTGCCGTTGGTTGCCCTGGTGTTGGTCTCGTTGCTCGCGCCTGCCATGGCACGCGAGCCTCATCAGGGGTTCACCACCGGCGGCGCAGGTGGAAGCAACCCAAATCCAACTCCGCCACACCATGGCGGCGGCGGAAGCTGCCCATCACCGACCCCACCGCGCCAGGCGACGCCGGGCTCCGCCCCCG
The DNA here is from genome assembly GCA_003644265.1 of Planctomycetota bacterium. Next base: position 5,790 of record QNBX01000109.1, read on the forward strand.
TCCTCGGCCACGCGACGCACACGTCCAACGCCACGCGCCGGGCGATAGGCAGCCGTCAGTCGCTGCGGTCCCGGGATGAAGGTCCATCGGGAACTCCTGGCCGTGGCCCCCAAGCTGGCGGGGCACGCGAGCCGTCGGCCTCGGTTCTTGGCGGTGCTGGCGGCGGCAACCCATCACCCATCCCGCCCAAGAAGTCCCCCCCACCGGCTGGGCGCACCGCCATCCCGGGCAACTTGAGCGACCCGCTGCTGCTGCAGGTGCTCGGCGGACAGCGCTGGCGGTGGACGCTGCGAACGATCGATGGGCGGCCCGTCGACGCGGGGGTCACGGATCCTCGCGGCCTCGGCGGCATCCTCCTGACGCAACGCGTCATGTTGCTCGACGTGCCCGAGGCGGGCGTGTTCGGCTTGCCGGTGCTCGCTGGCGCGGTCGTGTGCGTGCTGCCTGACGCGTAGAGCGCCGCCCTGTTCTAGACCGCCGTGGCGGGTGCTGCGCTTCCAAGGCCGTGTACAGGTCATCCAGGCGGCCTCGCTGCGGCGCGAGTTGGCGTAGGCCGCGCGGGCCATCGCGGAGGCGCGCGGGTAGGGGCGCGGCTTCCCCCCGCTCGGCCACTCCTGTCCAGCGACCGGCAGCGCGCGAGCCCAGAGCTGTCACCCCGGGTGAAAGGAAAGCGAACCGAACCGCTCTCACCCCATCGCGGGCGTCTCCCACAACGACCGGATCGGCACGCCGCGGAGCTTGGGGCCGAACGGCAGGTTGTGCTCGCCGTCGTAGAGCACCACGCCGGCGGCGAAGCGCTCCCCCGTGGCGTCTCGTAGCTTCTTCAGGCCCTTGAAGTCGGCGGGGGTGATGGTCGCACCGGCCTTCACCTCGACGCCGGCCAACTGGCGCGCGCCGCGCTCGATCACGATGTCGACCTCGGCGGCGCCGTCGCGCTCACGGTAGTGCAGGAAGGTGGCGGGGCCCTGTGTCGCGCTGGCCAGCCTGCGCAGCTCCTGGAACACGAAGGTCTCCACCAGCGGGCCAAGAGCTGAGCGATCTGCGGCCAAGCTGTCGCGGTCGTGGTCGAGCAGGGCACAGGCCAGACCGCTGTCGCCCAGGTGCAGCTTGGGCGACCGGATGAGCCGGCGCAGCTTGCTGGAGTGCCAGGGAGGCAGCCGCTCCAACAGGAAGACGCGCTCGAGCACGGTCAGGTACTGATTGATGGTCGGCCGGCTGAGCTGGAAGGGGGCCGCCAAGGCGTTGATGTTGAGCGTCTGCGCGGTGCGTTCGGCCGCGAGCGTCAACAGCCTCGCCAGGTCGTCCAGCCGCATCACCGAGCGCACCTCGCGCACGTCACGCTGGACGATGGTGTTGATGTAGGCCTCGTACCAAGCCCTGCGCCGGGCCTGCGTTCCGCGCTCAAGCGCCGCGGGGTAGCCCCCCGAGACGACGCGCTCCAGCAGTTCGCCCCCCAGCCGGCCTCCGCCCGCCGACTCCAGACCGTCACCAAACAGCGCGTCCAGGAAGCCCGAGGCGGATCCGCTCAGCTCGGCCTGGGACAGCGGGTGCAGCCGAACGATCTCCATGCGGCCGGCGAGCGAGTCGGCCAGCTTGGGCAACAGCAGCACATCGGTCGAGCCGGTCAGCAGGAAGCGGCCGGGAACGCGGTCTCTGTCCACCAGCAGCTTGAGCGTGGAGAACAGCGCGGGGACGTGCTGGACCTCGTCCAAGATGACCCGCTCGGGCAGCTCGGCCACGAAGCCCATGGGGTCCTCGATCGCCACGGATCGCAGCTCTGGATCATCGAAGCTCACGAAACGGTAGCCGAGCTCGTCCCCCACCATCTGGGCCAGGGTGGTCTTGCCGCACTGGCGGGGCCCGTGGATCAGGACAACCGGCGAGTCCGCGAGAGCCGCCCGGAGCCGCGGCTCGACATCGCGGCGATAGGTGGGCCCGCCCAGCATGCCGCCGATTGAAACTCTAGGATCCGCGAAATGCAACTTTGGAGAGCGCCAAACGTTACTTTGGATTCCGCCGATCGCAACCCAGGCCGTCGAGAGAAGCCGCCATCGGCGTAGAATCACGGGTTTGGGGACGCTTCATGGCACTTACGCTCTACGCACCCCCTCGCCAGCTACTCACCTCCCCCCTCGTCGCTCGGGGGCCTGTTGGCCTCAAGCCACAGCTCCAGCTTCCAGAGGAACCAATCGCTCAGCTGCGGGTAGTGGTCCGAGTGCAGGCTCGTGAAGTCCCGCAGCTCCTCGGCCAACAGGTCGCCCCCCGCGAAATTCGCGTCGTTGTAGGCCAGCGGGAACGCCTGCCCGTAGTCGGTCGCGGTGGCCTCGATGAACTCGGTCAACTCGCCGAAGCTGAAGGGCCGCTCGATACGATCGAGAGGCGCCTTGATCTCGCCCTCGTACTCATCCACCCAGCGCACGCGGATGCCGCCGTGCTTCAAGGGCCGCGCACGCAGTTCGATCACGTCATGCGTCGTCGACTGCAGCTCGATGCGCACGAGAACGGCCTCGCCGGGAGCGACGTCGGGCAGGAACTCACCGCCCATGAAGAACGGGTGGATCCTGCCGAGCGACTGGTTGGCATCACCGGTGACATCGAGCAGAAGCGGCTCAAGCTCGTCGAACCTGCCCGCCTCCCAGTAGTCGCGGATCATGGCGCGCCGCGCGGTCCCCTTGATGCCCGACAGGATCGCTATGAGCGGGTCGTCGCTGGCCCGATAGCTGTCCGGACGGAAGTCGAGCTCGAACTCAGGCGGGATGTTCATCGCACGCCCTCCGACAGCCGCGCGAGCACGCCGTCCCGGCTGCTGCGGGCCTGCTCGCGATCGCGTGTGCCGAGCGAGCGACGCACGCGGCGGATGCGTCCGTCGGCGGTGTTGAGGGTGTAGTGGATCCACCAGATGCCGTGGTTGTTCCACAGGTGATGGATGGGGTTCTCCGCGTCGACGCGGATGGAGAGCCAAGCGCTCTGCATGGAACGTGGTCCTTTCGAACGCACCAAGCACACGGCGCAGGGACACGCCGCCGGAAGCTTCGTTCGCCAGGGCTCCAGCGCCCCGCGCGCATCCCCCTGGCGAACGCCGCCAGAGGACACCACCTTGGCCTTCCGAGCCAGGTTGGCCGATGCGCCCGCGCTGCCGCGAGCCCATCGTTCTTGATGCTGAGGAGCATTGTATCCCGGGCCCGGAAAGCTGGGAAGCGCCGTGCGTGTCATGAGAACAGCGCGCGCGGGGAGCGACGCCGTCTTCCCGGAGAGAAGCGCGTCCCCCCCCGTCAGCCGCGCCCCCCGGTCACGACTGCTCCCCGACTGCTCCCCAACCGCACCCCCGCTCGCCACCCCCTCACCCCGGCTGAGACCTCGACCTCGCGCGCTCGACGGCGGCTTCGATCGCTCGGCGCATGGCGTCGCGGCCGTGGCCGCCGCAGGAGACCCAGGGCTTGGCCTGCTCGCTGGCGGCGCGGCGCATGGCGCGGCCGAGGCCGGTGCGCACGAAGCGCATCAGCACCAGCACGTCAGCCTCGTGCAGGCGGCTCTTGAGCTCGTCGGTGGTGCGGCCCCAGTTGCTGCTCCAGCCGGGGAAGCGGAAGTCGAGCTTGCAGGCGCCCGGGTAGGTGGCCGCGAACCACTGGCGCAGGGACTGCTCGTAGGCCTGCTGCGTCTCGTTGCCGCCCACGAACAGCACCGACACCGGCGCGGCGCGGCCGGTCTTGGCGCTCTTGGCGCTCTTGGCGCTCTCGGCGGGCGACTCGGGCGCTCGCGCGGTGTCGAGGCGCTGGCGCAGGCCGCCCACCTGGATGGCGTCGGCGCCCAGCGCCTCGAGCCGTTCGATCAGGTCGCCGGCGCACTGATCGCCCACGGTGATGGCGCGGTGGGCCAGCTTGTTCAGCACGGTGATGGCCTCGTCGGTGCGGCCCAGGTTGAGGCGCAGGCGCAGGCCGGCGTCGAAGGCGTCCTCGCGATCCCAGGCCGGCGACCAGGCGCTCTCGTCGTCGAGCAGCTCGAGGAACTCCCGCTCGCGACCGTGGCGCTCGGCCAGCTCCTCGAGCGCGTCAAGCGCGCGCTCGGCGGCGCCCAGTCCGCGATCGCCGCCGTACAGGCTGCCGCGCAGCAGGTCGCGCCAAGCGCTCCAGCGCTCCTGCACCGTGAGCTGGGGTGACGCCGCACCCAACGCGTCGAGCACGGCCTTGCGGCTCTCGCGACCGACGGAGGCCAGGTGGCGCAGGTCGAGGATGCGCAGCATGTCGTGGGGGCGGCGGCGCAGGGCGTGCAGCGCCACCTCGGGGCTGGCGCGGGCATCGGCCAGCACGGCCAGGGACACGGCCTCCTCCACCAGGTCGCGCGGCAGGTCGTCGGCCAGGTCGTCGCCGTCCTGCAGCATCTGCAGCAGGGTCGAGACCGCCGGCGACAGCACCGCCTGGTCGGCCTCGCGCAGCACCAGCAGCGTGACGTAGAAGCGGCAGCGGCGCAGCAGACCCGTGCGACGCCAGAACTCCGGCGCGTCGTCGTGCATGGCGGCCAGTGCGCGACGCAGGCGCTCGGCGGCGCGCGCGCGCTCGTCGTCGGGAGCCTCGTCGTCGGCCACCGCCGGCAGGGCCAGGGCCACCAGCGCTGAGGGCACGGCCTCGTTGACGCCGACGGCCTGCTCGAGCACCTCGCGCTGGGCGGCGAGCCCCTCCAGAAACGCCTCGCGCCCGTCCGGCGACGGCAGCTCCAGGTCCTCGATGGCCTTGACGCCCATGGCGATCAGCGCCCGGTCGGCCAGCAGCCGCCCGCGCTCGTAGCTGCTGAGCTGCTCCTCGGCCAGCAGCTTGTCGACCGCGTGGCGAGCCTCCGGAAAACGCCCGGCGCGACGCCAGCAGACCGCCATGCGCCGGCGCAGGTCGTGGTCGATGGAGTCCGGCAGCGGCCCGTCGCGCTGCTCAATCCGGGGACGCAGCCGCACGATGGCCTCGAGCACGCGCCGCACGGGCTCGGGATCGGCGTGCACCAGACCGTCCTTGGCCCAGCGCAGGATCGGTTCCAACATGCGGCCGGCCACCCGCGGCAGGTACGCCTCCAGCCACGGCAAGACCTGATCGACGGCCTCCGAGCGCAGCAGCGGCAGGATGATGGTCTCCGCCATGAGCGCCCCGGCCTCGCCGCCCGACGGGCCCAGCAGCGCCTCGCGGTCCGCGTCCCCCAACTCCACCTCGACGATGCGCGCCACCGTCTCGGGCGAGGCGTCCTCGCGCACGGCCCCCTGCACGTAGCCGCACAGGTACCAGGCGCGACTCTCCGCGTTGCCGCCCTTGCTCAGCGCCGCCAGATCCCGCCGCCGCAGAGCATCCACGTACCCGCGATGGAACCACGAGATCGTGCGCTTGGCGTTGAGCGCGAGCACCTCACGCACCAGGGCGTCGAGCTCATCGACCGACAGGGCGCCCGCCGAACGCGCCGCCGAAGCCACGGCCGTGTCGATCAACAGGTGGTCGAGCTGCGTGAACCCGGCGCGGTGCTCGGGGCCGGCGTTGGAGGGTGGGCCCGCGGCGGGAGGCTCGTGCGCGGCGCGTGGCTCGTGCGCTGCAGCTGGCTCGGGGCGCTCAAGCTGCTCGGCGGAGTCGGTCGCAGCGGGTGGCTCGACGGAACTGGCCAGCCCGCCGTGCTCGACTTGGCCGCGTCCGTCGCCCGCGCTGGGGTCAGGGGCCAAGCCGGAGCGTTCGTCGCGGCGGGTTCGATCGCCCAGGTCGGCGCCAGCGCTCCCGTCGGCGTGTTTGAGCACGCTGGCCGGCTCGGGCACGTCGGCCGGGGCAGCCTCCTCCGGCTGCAGCGCTTCGTCGGCGATCGCTGCGTGCGTACGGCGCGCCTGCTGCCCGGTGGCACTCGCGGCGCCAGCCTCGCGCTCAACGTCTCGCTCAGCCTCGCGCTCAACGTCTCGTTCAGCCTCGCGCTCAGCCTCTCGCTCAGCCTCTCGCTCTGCCTCTCGCTCTGCGTTGCGCGTAGCCTCGCGCGCAGCCTCGCGCGCAGCGTCCTGGGCACACGTAACGAGCCGCTCGCAGATGCGGTCGACCACGGGCCACCACACGGACGAGGTCACGCACGACATGACCTCCATGCAGAAGGTCACGCGCTGAACGCTGTGCTCGCGGCCAGCGACCAACGCGTCAATACCGGCCACGGCCGCCGCCTCGTCCAGCGGGAGTTCGAAGCGCACGTCCTCGACGTCGCCGCCCGCGTGATCCACCCCCAGCGCGTCGTAGACAGCGGACAGCAACTCGACGCGACCCGAGACGTGCAGCTGACTCAGCAGCGACGCCAAGGCGTTGGCCGGCAAGCGCACCAGGTGCCGCAGCAGCAGGTCGGCCAAGGCCTCATCCGGCAGGGTGGCCACCCGCTGGGGTCGAAAGCTGAGCAGCTTGGCGAGGGCCAGCCCGACCCCGCTGGGCCAGCCCGCCCCCGCCCGCAGCACAGCCAACTCGCTGGCTACGACCCGGCGCTCGTCCTCAGACAGACGTCTCCAAGCATCGTGAATACGCATGACGAGCCTCCGGTTCCCTGGACCGACTCGATCCTACCTCCGATGTAACGCCCGGCGTGGGGCCGTCGGCCGCCGGGCGTGGCGTCGGGCGGCGTCGGGCGTGGCGTCGGGCGGCGTCGGGCGGCATCGGGCGGCATCGGGCAGCAGCGGGCAGCAGCGGGCGGCAGCGGGCGGCAGCGGGCGTGGCAAGCCGAACGCTCGGCGCGGATGACAGAACGCGAGCCAGCCGGCGCACTGTCCAGGGTCACGCAGCCCCCAGCCATCAGCCCCCACTACAACCCGCGCCCTTGGCCCTTGGGGCACGGGGCGCCCATCGTCAATTCGGGCCCCATTGCCTAGTTTGCGCTACGTTCCCGGGGACGAGGGCACCGCTCCATCATGCGCCCTCCTTGATTTACGTTGCTATAAACGTACGCTGCTTCCGTCGTATGTACACATTCCCACAGACAGAGAGCCCGCATGAGAGCCTCACCTGGCGGCCAGCTCCCCATCGACGAGATCCACGGACGCGATGCGTTCATCGCTGAGCTGTGGCGCACTCTCGAGACGAACAGCATCCGGCTCGAGGCCGAGCGTCGCGTCGGCAAGACGCACGTCCTCAACAAGATGGAGGGCGAGCCCTCTGGCAACTGGGAGGTCATCAAGCTCGACCTCGAAGAGGTGCACTCGGCCATCGAGTTTGCCGAGCGCATCGGCGGGGCGGTACACCAGCGGCTCACCGGCTGGAAGAAGAAGGCCCGGCGCATCGGTGATGTGCTCGCGCAGTACGGCGGCGGCGGCAAGGTCGGCCCGCTGCGCTTTCCGCGGGCGGCCGATCGCCCCTCCGGCTACTGGAAGACGCTGCTCACCAGCGCGATCAACGACCTGGTGGAGCAGCAGGCGCAGACCGGCAAGCGTGTCGTGTTCTTGCTCGACGAGATGCCGTGGATGATCGCAGCCATCGCCGAGCGCGACCCCGACGGCGAGCACGCGGCGATGGAGGTGCTCGACGTGCTGCGGCGGCTGCGGCAGTCCACCGCCACAGGCGCGGGCTTCCGCATGGTGCTGTGCGGATCGGTCGGCATGCACCATGCCCTCGCCAGCCTGCGCGAGAAGGGCCACCGCAACCAACCCGTCAACGACATGGTGTTGGTGGAGGTGCCGCCGCTCGAGCCACGTGACGCACGTGAACTGGCCGCGAGACTGCTCGACGGCGAGGGCTTCTGCGGCGACAGAGACGGCGCGGTCGCGGCGCACATCGCGACGGTGTCGGGCTGTTTCCCGTACTACATCCACTGGATCGTGAGCCGGCTGCGCAGTGACGATCGGAGCGCCACCATCGCGGACGTGGACGCCGTGCTGCAATGGATGCTCACCGCCCCCCACGACCCGTGCAGCCTGCGACACTTCCGAGACCGGATCGGTACCTACTATCCTGGTGACGAGCGCACGGCACTGGCGCTGCTGGACCACGCCGCGGCGACGGAGGGCCCCATCGAGACCGACGAATTCGTCAACGTCGCCAAGAGCGTCGGCGACGTCGACGCCCAGGCCACGCGCGACCTGCTGCGACTGCTGGCCGTCGATCACTACCTCGCGCGAGGCGACGACGGGCGCTACCGCTTCCGGCATGCGTTGCTGCGGCGCTGGTGGCGCCTGGAACGGGGGCTGGCGTGACACGCGCGAAGGCGTCCGCGCGCAGCTCCTTGCCCGCGCAAGCGCCCATGCTTACGTCGCTCTCGAAGCATCGCCCGCGGCGCAGCGACCCGGCGCTGCTGGATGCGCTCTGGGTGCGGCCGCGCACGCTCACCAGGTCATGGTACGAGCGGCTGCGCGACTCCGCGCTCACGACGGCCAAGCAGCACCTGCTCGCGATCGGGCCCGAGGGCAGCGGCAAGAGCCATCTGGTCGCGCTGCTCGTCGCCAGGTTGCGGGCGCACAAGGGCGTCGCCAAGCGCGCGGCCATCGCCTGGCTACCAGAGGACGAGACGACGTCGTCGTGGGACGGGTTCCTGCTGCGCATCCTGCGGGCGCTGCACGCGTCGTACGGCCCCGCGTTCGCGTTGCCAGCAAACGACGCGCTGCGCGACAGCACGAGGGAAGCGCGCGCGGCGCTGCTGGTGGAGCACCTGCTCACGCAGCTCGGCGAGCGCACGCTGATCGTCGTTGTCGAAGGTCTCGACGACGTGTTGGCGGGCCTGGGCGACGAGGGCTGCAAGCGCTGGCGCGCGTTCCTCCAGGACAACCGCGTGGCCGCCACCCTGGCCACCTCGCGACGGCTCACGCCCGACCTGTCGGACCGGGAGCGAGCGTTCTTCAACTTCTTTCAGCTCGAGCACTTGCCGGAGCTGAGCATCGAACAGAGCCGCGAGCTGCTCGCGCGGATCGCGGATCGGCGCGGCGACGAGGCGTTGGCCGAGTTCGTTCGCTCGCCAACGGGCCGCGCGCGGGTGCGCGCCCTCCAGCACCTGACCGGCGGCAACCCGCGCGCGTTCGTGTCGATCGGGCGCGACGCCACACGCGCCGGGCTCACCGCGCTCACGCCGCTGGTCGAGTCGCTGCTCGATGAGCTCACGCCCAGCATGCGACAGCGCCTCGCCGGCCTGCCCGACCAACAACGTGCCATCGTCGAGTTCCTGTGCCGCAACGCTCACACGGTGTCGGTCAAAACCATCGCCGAGGCCCTGTTCATCTCGCAGCAGACCGCCGCCAGCCAGCTCAAAGTGCTGCGCGAGAAAGCCGTCGTCGTGTCGTCGAGCCAAGGCAGGCAGTCTCGCTATGAGCCCGCCGATCTCCTGCTGCGCCTGTGCGTCGACGCGGGGGGCACGGAGCCCGAGCAGCTGCGCGCGCTGGTCGGGCTGTTGCGTGACGGCTACGAGCGCGCGGAGCAGAGCGCCGGAACGGGCGCAGAGCAGACGCCAGCACGGCAGCAAGAGGAGCAGCAGGGTGAGGCGCAGCGCTTCGGCGGGCCGCTCCGCGACACGGCGACGCTGTCGATCGCAGACGACGCCGGGCGCGAGACGGCCTTCAGACAGGCGACCTCGGCCGAGGACCGCGGCGGCGCCCTGGCTGCGCTCATCGTCGCGACCTTCACCTCGAACATCGATCGCGAGGCGCGGGCCCGGGGCGTCCGGCAGCTCGTCGGGCTCGGCACGCAGGCAGGCCCCGCCGCGGTCGGCTCGCTCGGCCTGGCCCTGACCCTCAGCATCCACGCATCGGCCTTTGAGCATGTGTCCAGCGCGGACCGCGAGAGCTGGACCGCCGCGTGGCGCGACGCCGCGACCGGGCGCGAGGCGCTCGCCCTGCCGGCGAGGCTGCTCGACGCGGGCCTGCGCGCGCGAGTCGGCGCCGAC
>QNBX01000110.1 GCA_003644265.1 Planctomycetota bacterium
CGCGCCCTCCAACTCGCCGTCCGCCATCATGTCGATGACCACGGCCAGCAGCCGATCGGGCGGAGGCTCGACTTCGGCTCGCATGAGCACCTGCGCAGAAAAATAGCGCTGCTGGAGGTCGATCGAGTCGAGCGCACCCGTCAGAGCCTCAGCCACCACCTCCCGGGCCGGGCTGCGCTCGAGGTAGCGGCGCAACTGCCCCATGGCCTTGCCCGCGTTCCACCTCACGTCGTCGTCGCGCAGGTCGTCGAGCAGCCTCGCGAGTTGGGCCGCGGGGGGCGGCTCAAGCGGCCCGGCGGGCGCAGGCACGGGCGAACGCCCCACCCCGGCCAGCGACCGCCGTCCCACCAGCGACCAGGACACCCCGGCGGGCGCAGGCGCTTCCACGCGCTCCGGCTGCATGCCGAGCCGGGGCGTGCCACCGCCCGGCGAGTCACCCGTCAGCGGCGACGGCATGACGAGCGGCTGCGCCTGATCGGGTGCCATGACCCACAAGGCCAAGCCAATGGTCGCGGCAACCGCCAAGCCCGCGATGATGACGATGCCTCTCCCCATGCCTTCACCGTAGGACGGCGAGAGGCTCGACCGAAGTGGCGCGTCGAGGGATTCGACAGAACACATTCACCGAACGGCCGGAGCCCACGCTGACGCCTGGCGTCCACCCCGCTGTGCTCGCGTTCGCCCGGCCCCCAGCGCCACGGATGCTAGGGATTCGGCGTCACGAAGGTGATCTGGCGCGCATTGGTGGTCTTCATGCCGGCCAGGTTGGCCATGACCACGAGCGTGTCATCGATGACCCGCTGGGCCGGCTTCATGAGCTTGGCCGGCTTCTTGGCCTTGCCCTTCTCGAGGGTCTTGATCAGGCGGCCAGCGCCCTTGAGCGTGCGCTTGAACAGCTTGGCCGCCAGCTTGCCCTGGGTGGTCTCGTCCAGGTTGTCCGCGCCCATGGCCTTCTGCAGATCGGACTGCGCCGCGACGAGGGTGTCGCGCGCGTCGTTCAGCTCGTCCTCAGCCAGGTCCAGGTCGGCCGGTTCGGCGATCAGCGCGTCACGCGCCTGCCCGAGGTCGAGCACGGCGCCGGCCAGATCATGGAACAGCCCGAGCTCCAGCTCCGGACCCAGCAGGGCGGCACCGAAGCTGAAGAAGTCGAAGAAGAAGGTCGCCTTCTTCATGAGTCCCTGAGCCCCGAAGGCCAGGGTGAAGGGGCGGTTGGGGACGGGGATGTCCTGGCTCGAGATGATCGTCCAGCCCGTGGCCGGCGCATCCGCCGAGGGCCAGCCCGCAGGCGACGGCCGCGCCATGGTGATGAGCTGCGTCTGCGTCTGTTGGATGCGCAGGTCGACCTCAGCCGTGCCCTCGAACAGCTGCGCTTCGCCGATGGCCACGTTGTCCTGCTCGAAGGCCTGGAGGCGCAGGCCCAGGAAGCCGCCCTGGCCGTCCTCCATGTACGTGGCCGTGACCGACGTGAACTCGCCGCCGAACTGCGAGAGCGGGCGCCTCATCTTCAGGTGCGCACGGGACTCCTCGCTCAGCATGCCCGCGGCGCTGTTGATCGCGACGGACAGCCGGACATCGAAGCTGCCCTCGCCCTCACGCGGCACTCTGACTTCGCCCGAGCCGAAGTTCTGGAACGCGCCGATCGTCACGCGCTTGTCCTTGGGTGCCTTCTTGGGGATGGACAGCTTGGTGCTCAGCGACTGCTGCAGCTGTCCCTTGTAGATCTTCACGCCATGCTTGGTGGACTTCTTGCTGTGACCGCCGACGGCGACCGTGCCCGCCTCGAATCACTTGCTGAAGGCCGAGCCCAGCGCGCCCGACTTGCCGGGGATGTTGAAGATGTAGTCGAAGAAGATGGCGAAGTCGGCCTGGGGGCCGTACATGGCCCGGGCCAACTCGATGGTGCAGCCGGGGCCGAGCCCCGCCTTGCCACCGCCGAGCAGGGCCAGGGCAAATGTGCAGACGATGAAGCGACGGGCGAGGCGAGACATATGCACGGCTCCACGAGAGTGGTCTCTCATTGCTATGCGCCTGGGCCCAATCGTGCGCGCGGATCGGGCTGATCGCGTGCAGCTCGGGCTGCCTGACGGCGCGAGCTCCGGACGCCTGCCTCCTGCCGTCAGGGCTCGTTCAACGCCTGCTCACGATCGCGCTCCAGCAACCAGGCCAGCGCGGCGCGCTCGTCTCGAAACACCGCGGACTCAAAGGGCAGCCGGGACTCGGCCAGCGCAGACCACTGCCGCGCCAGGCCGAAGGCCAGGTCGCCGCGCGTGAGCACGGCCACGCGGATGGCACCGAAGGAGCGCTCGGGAGCGGCCGAGTCAGCGACCAGATGGCGCATGGCGTTCTGCGTCCAGAACGACGTGTCGGCGGCCGTCAGGTCCCAGAGCTGATCGAGGCCCGCGTACTCTCCGGCGGCGACGACCTGGGTCTGCACCACGACGGACTCGGTGAACGGGCCGCGCACGCTGAAGCGCACGAACCCGCGGTCATCGCGCTGCACCTCGAAGCTCGTCTCGGGCATGGTCGCTCACCGATGAAGAGACCTGACCGTAGCGATCGCCGGCGATGCCTGCCACGTGTGGCGACGTGGCGCAGTCGTGGAGCGCGGGGCGGCCCGCGTACGCCGCCCCGCGCGGACTGGCGAGTCCATCCGCGAGGGGCACGCTCAGGGCAGTTCCACGTCCACCGTGGCGTCGATGCTCCCGCCCCAGTAGAGCTCCATATCGGAATCGGCCAGCGCGACGGCACGCGACGGCGTGATGACCACGCGCAGGTGCTCGAGGCGCCCGCCCGCCAGCTCGAGCACGATGCGCTGCTCGTCGGGAACCGGCGGATCCGAGAGCTCGAAGAACAGCGAGACAGTGTGGCGCGTGGTGCCGCTGCCGAGAGCCGGCGCGCTGCAGTTCGCCGTGGCGAATGGTCGCGCGGCGCCGTCGGCGTACAGCGCCACGTCGCTCGCCAGCGCAGTCAGGGCCCCCTCCACCGCCTGGTCGAACTCGAGCGTCATCAGCAACGAGCGCACGCCATCCCCCTGCTCGGAGATGCGCTGCCAGATCATGCGAGCGGGCGTCCAGGCCCGGGCCATGGCGGCGTCCAGTGTGGGCGAGCCGAGCCGCTCAGGGTAGTCCTCCGGGAAGTGGTCGTACACCAGGACGGTGCGCTCGGGCAGGCTCAGGACGACGCCGCTGCCCGCGGTCATGTCCGCCAGCTCCTGCGCCGTGACCGCCGCCCCCGCCGAGGGTGCGTCGTCGACATGCAGCGCGCGCAGCAGCACCCGGGCGCGGACGACCAACGCGGACGGGGCCAAGGACTGCTCGCCAAGCACACGCAGGTCCGTGCCCATGACATACGTGCTGCCATCCCCCAGGCCCGAGACGACGTCGATGCGCGCAGCGAACTCCTGCACCGAGCGCCATGCGCCGCCGTTCAGCGAGACCTGCGCCAACGCCAGCAGGAGCGTGCCGTCGGGGGCATAGCCCGGGTTGACCACGGGCACGGACACGCGCAGAGCCGCGGGCGCGTCGCGCGCAACCACATGCCGCAGCGACAGCCTGGGCTCGATCCACGCGGAGAGCAGACCCAGGGCGTCGGCGTGGGTGCCGCCCAGCAGCTGCTCCAGCGCGTCGTGCGTGGGCAGCGTGACGGTCTGCTCTCCCAGCAAGGACACCAGGCTCTGCTGCACCAGTCCGCCGCCCTCGCCGAGCTGGGCGATGGCCAGCAGCAGCAGTGCGACTGCCGCCATGGCCACCAGCAGCCGGCGCCCCCACCGGCGCCGCGGATTCGCAGCCGTCAACGGTCGGTCGTCCAGCAGCGCGCGCAGGTCGGCGGCCAGCTCGTCTGCCGTCGTGTAGCGCTGGTCGGGGTCGGCGGCCAGGGCCCGCAGCAGGACGCGCTCGAGCGCGCGGGACATCCCGGCGTCCACGCTGCGTGGCGGCACGATCTCGCCCGCGTGCAGGCAGCCCATGATCTCGCTGGAGGTGGTGCCCTCGTAGGGCAGGCGCAGGGTCAGCAGCTCGTAGAGCGTCACGCCCAGGGAGTAGATGTCGCTGCGTGCGTCGAGCGGCCGCTGCTTGCGGAAGGCCTGCTCGGGGCTCATGTACTGGGGCGAGCCGAGCACCTCCCCAGACGCCGTGAGGCTGGCCGCCTCCAGGTCGAGGGCCACGCCGAAGTCGGACAGGCGCGGCGTGCCGTCGTCGTCCACCAGGATGTTCGCGGGCTTGGTGTCGCGGTGCAGGATGCCCTCGCCGTGGGCGTAGTGCAGGGCGTCGGCGATGGACGCGAGCGTGTCGAGAGCCCAGCGGCGATAGGCGGCGGGCTCCACGGGCGCCCCGCCATCGCGGCCCTCGCGACGGTCCTCGATGATCTGCGCCAGCGACGTCCCCTGCACCCGCTCCATGGCGAAGAACGGCGTGCCGCCCGCCTCCCCGCAGGCGTAGACGGGCACGATGTTGGGATGGCGCAGGCGGCCGGCGGCCTCGGCCTCGCGACGGAAGCGCCCCACCAGGCGGCGGTCGTGCTGCAGCGCGGGAGGCAGCAGCTTGAGCGCCACGCGTCGGCCCAAGCTGACCTGCTCCGCCTCGTAGACCACGCCCATGCCGCCGCGCCCGATCTCGGACAGGATGCGAAAGTCACCCAGCCGGCTGGGCATGGGCTGGCGCTCGGGCGGCGGCTGCTCGATCTCATCCATCAGCGTCAGGAAGGCCGCCAGGGCCTCGACGTGCTCGGGGTGGGCGGCCAGCAGCCGCTGCCGGTCGATGGGCTCGCCAGCGTGCAGCTGCTCGAGCACGCCGTCCTGGATCTCTTCAAGCGAATCGGTCATGAGTGGGTCTCCAACATCAGATGGCGGCCGGATCACGGCAGGTCGTGCAGAAAATCCCGAGCCGGCCCACACGGCGCCATGACCCGCGCTCAGGCCCCCGGCGGAGCTCGCGTCGCCAAGGCCATCAGGCCGCGGGAGACCAGGGCCTTCACGGCGGGCTCGCTGGCCTCCAGGGCCGCGGCGGTCTCGGCCAGGGTGCGGCCCTCCAGGTAGCGCAGGCGCACGGCCTCGGCCTGCCGCTCGGGCAGCGCAGCCAGGGCCGCGTGCAGCTCGAGCCGCTGCTCGCCGCGCATGGCCCGGCCGCTGGCGCTGGTCTGCTCGGCCAGCACCGGCTGCTCGAGGGGCCGCTCGCGAGCGCGCTTGTCGGCCCGCTGGGCCCGCGCCGCCTCGCTCAGCTTGAAGCGCGCGATGGCCACCAGCCAGCGGTAGAACGACGACGGCCCGCGCGGCTCAAAAGCATCGATCTTGCGCGACGATTCCAGCAGCGTCTCCTGCAGCACGTCCTCGGGCGCGACGCGCCGGGCCAGGTGCGCCGGCATGCGCGCCCGGATCACCTGGAGCAGGCGCCCCTGGTGCCGGGTGTACAGATCCTCCAACGCCACGCGGTCCCCCGCGCGGGCGGCGTCCAGCAGGCGAGTGGTCTCCGATCCGTTCACGCGGCGATTGTAACGAGGAAGCGGCCATGCCCCCCATCGGACGGCGCGCATCGACTACAATGCGGACTTTCCGAAGCAGCGTGACAACGTCAGGAGCCAGATGCAGGGCGAGGCTGAGCACCACGGCAGGAACGAGCGGGAGCACGATGGTCCTGTGCTGGTGCCGGTGGACTTCTCGCCCTACTCGGCCGACGCGCTGACATGGGCGGCGCGGCTGTGTGAGCGCATCGGAGCCCCGCTGGCCGTGCTGCACGTGGTGCATGACCCCGAGTCAGCGCCCGGTTACTACGGGCAGGCGCAGGGCGAGGAGCACCTGCAGCGCATCGAGGAAGCGGCCGCCTCGATGATGGACGCGTTCCTGGCCAACGTGGCCGCAGAGCATCCGGACATCGGGCTGCTCAAGACGCTTGCCCCGACGCTGGTGCCCGGCCTGCCGGTGACGCGCATCCTCGAGGTGGCTGACAAGCTGGGCGCGAGCATGATCGCCATGGGTAGCCAAGGACGCACCGGCCTGCCCCACCTGATGATCGGTTCGAAGGCGCAGCGCGTCGCCCAGCTGTCCCCCATCCCCGTGACCATCGTCAAGTGTCCCGGGCGAGAGGCGTCGCATGCCGAGCGCTGACGCTGGCGTGGACCTGGGGACCTTGCTGATGGGGCTGGCCGGCGGCCTGGCGCTGTTCCTTTACGGCATGGACAAGATGTCCGGCGCGCTCAAGGCCGTGGCCGGCGAGCGCATGAAGGCCGTGCTGGCGCGGCTCACCAGCAACCGCGTGACCGGCGCCCTCACCGGCGCCTTCGTCACCGCTGTGATCCAGTCTTCGTCGGTCACCACCGTCATGGTGGTGGGCTTCATCACCGCCGGCCTGATGTCGCTCTCGCAGTCGATCGGCATCATCATGGGCGCCAACATCGGCACCACGGTCACGGCGCAGATCATCGCCTTCAAGGTGACACGCTTCGCGCTGCTGCTGATCGCCGTGGGGTTCGGCATGACGCTGGTCGGCAAGCGCGAGAGGATCCGCCAGCACGGCGCCGGCATCCTGGGACTGGGCCTGCTGTTCTTCGGCATGGCGGTCATGGGCGACGCCATGCAGCCGCTACGGAGCTACGCGCCCTTCCTGGACGGCATGGCCCACATGGCCTCGCCGGCCATCGGCATCCTTGCGGGCGCCGCGTTCACGGCCCTGGTCCAGTCGAGCTCCGCCACCACCGGCATCGTGATCGTCATGGCCAGCCAGGGCGTGATCACCCTACCGGCCGGCATCGCCCTGATCTTCGGCGCCAACCTCGGCACCTGCGTGACGGCGCTGCTGGCGGCCATCGGCCGGCCACGCGAGGCCCTGCGGGCGGCCATCGTACACGTGCTCTACAACCTCGCCGGCGTGCTGCTCTGGCTGGGATTCATCGAGCCCCTGGCCCAGGCCGTCGTCGCGGTCTCGCCGGCCGCCACCGAGCTGCAGGGCGCCGCCCGCCTGGCCGCCGACACGCCGCGCCAGATCGCCAACGCCCACACGATCTTCAACCTCGCCAACACCGTGCTGATGCTGGGGTTCTCCACGCAGTTCGCGCGCCTGGTCGAGTGGATGGTGCCGGACCGCCCGCTGGAGCAGGCCCAGCTGGTGCGCGCCAAGTACCTCGACTCGGAGCTGTTGAGCACGCCGGCGCTGGCGCTCGACCGCGTGCGCCTCGAGCTGCTGCACATGGGTGATCAGGTGCAGCGGATGCTGCAGGCCATCCTGCCGGCGCTGCTCACGGGAGAACCCGATGCGTTGGAGGAGGTCGCGCGCATGGACGACAAGGTGGACGCCCTGCACGGACAGATCGTGGTGTACCTCGGCAGGGTCAGCCAGGTGGCGCTCACCGACGCACAGACGCAGGAGTTCCTCAAGTTGATGGAGGCGGTCAACAGCCTCGAGAACATCGGCGACGTGATCGAGACCAACCTGGTCGCGCTGGGCATCGAGCGGGTGCAGCATCACGTCGCGATCAGCGCGGCCACCGAGGGCGTCATCACGACGTTTCATGCGGCCGTCAGCCGGGGGCTGCAGACGGCGCTGCAGGCGGTCACGCAGAAGAACCCAGAGGCGGCCCAGGTCGTGATCGAGATGAAGTCCGACATCAACCGGCTGGCTGACTCGGCCGCGGCACACCAGGCCGAGCGCCTGATCGCCGAGGAGCCCGGCCGCGTGCGGGCCTACAAGATCGAAACGGACATCCTCCAGAACCTGAAGCGAGTCTTCTATTTCGCCAAGCGCATGGCCCGCGCGGCGGTGCCGGGCGTGACGTTGAATGGAGGCCCATGACCTCATCGCCCCGCCTCCCCCTTGACCTGCCCTGCCCTGCCCTGCCCCGACCCGACCCGACCTGACCTGACCTGACCTGACCTGACCTGACCTGACCTGACCTGACCTGACCTGACCTGACCCGACCCGACCCGACCGCACGCAACCGAGCGCGCTGAGGGCGAGTCCCCATCGCTCGCCCCGCCGTTCCACGAGAGATCACCACGCCATGACGACGCGCCCCGCCAAGAAGAGCAAACCCACCACCAGCGCCAAGACGGGCGGCGCCGCCGCCCAGATCCGCAAGGCCGTCTCGCGCGTGCTCGAGGATCTGCCCGCGGGCGAGCCGCTCGAGACCGCGCGCTCGGCCCACAAGCAGCTCAAGAAGAGCGAGGTCCAGCGCATCGTCAAGAGCGCGCTGGCGCGTCACTTCGAGCACGAGGAGCTCAGCCCCTACCAGGCCGAGCTGATCAAGCTGCAGAGCCACATCGAGAAGACGGGCAAGAAGATCATCGTGCTGTTCGACGGCCGGGACGCCTCCGGCAAGGGCGGCACCATCCGCCGCGTCGCGCGCTACCTGAACGAGAAGCGCTACCGCTCCGTTGCCCTGGGCAAGCCCACCAAGGAACAGGAGACCGAGCTGCACATGAAGCGCTACATCGAGTGCTTCCCCCACGCAGGCGAGATGGTCCTGTTCGATCGCAGCTGGTACAACCGCGCCATGGTCGAGCCCGTGATGGGCTTCTGCACCGCGCGGCAATACCGCGAGTTCATCCAGCGCGTCGTGGGCTACGAAGAGCGCCTGCTGGCCGACGGGACGACCAACCTGATCAAGCTCTACTTCTCCGTCTCCAAGGAGGAGCAGCAGCGCCGCTTCGAGCGCCGGGCCAACGACCCGCTGCGCAAGTGGAAGCTGAGCGAGGTCGACCTGCAGGCCCAGGCGCTGTGGGACGAGTTCACCGAGAAGAAGTACCGGCTGCTGCAGAAGACACACACCAAGAAGACGCCCTGGTACATCATCCGCTCGGACGACAAGCGCCTCGCGCGACGCGAGACGATCAAGCTGATCCTGCGCCACAACTCCTACCGCGGGCGCAGCCGCTCGCTGGACTTCGAGCCCGACAAGAACGTGGTCGTCTCCGGCACCCGCGAGCTGCGCATCATGGAGAAGCAGCGCAGGAAGTACGGCCGCTTCCTGGGCTAGCCGTCGGGTGCGTGGACGCGTCGCAGCTGGCGTGGCGGGCGGGCGCTGCCAGCTGCCGGGGTCTTTGAGATCCGTGCGCGACAGGCCTCGGGCGGTCAGCCGCCCGCGGCCGCCGACAGCGCCTTGATCACCGTCTCCTGGGTCTTCACCCGCGCCCAGTACTTGTCGTTGCCTTCGATCAGGGTCCAGGGCGCACCGGGCGTCGAGGTCCGTAGCAGCATCTCGTCGACGGCCTGCTCGTAGGCGTCCCACTGATTGCGGTTGCGCCAGTCCTCGTCGGTCAGCTTCCAGGCCTTGTAGGGCGTCTCGCGGCGCGACTCGAAGCGACGCAGCTGCTCCTCCATGCTGATGTGGAACCAGAGCTTGACGACCACCATGCCGTGGTCCGTGAGCTGGCGCTCGAACTCGTTGATCTCACGGTAGGCGCGCTTCCACTCTGCCTTTGTGGCGAAGCCCTCGACGCGCTCCACCAGCACGCGGCCGTACCAGGAACGATCAAAGATCAGGATCTGCTTCTCGTCCGGTGCCTGCAGGCGGCGCCAGAAGCGCCAGAGATAGTGGTGGGTCTTGTCCTCACCGCTGGGCGCGGCGATGGGGCAGACCTCGAAGCCGCGCGGGTCGACCTTCTCGGTCAGGCGCCGGATGGCCCCGCCCTTGCCGGCGGCGTCCCAGCCCTCCGACACCAGCACCAGCGAGCGCTTCTGCTGATAGAGCTCAAAGGCCAGCTCGCGCATGCGCAGCTGACACTCGAGCAGGCGCTGCTTGTAGTCATCACGCGCGAGCTGCTTGGTCAGGTCGACGTCGGCCAGCATCAGTCCGCCCTCGTGGTCGTGGATCCGGGGCCAGCGCCCGTGGCATCGGCATCGTCCGTCTCGGTCTCAGGCTCCTCCGCCGGCACCTCGCAGCCGAAACGCACGAGGCCCTCCTCCATGGCGCGGATCATGGTCTCGAAGATCTTGATCCGTGCCCAGCGTCGGTCGGTGGCCTCCACCAGCGTCCACGGGGCCCACTCGCCCTCGGTCTGCGCGAGCATCTGCTCGATGGCAGCGTGGTACTCGTCGTACTTGGCGTGGCGCTCCCAGTCCTCCGGCTCCACGCGCCAGCTCGAGCTCTGGTCCTCTTCCAGCTTGCGGAAGCGCTGCTCCTGTTCGTCCTTGGAGATGTGCAGGAAGAACTTGACGATCAGGTAGCGGTCGTCAGCGAGCGTGCGCTCGAAGCAGACGATGTCGTCGTAGTCCTGCTCCAGCCGCCGCTTGTCGGCGAGCCCCTCGACGCGCTCGACCAGCACGCGGCCGTACCAGCTGCGGTCGAAGATCCCGATCTCACCCCAGTTGGGCAACTTGCACCAGAAACGCCAGAGCCACGGCATGTGCGACTCGGACGTGCGCGGCCTGCGGGTCGCGTGCAGCGAGTAGCCGCGCGGCTCCAGCCGCTGGGTCAGCTTGGCGATGGCCGTGCCCTTGCCCGCCGCGTCCCAGCCCTCGAAGAGCACGACGGTGGCGAGCTTGCCCTCCCAGCAGGCGCGCTGCAGGCGATGCAGGCGGCGCTGCAGGCGGCTCTTCTGCGCCGTGTAGCGGGCCTTGGAGAGCTTGGCAGCAAGATCGAGGGCTTCGAGCATCCGGAGAGTCCACCACGGTCGGGGGCAGCATGTCGTGTGCCGCATGCGGGATCGAGAGGCCGTCGCTTCGCTCGCTGGCGCCGTCGTCGTGACGGTCCCGGCATGCACAGGCGGCACCGTAGCACCTGACGACTGCCGTTGCGCGGGACGCGGCGGCGGGCGACGGCGCGGAGCGTCACTGCGCCCCCCGCCGCCGTGCTCGTCGCGGCGCCTGCCGTGCGCCTGCCGTGCGCCTGCCGTGCGCCTGCCGTGCGCCTGCCGTGCGCCTGCCGTGCGCCTGCCGTGCGCCTGCCGCACCCGTCACTCAGGGCGTGGTCCCGAAGAGACCGTTCGAGGCCGCGAGGCCGTGCACCGCGCCCGGGTCCGCGAACCAGTGTTGCACGAAGATCTCAGCACCGCTGGGCACGCCGGCCGGCCAGGTGTCCACGATGACCTGGGTGCCGGCGGCGTCGATCGGCAGCCCGATCACTATGATGTCCGGAAAGGGCACCAGCGTGCCGCCGCGGAAGGACGCGTCGAGCTGGCTGAAGCCGAGCACCAGGGCCGTGCTCCCCAGCGGCAGCGCAGCGCTCAGGGTGAGCGTGGCCAAGCTGCCGCCGGTCAGGTCGCCCGTGGCCGTCAGTACGGGCACGCCGTTGGTCCCGGCCAGGCCCTGACCGAGGTCGGACCAAGCGCCGGGCCAGCTCATGCTGCGCACGAAGAGGTCATTGCCGTTGGTGTCGTTGACCACCAGGTTGTTCGATGGATCGGCGAACAGCATCCGCGTGCCGTCCGTGCTGATCGGAGCGACCGGAAAGACCGGGGAGAGACCGCCCACACCAGCCAGGCTCTCGCTCACCCGGCGCGTCTCGGCGCTGAGCATGTCGTGCACGTAGATGTCTTCGTTGCCGTTCGTGTCGGTGGCGATGAGGTTGCTGGCGCGGGTCTGAAAGGTGACGAAGCGGCCGTCGCTCGAGAGGCGCGGGTCGTAGCCGTGATGGTCAGCCCCGTTACCCATCGCGTCGACGCTCGCGGTGGTCATCAAGCCGGTCACCGAATCAAACACGATGACCTGCAGCTTGCCGTTGCTGGCGCCGGCGCCGTTCAGGTTTCCCGCGTCGCTGCAGAACGCGACCCAGCGGCCGTCCCTCGAGATCGTCGAGATCCAGCTGGTGCCGTTGGACACCCCGCCGAGGCTGGTCCGACTCACCAGCTCGTAAGAGTCGGACGACCTGTGCCAGAGCACCACGTCGTGCTTGCCGTTGGTGTCCGCGGCGAGCATGTCGTTGGCCCTGGTGTGGAACACGACCCGCTGGCCGTCCGCGGAGATCGTCGGCTCCTCGCTCTCCAAGTTGCCCTGGGTCAGCTGGGTCGTGACCCCGAGCTGGCGATCCCTCACGAAGACGTCCAGCTTGCCGTTCGTGTCGGCGCCCGCCAGGTTGGTCGCGTAGGACTCAAAAGCCACGTAGCGACCGTCATCAGAGAGGGACGGCTCGCTGGCGCTTCCGTTGGCCGAGCCACCTGCCGTGGGGACGTCGACCAGCTCGATGACACCGGTCTGCCGATCGTGCATGTAGATGTGGCTCCCGCTGGGCGAGCCCGTCACGATGTCCCACGCGCTGCTCGTAAAGACCACGAAACGACCGTCCGCCGAGAGCGCGGGCTGGGAACTACCGGCGCTGGCCTCCCCACCCCACTTGCTCAGGCTGATCAGCTCGCTGGTGCCGGTCTGGAGGTCACGGAAGATGATGTTCTGCTGATTCAGCGTCACGCCGTTGAACAGGTTCCAGTCACTGCTGGAATAGACCGCGTAGCGCCCGTCGGGTGTGAGGTCGGGATGCCGCGCGCCGGACCCCAGGACCTGCTGGCCGGCCCAGTTCGTGACGCGCTCGAGGGTGTCGCTGGCGCGGGCTGCGGGGGCGGCCGTGGCGATGGCCGTCGCGAGGCAGGCGCCGGCGAGCAGGCGGGAGCAGCGCGGGGGCGTGTCCAGGCTCAGCGGCGAAGAGGACGGGGTGCGGTGGTTCATGGCGGGGCTCGAAGGTGGCTGGAGCTGGCGTCCGGCGGCTCCCGAAGCGGGGCCGGTCCCGAGGCGCATGGCTGTCACCTCCTGGGGCGAGATGCCGGCCAGCCGACCGCCACGAAAAATCTGCGGGGCAGTGATGCAGCCGGGCAGCGGGCACCGTGCATCCGGGCAGCGGGCAGCGGGCAGCCGGGCAGCGGGCAGCCTGGCAGCGGGCAGCCGGGCAGCCGGGCAGCCGGGCAGCCGGGCAGCGGGCAGCCGGGCAGCCGGGCAGCCGGGCAGCGGGCAGCCGGGCAGCCGGGCAGCGGGCAGCCGGGCAGCCGGGCAGCGGGGCAGCGGGCAGCCGGGCACGGGGCGGCCGGAAGCGCAGGCGGGAGCCAGGGGCGTGCGCCTGTCGTGCCCGCGGCCCCCCACTCAGGGCGACGGCGAGGAGCGTCGCTGCGCCCCCCCGCCGTCGCGCCCGCCGTCGCGCCTGTCGCCGTGCCCTATCGTGCGCCCTGTCGCACGCTTGTCGTGCGCCACGCCGTGCTCGGCGCATCCGCCACTCAGGGCGTGGTCCCGGAGAGACCGTTCGAGGCCGCGAAGCCGTGCACGGCACCCGGGTCGGCGAACCAATGTTGCAAGAACATCTGAGCCCCGCTGGGCACGCCGGCCGGCCAGGTGTCCGCGATGACCTGGGTGCCGGCGGCGTCGATCGGCAGCCCGATCACCATGATGTCCGGGAAGGGCACCAGCGTGCCGCCACGGAAGGGCGCGTCGAGCTGACTGAAGCCGAGCACCAGGGCCGTGCTCCCCAGCGGCAACGCGTCGCTCAGGGTGAGCGTGACCAAGCTGCCGCCGGTCAGGTCGCCGGTGGCCTGCAGCGCGGGCATGCCGTTGGTCCCGGCCAGGCCCTGCCCGAGATCTGCCCAGGGGCTGGGCCACTCCATGGTGCGCAGGAAGAGGTCTTTGCCGTTGGTGTCGCCGGCCACCAGGTTGTTCGACTGGTCGACGAACAGGATCAGCGTGCCGTCCTTGCTGATGGGTGCGACCGGGAAGGCCCCGGAGTTGCCGCCGACGCCGGCCAGGCTCTCGCTCACGCGGCGCGTCAGGGCACTCTGCGTATCGTGCACGAAGATGTCGTCGTTGTTGTTCGTGTCGACCGCGACGAGGTTGCTCGCGCGGGTCTGGAAGGTGACGAAGCGACCGTCGCTCGAGAGGCGCGGGTCATAGACGTGCTGGTTGGCCAAGACGCCCGTCGAGTCGACGCTCACGTTGGTCATCAAGCCCGTTGCCGAGTCAAAGAGAATGAGCTGCGACTTGCCGTTGTTGGCACCGGCGCCGTTCAGGTTGCCGGCGTCGCTACTGAACGCGACCCAGCGGCCGTCCCTCGAGATGCTCGAGAGCAGGCTCGAGCCATTGGACACCCCACCTGCGCTGGTCCGACTCACCAGCTCGTACCCACCTGTCGGCATGTCCCACAGCAACACGTCGTGCTTGCCGTTGGTGTCCCCGGCGATGATGTTGTTGGCCTTGGTGTGGAACACCACCCGCTGGCCGTCAGCCGAGATCGACGGCAGCTCGCTCGGCAAGTTGCCGTTGGTGAGCCGGACGGTGGTCCCGAGCTGGCGATCCCTCACGAAGATGTCGGTATGGATATTCGCGTCGGTGCCCGCGAGGTTGGTCGCGCTGGATTGAAAGGTGACGTATCGCCCGTCATCGGAGATCGACGACTCGGAAGCGGCTCCATTGGGCGTGCCGCCTCCGTCAGGCACGTCCACCAACTCGCTGACGCCGGTCTGGCGGTCGTACACGTAGATGTGCGCTCCGCTCGATGCCCCTGGCGCGATGTCGGTCGAGGTGCTCTGGAAGACCACGAAACGCCCGTCGGCCGAGAGGGATGCATTCACGCTGTTGCCGTTGGACTCGGCCCCGAGAGGCGTCTTGCTGATCAGTTCGCTGGTGCCGGTCTGGAGGTCACGGAAGATGACGTTCACCTTCGTCAGGGTCACGCCGTTGAAGAGGTTCCAGTCCGCGCTGCGGTAGACCGCGTAGCGCCCATCGGGAGTGAGGTCGGGCTTCTCCGCGCCTGACCCCAGGACCTGCTGGCCGGCCCAGTTCTTGACGCGCTCGAGGGTGTCGGTGGCCCGGGCGGCGGGCGAGGCCAGGGTCAGGGCGATGGCGACGCCCATGAGCAGCCAGGAGCAGCACGGGCGGCTGCCCGGGCGGAGCGACGAGGACGACGGGGTCTGGGCAGTCATGGCGGGGCTCGCGGGTGCCTGGGCCCGCGTCCGGCGGCTCCCGAAGCGGGGCCGGTCCCGAGACGCCGGGCTGTCACCTCCTTGGGCGAGATGCAGGCCAGCCGACCGCCAGAGATAATTCGCCGGGCAGCAGGTCCCGACACCTGACACCTGACACCTGACACCTGACACCTGACACCCGACACCAAGTTCCTTCACCCTAGCAGCCTGTGGCGGAAGTGCTTTCGTGCGCGGTGGTGCGCTCGTGGTGCAGATCAAGGCGACAGATCGCAGGCGAATCCGTGGATTCGTCGAGAACTGGCAACGCCGAGCTGCGCCACG
>QNBX01000111.1 GCA_003644265.1 Planctomycetota bacterium
AAGTAAGGATGAACGTCGCATGAGCAAGAAGAACGCCCTGCATGTTGAGGTGAGGGGGAGCGACCAGCACCCCATGCTCGCCCGTTCTGCGGTCAAGGTCTTGAGCAAGACCCTAGATCTGCTCGCCGCCGTCGCAGAGGCCATCTGCGATGAAGAACAGAAGTCCAAGATCGGGTGGACTCTGATGAGTGCGAGCAAGGGAAGCCCGTTGCTCGCACTGCTCGAGTCCGATCATCCCATGGCGGCGGACGTTCTGGACGCAACTGGAACGCTGCTGGACGACCTCTCCAAGTCCCGGACCCCAAAGCTGGAGAGCGACCGCTGCCTCAAGCTGTCCAAAGATCTGGGAATCCTCTCCGGCCAGGACGACGTTGGGCCGATCCAATACAGGGTCGACGACCGCCAGATGGGAGCGACTCTTGCCGTTGCGGACTACGCGGCGATGCTCCTCACGTCTGGTGATCGGTACTTCTTGGAGCGAGTCGCCCTCGATGGCCACATCGAGATGACGAGCGTCCACCACGGGATGCAGTTGATCCAGAAGCGCGGTTTCGTGGTCAAGTGCTCCTTCGCCGAAGGCCTTTTCGAGGCGGCCCGGGACAACCTGGGCTGCGCGGTGACCGTCGTTGGCACGGCCAAGTATGACCGGGTGGTACGGCGTGCCGTTGAAGTCGTCGAGGTGCGGCAGATCCTGCACCGGAAGGAGTCCGAGGGGTACCTGCCGCCGCCAGATCTGATCTTCGGCAGCGATATGTCGTCTGACGAGATCGTTCGGAGGCTGCGCGATGGCGAGTAAGAAGCCCAACGCTCCCGCAGTCGCTTTCGACTCCTGCGTGTTCATCAGCTACATGCGCAAGTCGGAGGAACCCCAGCGCCACAGTGAGGTAGCGCAAATCGTCTCGGCGGCCAAGCGCGGCGAGTTCGTGATCGTGTCCTCTGCGATTGCCATTGCAGAGGTGCTCAAGTGCGACAGCGAGCTCTCGGGTGACGAGCTGGATGCGATTACGGGGTTCTTCTCCAACACCTACTTGGAGTTCCGGGCGTGCGACCGGATGGTTGCCGAGATGGCGCAGTACATCGCCAAGACCCACGGCGTGCTGCCCATGGACGCTATCCACGTCGCGTCTGCTCGGGTGGAGGAGGTGGACGTGCTCTACACGTGGGACAACTGCAAGGGCCGCCGCAGGGGCATCCTCCGCTTGGACGGCATCGAGATCGACGGCTTCACCCTCAACATCAAGACTCCGGCAAACTTCGCCCCTGCTGGGACGCTGTTCGCCCCCAAGGCACCTTGACCAAGAAGCGCAGCAAGCCCGGCCCCGACCCCTAGACCCTCATAATCGAGGGTGACCCCGGCGATCCGCGCTCTGGGAAGCCTGAACGGGCCGACCGTCGGCCTGCCTTCGAGCCGGTTTCCTGGCGGCGGAGGTGCTCCCGCGCCGTATGGTCACGCTGTCCTGCAAATCGGGCGCCGGTCCCGCGTGCGCCCTGAGTCGGTCCCCGCTTCGTGCCCACGCTGATACCCGACCCTGGCGACGACCAGGACTCGGAGGAATCGCCGCTCGTTTCTGGACCGGCTCCGGCTGGGCCGACGCTGCCCGGCTCCGCCGCCGTCACCGCGGAACCTGACGACGCCACCCGCCAGGGCGCTTCGGGGCCAGTGCCTGCTCCCTCGCCGCCGAGGGCCCCTGGCCCCGCTGCGGACCCACCGGAGTCTGACGCTGCCCAAGGGTCGGTCCCGCACCTGACGAGCCTGGGGCAGCGTCACCGCGAGGCCCGACAGATCGTGGACCGAGCGCAGCGGGAGTCCCTCGCCCGCGCCGCGGCGAATCTTCGAGCGGTGCAGAGCATCGAACCCGAGCAGCACGCGCAAGGCCTCCGCCTGTCCGAGACCCTCGGGATCCCGCGCAGCGACGGCCTGGCGACTGCACGGCATGGGAGCCCCAGTGCGGTGAGGGCGCTGGAGGCCAGGTACGACAGCATCCTCCAGTCGGCTCCGCGCCTGGCCGACTGGCTCCAGAACGCCGACCACGCGGCCATCGCCCAGGACGACCTGGAGTCGCTGCGGGACCTGCACGACGCGCTGTCGGACATGCGCGACGAGCGCTCGTGGCTGGGCGAGATGAGCGCCGCCGGGGGCGAGGGCTTCGACGGGCTCGAGGCGGGTCTGACCCACCTCATGGCCAGCTCGGGCGCCTGGTCCCTGGAGGAGGCCGCCCGCAAGGCCGCGGCTGCCAACCGCGAGATCCAGACGTCCATCGCCGGGCGCTCGACCAGCACCCGCCGCTTCTTCGAGGACCTGGAGCAGGCCGAGGGCCTGGACGCCCTGGGGGTGGCGCTGAGCGACCCCGCCCACCTGTTGGTCTTCGCAGCCGGCAGCTTCGGCCACTCGGCGCCGGCCCTCGGCGGCGCGCTGGCCGGTTCCGTGGGCGGGCCGCTCTCCGCTGGTGCTGGGGCGTTCGCCGGCGGGACGGTGGCGGAGATGGGTGCCTGGATCAACCAGGAGATCGCCCGCTCGGGGCGTGACGTCACCGACGCGGCGCAGATCCTGTCGGCCTACCAGGATCCGGAGTTCATGGCGCGCGTGCTCAAGGAGGCCGCGCTCAAGGGCATCACCACCGGTGCGATCGACGCCGTCTCCGCGGTCTTCGCCGGTGGCCTGGTGAACGCCGCCCGGGGTCAAGGCGGCCGCGCGGTGTCGCTGGCGCTGGGGCGCGAGGTGGTGGCTCAGAGCGCCGCCGAGGTCGTGGGCGAAGGCCTGGGTCAGATCGTGGCCACCGGCGCCGATGCCAGCCGTATGGACGGCACCGAGGCCCTGCTCGAGGGCGTGGCCAGCCTGGGACAGACGGTGGGCGAGATCGGGATCGGTGCGACCCTGCGCACCGCCAAGCGCCCGGTCATCGCGGGCATCGAACGCCGCGCCCGAGCGCAGCAGGACGCCCAGGCGGTGCGGGGTGCGGTCACCGCCTGGTCTCAGTCCAAGACCGCCCAGCGGCTGCCCGCCGCGCTGCGCGACTTCGTGGCCAGCCAGATCGCCGGGCAGCAGGGTGAGGTCGTGGCGGCCTCCATCGACCGTGACGACTGGGACGCCCACTTCCGAGGGCAGGGGCAGAGCCCGGTGGAGGCGCTCGAGCGGGTGCTGCCCACCCAGGGCGCAGCCAAGTACCACGAGGCGGCCTCGACCGGCGCGCTGGAGATCCCGCTGGGGTCGTTCATCGAGGAGCTGGCAGGGACGGCGGACGGCGAGGCGTTGCTGCGCCTCGCGCGCTTCCGCCCCGGCGGGGCGAACCTGGCCGAAGCGGAGGCCGAGGCCCAGGCCGGGAACGACATCGCGGCGTCGTTCGAGCAGGAGGTCGAAGCCTCCACGGTGCTGTTCCAGGAGGAGCGCAAGCTGCAGCGCCAGGTGCGCGCGCTCGACCAGGAGATCGAGCGGCTCGAAGACGAGGCGATGGACAGCCTCACCAAGCCCGACGAGGGGCCAGCAGAGGCCGAGGGGCAGCCCGCGACAGGTGAGCCGGACGGCCCGGCTCCGGGCGTCTCGCGCCTGTCTGCGGCCCGCGACGAACGGCAAGAGGCCCTCACCCACCTGGAGACCATCGAGTCGGAGCGGACGGCCACTGGCGAGGCGGTCGAGCAGCTGCGCGCCGCCGCGCTGCAGGGGGCAGCCGCCGCCGGCCACAGCCCGCGCGACGCCCAGCTCTCGGCGCAGGTGCACATCCACGCCATGCAGACGCTGGCGACCCGCGCCGGGATGCCGCTGCAGGAGTTCCTGGGCCGCTTCCCAGTGCGCTTCGGGGGGGCGACCACGGGCAAGGCCGCGTCGGTGCTCGCACAGCCCGTTGGCCCGGAGCAGCCGAGCGGAGCCGATGTGTCGGTTGAGATCGCGCCCGACCCGAGGGACGGCAAGGCGGTCCAGGCGTGGAACAAGCTGGCGCCCGAGCAGAAGGTCGACGTGAGCAACCGGGTCGCCGCTCGGGTCGTGCCGATGGTGCTGAAGGAGGCGGGCGCCACCGGTGAGATCCACACGCAACGGGGCGGCTGGAAGGGCGCCGGGAACCCGTCCATCGCCGTGCGCGTCGAGACCCGCGGGGCCGCTGTGGGCGTCGCCAAGGCCCTGGGGGAGGCGCTGGACCAGGAGGCCATGTTCATCGTGGCGAAGGCCGCTGCGCCGGGCCTGACGGCCTCGGAATCAGTGATCGTCCACCTTCCCGACGGGTATCGCTCCGCGGACATCGACGCCTTCTACGAGGCGCTCTACGCGGAGAACGACCGGGTCGTCGGGCACAGCACGGCTGAGGGGTTCATGACAATCTCCGGCCTCACGGACAGTGAGGCCCGGGCTATCATCGAGTCAGTGGCCGCCGTCACGGAGACCCTCGACGGGGACTTCGAGGTGAGCCAGGAGACCGCTTACGCAGCGGAGCTTCGAAAGGGAACCGACTATGGGAACGCTGAAGATCAACTCGCCGCACAAGGGCTGGCCGAAGGGGCACCCCATCCATCGCGGGGCGCTCGTCTCCGGCGTGAAGTCGCGTCCATCCTCAACGAAGAGCTCGCAGCCACCCGAGAAGGACGAGGAGGCGACACCCAGCAGTACGGCGAACGGGAGCCCCTTGGACGGCAGCTCGACGCGGTATCGGATGCCGGAGGAGGGGCTGATCCTGGAGGGCCCGCCGCGCGGCAACAACCTGATGCCGGAGAGCGGGTCCTCGAAGACGCCGACGACTCCGGCGGGCGAGGAGCCGACAGCCGGCTCCTAGCCGCTGCGGCCGAGGCCGACCCGCACGGCGCGAGTGTCTCGCGGGTTGAGCCAGGCGAACCGGATCCGAAGCAGGGGCCGATCGTCAGCGCCGAGAACATCCCGGGCGCCAACTCGGGCGTCCTGACGTGGTTGCACAGCGCGCCGGCGGCCGTGCGGCAGGAGTTCCACGAGGCGATGTCCGCCGCGCTGCGGGACCCTGCGACGGGCGAGGACATCATCGGGCAGGAGATGCGGGCAGCCGGCCTGGACGTCACGCCAAGCATCACCACCTCGGCCGACAGCGCCTACCTGAACAGCGCGGGCACGCTGGAGTTCAACCCCGCCGACCAGTTGACGGGCTTCTCGTCGCCCGAGGACGCGCAGCTCTACCAGCTGCTGCGTGGGCTGCTCACGCAGCAGGAAGCCGTGGCAGGCTTCTCGCCGAGCGAGGGCGGCTCGAAGGCGGGTTTCGCCTACGACACCGGAGCCCCTCCCACGCGGGATGCGGTTCAGCGTGTCTTCGACACCTTGAAGGCCGAGACCGCGGCTCATGGCGTCGAGGGCGGAGAAAAGGACTTCGCCTACTTCCCGGATGCCTCTGGGTTTGTGCTGCTACACTTAGGGCTGGACGCTCGGGTCACACCCGAGATCGTGACTGCTGTGACGGACGCAGCAGGGCTTGTGGTGGGTCTGGGAGAAGTCGCTGATTTCGCGGCGGATTCCTTCTTCTTCGCGAACGACTGGAGTACAGACACCGATGGCGAAAACTATCGCAGGCAAATTGCGCAGGGTGAAGGCGCCTTCGGATCACCCGATCTACTCAAGAGGGTGGACGGTCGGCTCCGCGAGCGCGCCTCACTCGTTCACCAAGAGTTCGCAGCCCGAGACCCCGGCACCCAGCAAGGCGACGGGCAAGCCCCAGGAGTAGACCCGGGGCGCACCGAGCTCGACCAGGCCAAGCGCGGGCAGACCGCCTTTGGCGAGCCGGACGACGCCGGGCGGCGGGTGTTCGACCTCTCGTTCTTCAGCAGGGCCAACCGTTCCACGTGGTTCCACGAGCTGGGCCACGTGTACCTGCAGATCCTGGAGGACCTGGCCGGCACCGAGGGCGCCCCGCAGCAGCTGCGCGAGGACCACCAGGCCGTGCGCGCCTGGATGGGCTTGGCTGACGGCCAGCCGATCGAGCGGCAGCAGCACGAGCAGTTCGCGCGCGGCTTCGAGTCGTACCTGCGCGAGGGGCAGGCCCCCACCGCGGCGCTGCGACGGGTCTTCGCAGCCTTCGCGTCCTGGCTGCGGCGCATCTACAAGAGCGCCACCGAGTTGGACGTCGAGCTCAGCGACGACGTGCGCGCGATCATGGGCCGGCTGCTGGCCACCGACGAAGCCATCGAGGCGGCGCAGTACGAGGTCGGCGTGCCGTCCCTGCCGGCCGAGGTGCTGGCGGGCATGACCGAGGCGGAACGGGCCTCCTACGCCGCCCAGGCCAGCCGTGCGCAGGACATGGCGCGCGAGCGCATCACGCGCGACGAGCTGGCCTCGCTGGCCGCCCAACGGCGGGCCGAGCGCGGCCAGCGCATGAAGACGCTGCGCGCCGAGGAGCAGCGGCTGCTCAACGAGCAGCCGGCCATGCGCGCGTTGGCGCACCTGCAGGACGGCAAGCAGCCCGACGGCTCGCCGCTCCCCGACGGCACCGAAGACGCCAAGCTGGCCCGCGCCGACATCCACGCGGCCTACGGCGAGGGCAGCCTCGAAGCACGCCTGCTCGAGGAGCTGGGTGTGCTGGCCGAGAAGGGCATGACGGCGGACACCGCCGCGTCCTCCGCCGGGCTGCCCTCGGGCGACGCGTTGATCCAGGCCATGCTGGCCCTGCGCGATCCGGGCAAGGTCGTGGACCACCGAGCCCGGGTGCGCCTGCGCAATGAGTTCCCCGAGCTGCTCAGCACGCGCGAGATCCGCACCCTCGCGCGCAAGGCCGTCGCCAACGGCGAGCGGGCCCTCCTGCTCGAGCGCGAGGCCCGGCAGCTGCGGCGCGAGATGCGACGCCAGCAGCGGGTCGCCCGCGACGCGCGCATCGAGGCCGCAGCGACCGGGGCGGCGCGCTCGATCGACACCGGCATGCGCACAGGCGCCTTTGATGGCGTGGCCCCGCTCGCGGCGCTGCGAGCCCGTGCTGAGAAGCTGCTGGCCCCCCTGCCGCTGAAGGAGATCCGCCCGTACACCTACCTGGCGCGGGCCCGCTCCCAGAGCAACCGGGCGGCGGACCTGGCCCGCAACGGGTCGTGGCAGCTGGCCGCCCAGGCCAAGGACCACGAGCGCTTCAACCACGAGCTGTACCGCGTCGCCAACCGCATGCTCAAGGAGGCGGATGTCGACGTGGGCAAGCTGCGCTTCTACGGCGACAAGGGCGCCCAGAAGACGTTCACGCGGGCCGGGCACACCTACAAAGACCAGGCCAACGCCATCCTCGAGCGCTTCGAGTTCCGCACGATCAGCCGGCCCGAGGCCGAGCGCCGGGGCACACTCGCCGAGTGGGTCACGACGCAACGCGAGCAGGGGCTCGACGTGCTGGTGCCCGAGCACGTGCTGAACGAGGCCTTCCGCGCGGATCACCAGAGCCTCACGGTGGAGCAGCTCCACGGCATCCGCACCACGCTGGATGCGATCTACCACCTGGCCAAGACCAAGGACGTGCTGCTCAAGGCCCAGCGCTGGCAGACGCGCCGCGAGGCGGCGCTGGCGATCGCCAACCAGGCCAGCGCGTCGAAGCCCCCCCGGCCGGTCGTGGTGGGCGCCGAGACCGGGCGCGAGACGTTCCGCGAGAAGTTCGAGGGCGTCCTCGCCGGCGGCGTGAAGGCCGGCTACCTCGCCCGGCAGATCGACGGCGGCGAGGACGGTGGCCCTGCCGTCACCCTGCTGGTGCGCCCGCTGAACGAGGCAACGGACGAGAAGGCCATCCTGCAGCGGCAGACCCTGGAGGCCTACGCGGCCCTGTACAAGACGCACTTCAGCAAGGCCGAGCGGGGCAACATGAACCGCCGCTACGAGTTGCAAGGCGTCCCGCTCTCGCACCAGGACCGGCTCTCGGTGCTGGGCCACATGGGCAACCTCGAGGGCCGGCAGCGCGTGCGGCAGGTGCTGTCACCTGGCCAGCTGCAGGCCGTGCTGGCGTCGTTCACGCAGGCGGACGTGGCCTTCGCGAGCGACCGCGCAGCTCTCTTCGATCAGCTCTTCAGCCAGGTGGTCGCGATCCAGGAGCGGCTGGTCGGGCAGACGCCCCTCCCCGTGACCAAGGCGCGCTTGCGGCTGCAGACCACCGACGCCGGCGAGGTGGACTTCGCCGGCTCGTACCTGCCGCTGGCCTACAAGGACGAGCGCTCGCTGTCCTCCGACGTGGTGGACGGCCTCGCGTCGCTCAAGCAGGGTCGTACGCCGGCCTCGATGATGCAGATGGGCTTCACCAAGGACCGCCTGGAGGTGGTGCACGGCCGGCTGCGGCTCGATGTGGGTGTGGAGGTGAAGCACCTGCTGGACACCACCCACGCCATCACCATGCGCGAGGCGGTGCTCGACGTGCAGGGCATCCTGGGGGACCGGGATCTCAAGCAGGCCGTGCAGTCGCACTACGGCAAGGCGGCCTACGGCGAGCTCAGCAGTTGGCTGGGCGACGTGGCGAACAACTCAGGTGCCGCCGGCAACCCGCTCGAGCAGCTGCTGGCCTACCTGCGCCAGGGCACGGTGGTGGCCAACCTGGGCTTCCGCGCCAAGTCGGCGCTGATGCAGCTGTTCGGGGTCAAGAACGCGATGCTGCGCATCGGCCCCAAGTGGGTGCTGCTGGGGACGCGCCGGCTGCTGCGCAGCCCGCTGTCGATGAACCAGGTCATCGCGGGGATCGCAGCCAAGTCCAAGTTCATGGCCGAGCGTCCCAAGGGCAGCTTCCAGCGCGAGCTGCAGGAGAACCGGCAGAAGCTGCCCTCGACGCTGCGCGACTCAGCCCACGAGTCGGCCTTCTGGATGCTGAGCAAGTCGCAGCAGGTGGCCGACGCGATCTCCTGGCTGGCCCAGTACGAGAAGTCCATGGCCGAGATGCCGCGCGGCGCGGAGCTGGCCAGCTGGGAGCTCGAGGTCATCGCGCGCGCCGACCAAGCCGTCAAGGACAGCCAGAGCGGCGGCCAGACGGTGGACATGTCGTGGTGGGAACGCGGCACCCCGTTGCTGCGGATCCTCACGACCTACTTCACCGAGGCCGGCCTCAAGTTCAACCTGACGCGGCTCAAGGCCTCGCAGACGAAGTGGCGCGAGCCCGGCTCGTTCGCCAAGTTCCTGGCGGAGATGGGCGTGCTCTACTTCACCGAGGCCGTGGTGCTGGGCTTCGCGTCGGCCGCCTGGGCCTCCTCCAACGATGAGGAGCGGGACTGGGAGGATGTGATCGGGGAGATGGTGCGCGATGGCGGGGCGTCTGTGTTTGACACCGCGCCGCTGCTGCGCGAGCTCGGGGGCACCTTGCAGGGCTACCAGTCGGGCCCGCCGGCCGGCCTGGGTGCCGTGGATGCCCTGAGCGACGTGCTGGGCCAGATCCGGCAGGGTGAGGTCGACGCCGGGCTGTGGCGCACGGTGAACATGCTCGGGGGCAGCGTGCTGCAGTACCCGGCCCGGGCCATGAATGAGGCGGCCGAGGCCGTGCACCAGGTTCTGTCGGGTGAGGCGCCCTCGCGGCTGCTGGGCGTGCGGCCGCGGCGCTGAGCGGGGGGCGGCATCACGCGGTCTCAGGCGATGCACCGCCATCTCAGGGGCCCCGCCCAGCAACGCGGCTAAGCAGGCGCGGGGCCCCCACGGCCGGTCAGGCCAGGATCCGGACGATGCTAGTCGGGGAAGTTCAGCGCCCCGGTCTCGCCGTCCGCCGGACGGTTGAAAGGCCGGGGAGTCCTGACACGGTGCGGCCATGCCGGCCACCTCACTCTGGGACAAGCTGCAAGAGATCGGGCCGCGAGCAGGACGGCTCGAGCTCCTCAAGCGGCACCCGGGCAACTGGTGGGATGACATTGCGCAGGCGCTGGGCGCGTCGGCGCTGGGCCCGTCGGGCAATGCCCTCACGCCTTACGATTTCGGCGGGACGCCGGGCGCGCTGGTCGACAACACGGAACCGCTCGCCGAGTGGCTCACCGCGCTCGAGGCTGAGTCCGTCGCGGGCGGCCCCAAGAGCACGACCATGGGGTGCTTGCCTCCGGGCCTGTGGATCACCGAGGACGAGCTGTATCTCCAGCAGCAGGGCATCACCTTGCTCTGCCACGGCGCCACGTTGATGCAGGCGGACTACGCAGAGCTGCCGCATGTCCTGACGATCGGCGTGCCGACCTCTGGGATGGAGCAGACCGACTCGACGTACCGCTGTGGCATTCACGCCCTCAACATCAACGGCAACAGCGACTACAACGCAAAGGAATGGGCCGGCGGCGCCGGCCGGTCTGCCCTGCGCCTGTTCGATGCGGGCCGGACGCACATCGACCACGTCCGCGTCTACAAGAGCACCGCGCTGGGGGTGCTTGAGGATTGCTCGGTCAACCCGGCGGGCAGCTCGGCTGGCAACACGTCGATCATCACGAATACTCAGGTCCAGTTCGCGGCGTCGGGTGGCTTCAAGTTCCTAGGCGCTAAGAACAGCACCTATGCAAACCTCCAGGCCGACAACTGCTATTGCGGCGAGACCCAAGCGGCCTCTGAGGCCGCGCCCGGCTTCTGGTGGCGCGCGCGGTCCTTCTCCGACACGGACGGCGACGGCCTCGGCGACGGCCCGAGCGAGACGACCCAGTGCATCGTGAGCAACTGCAAGTCGAGCAACAACGGCGGCCACGGGTTCGTGTTTGACGGGATGGCCAAGTACACCGTCAGCAACCTGAACAGCAATGCGAATACGCTCTGCGGCTACATGCTCCAGAACAC
Source organism: Planctomycetota bacterium (assembly GCA_003644265.1). The sequence goes on from QNBX01000111.1 coordinate 10,679, forward strand.
GGTGCTCGATGAGGTGGACCCTGATCCCGCGTCCCTCACGACCGCAACCGCCGCAATCTCAGGCGCCTGGAGCAACCTTTCCAGCCGACGCGACGGCGACGACAAGGACGTGATCGGGCTCGACGTGGCCGACAATGTGTACGTCACCGCGCTGACGATCACCGGGCTGAACATCATCGGGGGCAGCTCGAGTCTATGGAGCGGGAGCGACAAGCTCGGCCTCGGCGCGCGTGTACGTGGCCTGAACGGACTGACCTTGACCGGTCTCTCGATCACCAACGCGCCAGGCACCGGGCTCGTCGTCGAAAAGGGCTCGCTGGTGTCCCCGCTGACGCCGGCCGACCGCGAGACGACGCGGCTCAATATCGGCAACTTCAAGATTGCGAGCTGCGGCAGCACGGAGGTGAACGCCTACGCCACCTGCCACGGGATCCACGTCTAGGACGATGCAAGCCAGATCAATCTCCACGACGGCTACGTCGGCAACAGCGAGACGAGCGGAGGCAACTACGAACTCAAGTTTGACACCTCGGCGGCGGGCGTCAACTCGCTCTATAGCAGCCTCGTCCTTGAGGCGCAGACGCTCGGCAACGAGATCAGCCAGGCCGCCAGCAACACAGCGGTGAAGACTCAGCGATTCCGGAACATCGTCACGGGTGGCGACGTGGAGACGCTCCCCACGGCTGCCAGCGCCGACCTGCTGCACGTCCCGCCGGAGGCGCACAACGGACTCTGCCTCGTCCTCGGCAACACGACGATCAACAACATGTACACGCCGCCGGCCGGCACGCGGATTACGCTCGAGTTCGACGAGGCGTGCACGATGAACGCGGGCTCTGCGCTCGACATCGCCGGGACTCTGTCTGCGGTCGCCGGCACGGTGATCGAGATGATCAGCAACGGCACCTTCAACCGCGAGCTGTCCCGGCGCCTGTAATGCGGATCTCTCGCGTCCGCACAAAGCCCAAACACTCGCTCTCTCTGCGGAGGGCTCCGTCGAGCCGTTCAACACCTTGATCGTCCCGCCGGAGACATTCCTTGTCTACGCCGCCACTTCGCTCACTTGCTCTCTGGCTCTTGTTCTCGTTCGGCGCGTGCGCCGTCGTCGTTGCAGCAACGCCCGCGCCGCAAGACGCGCCGGTCTCCACCAACTGGCTCGCGGTCGCTGCGATCGCGCTGCCCCTATTGGTCAAGCTGGGCGTCGAGCTGAAAAACGGGCAGCGCTTGATGGGCGAGCTGTGTCGTGCCAACGAGTCGCTTGACCGGCTGATCGAGCAGCACCGGCAGCCGTTCGGCGTGAGCAGCCTCGAGCTCAAGATGAACGCGCACGCTCGCCGCATGGTCGCGTTGCTGCGCCACCATGACATCGACGACCCCGAGGCCCACTGATGAAGCTGCTGATCCTGCTGCTGCTCGCCCTCGCTGCGTGCGCGCCGCTCACCGTCACCGATGAGGAGTACGACGCGGCAAAGTACCTGATCGCCCAGCACGCGCACGGCCGCGAGGTGGATCCCGTGCGGCTGGCTGAGGCTGAGCGCATCGTGGCGATCCGGGATGACCCCGGCACCGACTGGCCGGCCGTCGGGTGGGGCGCCCTGTCGATGCTCGGGCTCGCGCTCGCCGGCCCGCGTGGCCGAGCTGTGGTTGCTGCCGGCGCCCGCGCGGTCCGCCACGGCGACCTCGCGGGGCTCGCAAGCGCCGGCATGGCCTACGTCGGTGCGCGCTCAAGCCAGCCCGTGCTGGCGAAGCACGGCCCGGCAGGCACGCCCAGATGACCGACGTTCCACGCATCACGTTCGACGGCACCGCGACCATGCTGCCGAGCGACGGAGTGTTCGCGCACGGCCCATCGTTCTCGGTTTGGCGGTACGGGCGAGAGATCGGCATTTGGTACGGCGACGTCACCAAGATCAGTGTTGGGGTTGGCGTCACCGACATCCTGCTCGTAGAGATCGTGGACGACGGCACGCTGATCGTGCAACGAACGATTGCCAACGTCTCGCGCGGCCTCGGCATGACGATGATGTACTCGTTCTGGATCGACGCTTACCCAGCCGGGCCAGCCGTTGACTCCGGCCTACTGAGCACGCCGCTCGCGGAGTACGTCCAGGCGCAGATCGACGCCGCCGGCCTGAGCGCCGAGCAGCTGGCGGAGCTCGCCACCTTCAAGGATTGGGGCCATTGGGAAGTCGAGTTTGCCGACTTCGGTGGCGACAACAAGTTCCCGCAGGAAGCCGCCAGCCCGCGCGTGTCGGCGCACTTCGTGCCCGCGGCGGTCGCGCTGGTGCTGGGCGCAGACAACTCCGACATACGCTGGTTCGGGCAACAGTGGACGTTCTCACAGGGCATCCGCGGCGCCAATGTCGTGTGGCGCCCGATCGACAATCCGGACTGGCGGGTTGGGCAGGGCTACGGAAACGCTTACGGCGGATTCTCCGATATTTTGTCGGGCACCATGCCACCCGGAATGGCGGGCTGGCCAGGCGTCGGATGGCCAGTCCCGCTTGCTCAGCACATGTGCATCGACGCCCAGGTCTGGTTTGCTCTGGCCTACCGATCCTTCGCTGCCGCGCAGACAGCCGTGGGTCAGTTCCTGTCCAACGCGGGCCATGTGCTGTTGGACACGGAGTGGTTTGGGTCGCGCGCACACGGCTGGTCCTTCCGGTCGATGGCCTACATGGCGCCGCTACTGGACGACGGCGAGATCGCAGGCTGGGTCAGCCACGTCAACAAGCCCGATGTGATGTTCTACTGCGAGCAGGCAGTGACGAACCTCGAGGGCCACAACTGGCTCGGCATGCCGACGGACGACACGGGGGCGGGCAGTGGCGAGAGCTACCACCTAAACAACGGGCACTGCCGCGACATGTGGGAGGAGCACTACGGGCTGACGTTCGCGGAGGCGCCAGGCTCCGACGTGACAGAGCTGGTCCCGTACGCGCGCAGCTGCAACAGCTGGATGACCGGCGTCTTGATCGAGGGGCTGATCAACGTGGTGGATCTCTGGGACGCCTACGGCTGGTGGGGAAACTGTCACCCGCTCCGCAAGCGAATCCTCGTGCAGCTCAAATACGCCGCCGACTACCTGATCGAGCAGGCCGGGGCGACCGCGTTCGATGTGACGTATCGCTTCCCGCGCATTCCGCTCTATGGCATCTGGGAAGACACGGCCATTGCCGCGAGCATCGCGTCGCCCAGCGGCACCGCCGCCCCACCCGTCCCCTCGGGGCCAGGCATCCAGCTCGGCAAGAACGGCGACAGCAGCAGCCTGGCCAAGGGCGTCAACTCACGATTCCTCGTCGGCCCTGTCTACGCACTGATCCGGCTGGTCTACCCGAACGACACCGTGCGCAGCGACGCGCTCAAGGAGTTCTGCAGGTTGACCATGAACGAGTGCAACACGGGCACCTGGGGCGGGAAGAACCACTACGAGGATTGGATTGCCGAGGCCGGCATGGAGTTCCTCGCGGGAGGCGGCATCGCAGGCCCAGGCACTCCGCCGGCCTAGGCTGCGGGCGCCGGCTGGAGGATCAGCGTGGGCACCTCGGAGTCGTCATCGCGGTAGAACCCGAGGAAGTCACCAGTGGAGGCGTCGACGTAGGGCCCGAGCCAAGCGATAAACCGAGCGATCTCGCTGGCGGTTTGCTTGAAGTTCGAGCGGATGCAAAGGAGATAGGTGTCGCTGACTTCGTCGAGGCGCAGCGTCGAGTGCGTGTCGGCCGCGAAGCTCTCACTCTCGCCGCGGAGCATGGTGTCCCAGCGCGGCGAGGTGAAGAGGTCATGGTCGGGCAGGTCGCCGAAGAAGGTCTCGAACGTACCCTCTCCGATCATGTGCTCGAGGACGCGGAGCACCTCGGGCGGCGGCCCGTGCTTGAGCTCGGCGTTGTAGTGCAGTTCGGTGTACATGGGGTCTCCGTGTTGGGGTCGGTCATGTGGGCGGAACGTCGCTGGGCCAGCCGTGCTCGTATTCGACGTAGGCCATCCTGCCACGCACGCACGCCGGCCAGCGGCCTGGGGCACCGATGGCCCACCAGGACACGCGCGCGCAGAGTCGCACCAGCGCCAGGCGCAGGCGCAGCTCGAGGCGGCGCGCACGCCAGTGGCTCAGCTTGGCGTCGATGGCGTGGGCGTAGTTCGGCTGGTCGGCCACCTCGTCCTGGAGCTCGGTCACCAGGTCGCGCCGGTCCCGGGCGGGGCTGAACGCGCCGTAGATCCGCGCCCCCGGGCCGTCCCAGCGGTGGCGCGACCGCTCAGCCAGGCTGTCGTG